>NZ_RYYB01000001.1:210801-554125 GCF_004378925.1 Campylobacter sp. CH186 | reverse complement strand
GCTTTAAAGAAGTATAAACTAGATGATGATTATAGTTCTAAAGCTTATGTGAGCTTTGGGAAGTATTTTTGAGTTTTTAAAAAATTATTTTTGATTAAATATTTAATGCATATAATTTATATTGCCATAAAAGCTTTTAATGTTATAATTTAGTATTAAAAGCAAATGTCAAGGATAAAAATGCAAGAAAATTTACTCGAAAAACAATTTCTAAATCACCCTTTATATGCTAAAATACAAGAACTTAAAGCTCTCAATCTTGCTTGTAATTTTTCTTTAGATGATAGTGTAAATTTATCTACAAATTCTCAAGCCAAAGATGAAATCTTAGCTATAACAAAAGAACTCAAACCATGGAGAAAAGGTCCTTTTAAAATAGACAATCTTTTCATCGATACAGAATGGCAAAGTTTTATTAAATTCAACATTCTAAAGCCTTTCATGAACGAAATTTCTCAAAAATGCGTTGCTGATATAGGCTGTAATAATGGTTATTATATGTTTAAAATGCTTGAATTTAATCCTGTAAAACTCATAGGTTTTGATCCTTCTATCAAATACCGTTTGCAATTTGAACTCATTAATGCTTTAGCTAAAACTCCTATAAAATACGAACTTTTAGGTGTAGAGGATCTTCCAAGCTATGGATTGAAATTTGATGTGATTTTCTGTCTTGGCGTGATTTATCATAGAAGTGATCCTATAAAAATGCTAAAAGATTTAAAAGCAGGACTTAATAAAAATGGAGTTGTTTTTTTAGATACCATGTATATAGAAGATGAGAGAGAAATCGCTCTTGTACCTAATAAAACTTATTCTAAAATTCCAAATATTTATTTTGTGCCAAGCATTAGTGCATTAAAAAACTGGTGTGAAAGAGCAGGATTTAAAGAATTTGAAGTTTTGGCTACAAAAAAAACCGATGAAAACGAACAAAGAAAAACAGAATGGATAGACTCTTTTTCGCTGGAAAATTTCTTAGATCCAAAGGATAAAAATCTTACCATTGAAGGCTATGAAGCACCCAAAAGAGTTTATATACGCATTAAAATATAAATTCTTTTTATTTTTTGCCGATATTGAAATTTAGATATTTTGAAGTAGATAAGTAGAATTTAAAGGTTAGATATGGCAAAAAAAGATAATTTTGAAGAATATGCACAACTTGAAGAATACGCATCTGCAGAAGATATATCTCGCGTTAGAGCAGAATTACTTACTTGTCCTGAATTAAACACCTCGCTTACTGGAACCATTATCGAAATTGATAAAAACTATGCCAAATCAATTTTAATAACTACAAGCGAAATGGTAGCAGATGATCAAGGATTGATTTTTGATGCCTTTATTTTCGCTGCGGCAAACTATGTAGCACAAGCCTCTATCAATAAAGAATTTTCAGTGATTATTGGATCAAAATGTTTTTTTTATGCTCCGCTTAAATTAGGCGATGTTTTAGAACTTGAAGCTCATGCACTTTTTGACGACACCTCCAAAAAAAGAGATGTAAAAGTGGTTGGGCATGTTAAAGAAATTAAAATGTTTGAAGGAACGATACAAGTTGTTAGCACCGATGAGCATATATTTAAACTCAAGCGTCCGCCACTTAACACTGTTAAACCTACGGAAAATCAAGAACAAGATACCAAAATCAAAAATCCAGAAGCTGTAGCAGCTGCATTAATGGCCTCTGTGGGTGGAAAATAATCAAGGAGTCATTTTAATATCCACCCAATTTTTTGAGCAATCCTTATGATAAGTTCCGCTTCCATCATAATACTCTTTACAATCATCATAAAAACGATTTGAAATCCCTCTTTCATTTACAAAACATCCAGAAATTCCTAAAGCTAATAGTATCATTAAAGTATATTTTTTCATGTTTTTCCTTAGAATTTATTGTGTTTTCTCCATTTATAAGGCTCTATAGGATTACTCTCTTTCCAAAGACCTAAATGATTTTTCTTAGCATTTTCTTGTTCTTTGATATAAGCATTGCTATAGTAAGTATCAGCCCAAGCATAACCTTTACTTACTAAAAATCGATTAATATCAACATCATTAAGCTTTACAATAGCAACAATTCTACCATAAGTATCTTTATTTTTATAAATAATTTCAACTTGTTTACTACTTAAAATTCTACTTAAAGCTTCTTTTGATTGCTTCCCAAAACTTTGTTTAAGTTCTGGTGCATCTATACCAAAAAATCTTATTTTAGCGAGTTTGTTTTCATGATTAACTTCTATAGTATCTCCATCAATAATTCTAACTACTTTTCCTTCAAAACTAGAATTTTGGGCAATATAGTTCTGAATAAAAACAACTACAAGAGTGAAGATTAATACAGAAAAAAGTTTTTTTGGATCACTTAGCAATTTTCTTAAATTAAATAATTTTTTATAATTTATTCTCATTTTTTAATCATTTTGCCTTTAAATTTTAAAAAATATGCCATAA
Organism: Campylobacter sp. CH186; assembly: GCF_004378925.1. Lineage (NCBI taxonomy): Bacteria > Pseudomonadati > Campylobacterota > Epsilonproteobacteria > Campylobacterales > Campylobacteraceae > Campylobacter > Campylobacter sp. CH186. Next base: position 551,665 of record NZ_RYYB01000001.1, on the reverse strand, counting down.
TTTTATCAAAACAAAGGAGATAAAATGCAAAATGTTATAGAAAATTTTAAACAATTATGCAAAATTCCTCATTGCAGTTATGAAACAGAACAAATGAAAGAATTTTTAAGCTCTTATGCTAAAGATAAAGGCTTTAAAGTGAATATAGATAAAGCAGGAAATATCCATGCCATAAAAGGCAAACCAAAAATTTGCTTACAAAGCCATTATGATATGGTCTGTATGGGCGATGCACCAAACTTAGAAGTTTATGAAGAAAATGGCTTTTTAAGAGCCAAAAATTCAAGTCTTGGCGCAGATAATGGTATAGGTATAGCCATCATGATGAGTGCTATGGCTGAATTTGAAAATTTAGAGTGTCTTTTTACAAACGATGAAGAAGTAGGACTCATGGGAGTGAATTCACTCGAGCACACTTTAGAATCTAAAATGCTTTTAAATTTAGATCATGAAAGCGATGATGAGATCATGATAGGTTGTGCAGGTGGAGTAGATATAGAAGCTAGCTTGCCTTTTAATACCCTTACAAAAAAGGGTAAAATTTATGAACTTTGTGCACAAAATTTTAAAGGTGGACACTCAGGCATAAATATCATACGCAATGAAAAAAGTTCCATCAAAGAAATGGCTAAATTCATACAAGAAAATGAAGGAGAAATCATTTCTTTTGAAGGCGGAGAAAGAATCAATTCTATACCTAAACACGCCAAAGCTTTAGTGCATTTTAAAAATGAAGTAAAGAGTAATAACTGGATAAAATGCAAATTTAAAGAAGAAGGTGAATTTGAAATTTGCGATCAAAGTAAAAAACTTTTAAGCCTTATCAATTCTTTTACTCATGGAGTTAGAGCTTATGATGAAAATCTAGGTATAGTTCAAACAAGCATTAACCTAGCTACTTTAAGAATGCAAGATAAACAAATCAAATTCGCACTTTTTGCAAGATCTAATATACTTGATGGGCTTAAGCAAATAGAATTTGAAACTTTAGAATTTTTCAAAGCTTTTGATTTTAAAGTAAGAAGTTTTAATTTCTATCCGCCTTGGGAAGGCAAACCAAACGCACTTAGCGACATGGTTTTTAAAGCACTTAAAAAACTATCGCCTAATGCCAAAGTTTCAGCTATCCATGCAGGACTTGAGTGTGGTATTATAGAGAAAAAACAAGAGCTTTTATGTGCTTCTATAGGCCCAAATATCCATAATCCTCATTCAACTGATGAGCATTGTGAAATCGCTTCAGTTGAAAAAATATCTAAGGTTGTTTTTGAAGTTTTAAAAGACAATGCTTAATTCTTTAATCTTGCTTCTTGCAAAAACGCGTTTTAACAAAAACACACAAAGCAAGGAGCAAAATCCCACTATAGCAAGATAAATACCTAAATACTCTTTATAAAAAGCATTAACTACAAAAGGGGTTAAAAAGCCTAAAATCGCATAAGAAATATTATAAGCAAAACTAAGCCCACTAAATTTAAGCTCGCTTTTAAAAATTTGCGTCATAAAAACAGGCGCGAAAGTGATAATACCTTGTGCAAAACAAGCCAGTAAAAAATAAAATAAAAAATTCTCATCATAAAAACTAAAAAGCATACCAAAGATAATAAAAGCTATACTAAAAATAGAACAAATCCTATAGCTTCCCCATTTGCTTGCTAAAAAACCTTGAAATAAAGCTCCAAAAATCACCGCTAAGATAGCAAAATTTTGCACCCATAAAGCAGAAGTTTTACTCATAGCTAAAAGACTTTCAAAATACTTAGGTAAAATCATCAAAGTTGCCACACCGCTTGTTAAAACCATGGTCATTAAAAAACAAACAAGCATGCTCATTTTATGAGTTTTTAAAGCTTCAAACAATGGAAAATTTAAAATTTTCTTTTCATTTTGAACTTTTATAAATTCTGGAGTTTCGCTGAGTTTATTTCTTAAAAACAAAGCTAAAATTCCAAAAAATCCTCCTATGATAAAAGGAATTCTCCAAGCATAGCTTTGAACTTCTTCAGGGGTAAAATAAGATCTTATGCCTAAAGTGGCAATATTTCCTAGCAATAAACCTATGGTTAAAGTCGCTGAAATAAAACCAAGAGCTAAAGGAATTTGACGCCCTTTGACAAATTCGCTCACATAAATCCAAGCTCCGCTCACCTCGGTTCCAACGGCTAAACCTTGCAAAATACGAATAGTAAATAAAATCAAAGTAGCAAATATACCTATACTTTCATAACTTGGTAAAAAAGCTAAAGCAAAACTAGGCAAAACCATCAAAAGCATAGAAATATAAAAAATATTCTTTCTTCCATATCTATCAGCAAAATGTGCCATCACAATAGAACCAAAAGGACGCGCTAAATAAGCAGCACCAAAGGCTATATAAGCATTTATCTGCATCCAAAAAGCATCATTTTGCGGAAAGAATACCTTAGCAAAAATATCCAAAAAAAAGGCAAAAAGCACAAAATCATAAAATTCTAAAATTCCACCCAAAGAAGCATAAATAATATTTTTGTATTTTTTTTGCATATTTTATCCTAAATCAATATAAAGGGCAAAAAAGCCCTTTGTTAAATTTTTCCACCTTCAATCACTACATCATCAGCCTTAACATCATCTCCAAAATGAGCTTTTAAAGTTTCATCATAAGCCTTGTGAAAAAACTGCTCTTGGCCTAGTTTAATGATCAAATTATCGATAAATTCTTTAAGTTCTTTATCGCCTTTTTTAACTGCTGGTGCAATAACATCTTTATTACCTAGCTCTTTAATACCCATTTTAAAATCAGGATGATCTTTCACCCAAGCAAAAAGCAAGGTATTATCATGACTTAAAGCATCGCCTCTTTTATCCATCAAAGCGGCAAAAGTTTCGGTATTTTGATCATATTTTAAAGTTTTAATATTAGGATAATTTTGCGTAAAGTAAGCATCCGCTGTTGTGCCTTTGTTTAAAAGTAAAGTTTTATCTTTTAAATCTTCTACGCTAGTTATATTACTATCCTTTGGTACAGCTACACCTAAAGCCACTTTCATATAAGGCAAGCAAAAATCAACCTGCTCGGCTCTTTGTGGAGTTTGAGTAAAATTAGCCAAAATAATATCTACTTTATTTGATTTTAAAAACTCAACCCTATTTGCAGCTTCAACAAGAACAAATTGCACCTTATTTTCATCGCCAAAAAGTTCTTTTGCTATGCGTTTAGCTAAAGCTATATCATAGCCTTGATTGTTTCCTTTTTCATCCACATAACCAAAAGGTGGTTTATCGCCAAATACCCCAATCCTAACAACTCCATTTTGCTTGATCTTATCAAGAGAATTTAAAGTTTTAGAGTCAGAATTTCCTCCACAAGCAGCCAATACTACTGCAACAAAGGCCGTTAAAACACTTAGAAGTATTTTTTTCATACATTTCCTTTCTTTAAAAATAAGCTTAAAGCTATTGCAAAAATATATAATAATTGCAAGGTTAATTATACTTAAAATTATAAATAATGCATTTGAAACAAACTAAAAAGATTTTCCTATGTGTAAAAATGTAATTAATCTCACACTCTCTTTTAGCATTGTTTAAATTTTAAGTAAAAAAAGATATAATCTTTTTTTAAATTTTTAAGGAGAAAACTATGAAAAAAGGTATTTTTCTCTCTATTGGAATAGCTGTTTTGTTTTCAGCTTGCGGAAATTCCATAGATGAAAAAACAGTTAAAAAATATGAAAATCAACTAAATCAAACAGTTAAACAAGAAATTGCAAGCCTTTCTCAGGATTCTGGAATAAAGATTGAATTTTCTGATTTTAAATGCAATGCAGATGGTGATTTTATAGCGTGTTTAAGTCCAAATTTCAAAACTCTTGCAAAAGATAATAACGATGAGTATCAAGAACTATTTCAAGCAAAAAATATCAAAATTCGCTCAAATGAAATTTACAAAGGCAAAGCAAATACATCAATTAGCATTAAAGAATATTACAACGATCTTTTTAAAAACCAAAAAAGCATACAATCAAATTTGGTTTTTGAAGATTTTAAACTTGGAGAAAAAGTTGCTGGTGACATCAATGCAAGCTTATTTCAACAAGATCCAAAAATCAGCTCTTTTATCAATAAATTAAGCTCGGATTCTTACACTTTATCATTTGACAACTCTATCAACAAACAAGAAAACAATTATCTAGATAATCTTGATATAAAATTTTATAACGCAAAATTAAATTTCAATACAAATCTAAATATAAATCTAAAAGAAGATTTGCTTAATTACCTTGATTCTAAGGGTATAAAATTTAACACTCAAACTTTAGCTATGGATGAACAAGCTATCAATGAACTTCTTAATATAGCAAACTACGAACAAGCTTCAGATTTTAGTAATACAATCCAAAAATACATCATCTTAAATAATTTTAAAATTGATTCAACTCTTAAAACCGAAGGCGTATTTAGTAGCTATGTAGCAACTGCTAAGGAAAATTTACAAACCTTAAAAGCTCAAAGTCAAAATGAAGAACAAGCATTAATCTTTGATAAAGCTTTAGCTATTTTAAACAATATCACTCAAAATGATGATTATAAACTCAATCTTGATTTAAAATTTAAAAACATCCCTGTTAGTGACTATAGCGCACAGGGAATCGACAGCATCGAAAAACTAAGCATCAACAATCAAGACGCCACAGAAGCGTTAAAAATTATACTTCCATTTATCATGTTTTCTATGTTAATGGGCGGAGCGTCGTTTTAAATTTTAAAATGATAAAAACTTCAAAAACATTAAAAGCAAGATTAAATTCTTTGCTCTTAATGTTTCATAACATTAACAAAAAAGGCTAAAATGAAAATTTTATTCTCCCCTAGTGAAAGCAAAAATGAAAATTGCGTAAAAAATCCTATCAATGAAAACTCATTTATATTTAAAGAATTATTTCCTTATAGAATGGAAGCTTTAAAGCATTATGAAGAATTTATCAAAAACGCAAGTTTACAGAATTTACAAGAACTTTTTGGCATTAAAAATGAAAATGAAATTGATAAATTTAAACACGACTTAAAACAAGCTCCCACTCAAGGAGCTATATTGCTTTATACTGGGGTAAGTTATGAATATCTTAATTTTAAAGCTTTAGATAAAAAAAGTCAAGCTTATATTTTAGAAAATACTCTTATATTTTCTAATCTTTTTGGCGTTGTAAGAGCTAATGATACCCTACCCTTTTATAAATTCAAGCAAGGGGCTAAAATAGGAAATTTTGCCATAGAGAAATTTTATAAAGAACATTTTAGTAAAGCCTTAGATGAATACTTGGAAAATGAAGAAATACTTGACCTTAGAGCAGGATTTTATGATAAATTCTATACCCCAAAAAAGAAATTTTATACCTATAAATTTGTAAAAAATGGTAAAGTCATCAGTCATTTTGCTAAAGCTTATAGGGGAATTTTACTCTCCATAAGTGCAAAAAACCAAGTAAAAAACAATAAAGAGCTTTTAGCAAACCTTCCTTCAAACCTAAAACTCAAAGAAATTCAAATCAAAGGTTTAAAGGAAGAAATTGTGCTTGAAATTCTAGATTAGTTTTTATTTTAAGTATTTTAAAGCTAGCTTCGCATAATAACTTGCAGCCCTAGCTAAAAGCTTATCATTAAAAACATAACTAGAATTATGTAAATAAATGTCGTTTTCATTTTCTAAAAAAGCATAGGCACATTTTTTCATTTCGCAAAAAAATCCAAAATCCTCACTTGCCATTAAAGGACGATGATTAAATTCACAATTTTTTTCTCCAAATAATTCTTTTGCAACCTCACTAGCAAAATCCACAGCTTCATCGTTATTCATGGTCACTGGTGCAACAACATTTTTATTGATTTTAATCTCTATATCATTAGCCTGTGCAATACCTTTACAAATTTTATAAATTTTTTCTTCAGTTAGCTTTCTAGTTTCATTATCTAATGCTCTAACACTCATTTTAATCGTTGCAATATCTGGAATGATATTAAAAGCATGTCCTGCATTAAAAGCTCCTATGCTTACAACTGCTGAATTTTGGGGATCAACATTGCGAGATACTATACTTTGTAAAGCCACAACAAGCAAAGAAGCAGCATAAATAGGATCTTTTGCCTTTTCTGGAGCACTTCCATGACCACCCCTTCCAATAACTTCAATACTATAACCATCCGAAGAAGCCATCATCGCACCTTTTTTAAGATAAAATTTCTTATCGCTACCAAAAGGCATATTGTGCCATCCAAAAACATAATCACTATCAAATTTTTCAAACAATCCATCTTCTATCATTGCCTTAGCACCACCCAAACCCTCTTCAGCAGGTTGAAAATAAAGATTTAGAGTGCCATTAAAATTCTGACTTGCTAAATATTTTGCAGCAAGCAATAAAGAAGTAGTATGCCCATCATGACCGCAAGCATGCATTACATTTTCTTTTTTGCTTTTATAAGGCAAATTTGTGCATTCTTGTAAAGGCAAAGCATCCATATCTGCACGAAGTCCTATTTTTTTATCGCTATTTCCCTTTTTTAAAACCCCAACAACGCCTGTTTTTCCTATTTCTTCATAAACCTCATAACCAAATTCTTTTAATTTTTGTGCCACTAATTTTGCAGTACATAATTCATCAAAACCAAGCTCAGGATTTTCATGAATTTGATGACGAATTTTTTCAAATTCGCCTTGTAAGTCTAGTATTTCTGGAATTAAATTCATTCTATTTTTCTCCTTGTATAAAATTTTCTCTTCTAGGTAAAACAAATTGTGCTAAGATCGCTGAAATAAAAATCAAAACAAAAATATAAACAAAACCCAAAGTAAAACTATGGGTTTTATCAACACTCCAAGATACTACCCATAGATTAAATGATAGTATAACAAAGGTAATACTCCAAAAAGCACTCATAATATAAGCAGTTTGATTTGGATTGGAATTTTTTAATTCTGAAGGTAGATTAAAGAAAAATGGAAACCACATAGAATAAAAAATACCCGATAACACAGCAAAAATCTGTATCAATACTAAATTTTGTAAAAACAACATACAAAATCCGCATATAAAAATACACGCTCCTCCAGACAATAGCATTATTTTAAAAGAAATATTTTTTCTTTTAAAAAATAATCCAAGATAAGGACCAAAAATAATAGCAAAATTAGCCAAGGCTGGAATTTCTTTTTTAGCAAAATCAGCTAATTCTTTACTAAAACCTGCATATTGTGCATAAAAAGTTGGTAAAAAAGTAAAAAGAGAATTTAAAAATAAAATAGGTCCTATGTAAAAAATAATCATACCCCAAGCAACACGAGATTTTAAAGCATAAATAAGATCTTTTGCATTATTCTTTTTTCTTCTTTTTTATTCTCATCTTTACCTATAAAAAGCCACAAAATCAATAAAATCAAATTAATCCAAGCATAAAATGATAAAGAATCTCTCCAATTTCCAAAATAATTTGAGATGCTTTCAGCTAAAACAAGTCCTAGGGTAATGCCTACTAAATTTGAAGCTATGTTAAAACTAATTACAAAATGTAAAGCTTTTTTTCAAACCATTGCTGTGCAATAGGCACTAAGCAAACTAAAGCACAAGCTGAACCAAGCCCTGTTAAAAATCTTATAACCAAAATACCGCTATAACTATCTACAAAACTTAAAAATATACCCGAACTCATTAAAATACAGCCTAAAAAATATCCCTTTTTTAATCCGAATTTATAAACTAAAAAAGCAGTAAATGAAGCACCAAAAATTTTCGCAACTACTATCATGCTAGTGATTAAAGTAGCTTGCTGAGTATTTAGAGCAAGATCATTTGAAATCAAAGGCATTAAAGATCCTGTCGCTGCCCAAGAGATACTAAAAACAGCATAAACACTAAAAATTATAAATTCAACTCCAATGCGTCTAAAATGAAATAAAAGTGATTTTTCCATATTAAAATCCTTTTAGATATTTATTAAAATATAACATAAAAAAATAAGATATTTATTATCTTTAATTATTTTTTTAATTTAATTATTTTTTTATATATTTTTTTGTTACTTTTTGAAAATTTATATATAAGTTTAAAGATAAAAAAACTAAAATACAAAATAAAAAACCCGTAAAAGTTTTTTGAAGTATTTAAATGATATATTTCAAAATCTAGTTTTAAAAAGGAAAAATATGGAATTTTTAGCATTTATTTTTTTGATTATTATATTTTTATTTGTAGTCTTTATCATCGTTACTCGCTATGAAAAAAAGATAAAATTACTCAACCAAAACATACAAAACATGAAAGAAGATATAGCCGATCTTAAAGAAACAACTCAAAAAAATCGCTCTTTAATTGAAAAAAATCGCTCTAATATAGAAAATATAATAAAATAAAACTAAGAAAGATTTGTGATAAGCTTATAGCGTTTTTTCTGATTTATCATTAAAGTAAAAATTTTTTCACTTGAATTTTCACTTTTATTTTTATAAATCATACTTTTTAAAAACGGAAAAAGCATCGTACTAGAAGTTTTACCTTGTAAAATAATATGCATAGAGCCTTTTAAAATTCCGTACTTATAACTCATACCGCTTGGAAATATATCAAGATTAAAGCTTAAACTATCTTCATTACTATCATAATTTAAAATTTCAATTTTAACAAAGCTAATTTCTTGATCTTCTTGAGATAAATTTTTAAAAATTTCAAGTTTTTCGTGTTTTTTGATAGTAACAACTTCTTGCTTACTTTCTTTAAAATCAGAAAGAAAATTTTCATTTTTAAAAATTCTTGAAAAAAATTTTAAATTTTTAAATTGTATACTTGTTTGTTTTGTGTTTTCATGTATTATTTTTTCGGATTTTAAGATGTTGTGTTCTATATCATCTTCTTGGTTTTGATTATCTTTGTTTGATTTCATGTCAAAATCTTCAACGATAATCATATCTTCACTATTACAAATATTAAAATGTTTTACAATTTCTTCAAAAGTAAAACTGTCATCACTAAATTCCAAAAGATCTACATTTGAAGTGATAAAATCAACACCATCTCGTTCTTCAATCTTATCTTTAATCACAAAAGCATCAACACAAAAGCACGATCTTTGAATTTCGTATTCAGAACTTTTGCCTTTAAATACTATCTTCATCATCACAAAGCTTTTGCTATAAGTTCTAAAGGACTAGCAAAAACAACCTTGCTTGAATTTTGTTCTAATGCATTTGAAATTTGCATTCTGCAAGCTGAACACTCGGCGCTTACCACACTAGCCTTAATTTCATCGATCATTTGTGCTTTTTTAAGCCCTACACTTAAAGCTCTATCATAATAATCCGTTTGCATACTCACTCCACCAAAACCGCAACAAGCATTAGAATTACTCATTTCTACAAAATGATAATTTGTTTTTAAAAGTTCTCTTGGCTCTTTAAAAACCCCTTGCATTTTTCTTGCATGGCAAGGATCGTGATAAGTAATGCTATAATTAAATTTATTTTTTGTTTTTAAAATTTCTTCCAAAGAAGTAAATTTATAAAAATACTCGCTAGCCATATATATCTTAGATGACACACATTTTGCGCGTTTTGCCCAGTCTAAATCATTTTGCATTATAAAAAAATGTTCATAATCTATCTTTAACATAGCCGAACAAGTGGCCTCAGGAACTATAATAGCATCTAATTTTTCTAATTTTTTTTCAAAATACTCAATATTTTTTTTAGCCAAAACTTCAACACTTTTAAAATCACCCGTAAAAAATTGCGGCGCTCCACAACACACTTGTTCTTTCATCAAATCCACATTGATTTTTAATTCCTTAGCGATTTTAAGCACTGCATTAGCCGTATCTATGTAAAAATAATTCGCCAAACAACCTACAAAAAAACCTATTGTTTTTTCTCCATCATTATTGATAAATTTTGGATTAGAATTTAAGAAACTTTTTTTATTAAAACTTGTAAGCAATCTTCCCTTTTTAACAAAAGGCATGGAAAATCTTGCCTTCATACCTGTATTTTCATTCTCATTTTGAATTTTAAACGCACAACTTTGAAACACATAGCCAAGCTTAGCTACCAAATCTAAAATTTTGCGTCTTCTTAAAAAGAAAAAAATAAGTTTTTTATACCAAGCTATACCAAATTTTTTAGCTATATCATAACGAACTTCTTCTATGGCATTATCTACTCTTAATTTACTTGGACATACTTCAACACAATTGGTGCATAAAAAACAAGATTCAAAAACTTTCTTAGCTTCTTTATCAAGTTCTAGACTTCCCTCTTTATAAGCAGCTAAAAGATCTAAAAATCCTCTTGGACTAGTAATTTCATCGCGATTTTCTTCATGTATAGTACAAACAGGTATACATTTGCCACATTTAACACAAGCATCACTTATTTGACTAAATTTCATCTTACACCGTTTTTGAGAATACTTTTTTATCTTCACTAATGTTTTTCATATAAGCATCAAAACACATGGCAATATTTCTTATAAGCAAAACGCCTGTTTCATTGACTTTGATAAAATTTTCATCAAAATTAATAAAATCTTTGTATTCTTCTAAAGCTTTTAAATCCTCTTTAAAATACTCCTGAAAATCAATGCAAAATTCTTTTTCTATTGACTTGATATCAAGCTTAAAATTTGCCATTAACTCCATAATCACTGCTTTTCTAAGTTCATCATCATCGCTTAAAGCTACGCCTCTTTCAAAAGGCAAAACTCCTCTATCTAATGCAGCTTCATAACTTGACATATCTTTAAAATTTTGTGCATAATGTCTTTGTCCTTCACCTATACTTGTAAGCCCGACACCGACTAAATCAGCACCGCCTTTAGTAGTATAACCTTGGAAATTTCTATGCAAAGTTCCATTTTCTAAAGCTTTAAAAAGCTCATCATTTTCTTTTGCAAAATGATCCATTCCTATCATTTTATAGCCATTTTTGCTTAAAAATTTCTCACAAAATTCTAAAATTTCAAGCTTAACATCAGGACTTGGCAGGGTATTTTCATCAAATTTTCTCATATTTTTCTTAAGCCAAGGCACATGAGCGTAATTAAAAATCGCCAAACGATCAGGGTTTAAAAGCATAACTTTTTCTAAAGTTTGTGTAAAGCTTTGCAAATTTTGATAAGGCAAACCATAAATTAAGTCCATATTTACAGACTTTATCCCTTTGCTTCTTACAAGATTTAAAGCATTTTGTGTTAATTCAAAAGGCTGGATGCGATGAATTTCTTTTTGAACTTTTTCATCAAAATCCTGCACTCCAAAGCTGATACGATTAAAGCCATTTTGTGTTAAAACTGTGGCTTGTTCGTCATTTAAAAAACGCGGATCGATCTCACAGCTAATCTCTGCATCTTTAGAAAAATTTCTAAAAATAGATCTGATTTTTAAAATCAAATTTTGAAGTTGTTTAGCACTAAAAAAAGTTGGAGTTCCGCCCCCAAAGTGCATTTGCACCACTTCACGCTTGGTATCCAAAATGGTACTTAAAATATCAAGCTCTTTAAAAATATAAGTTAAATACCTTTCTTTACTCTCTTCTTTGGCTGTATAAATAACATTGCAACCACAAAAATAACAGGCACTCCTACAAAAAGGTAAATGAAAATAAAGCGATAAAGATCTATCTTGCTTTTTTAAAATTTCTATATATTCTTCGTATTTGAAATTTGCATTAAACTCTACTGCTGTAGGATAAGAAGTGTAGCGTGGTCCTGCTTTAGAGTATCTTACAAAAGCTTTATAATCTCTCATTTTGATTTACCCTTTCTATCATCGCTTGCATATCTACAAATAAATTTGGATGTTCTTGTTTGATTTTAGAAATTAATTTTTCAAGATCAATACTAACTTCCATGGTGCCATTTTGTGCCTTTTGCTTGATCTCATCCATAGCAACCGTCCAAACATCGTTAAAATCTACAGGAATTTGTTGATAAATCGCCTTTTCTAAACGCAATTCAAAATTCTCTTTTTGACTTTGTTTTAAACTTTCAAGTATATTCTTAAGACTTTGTAAAGAAAGTAAAGTGTGAATTTCATCGTTTTCATCGATCACAAACCAAGGCTCAGGAGAATCAAAACTTCCATTTTCAAGAACTAAACATTTTTCGTTTTCATTCTCGCTTTGCTTCATTTTAAAAATCGTTCTATCTTTTTTCTTTATTCCTAGATTTTGACTAAATTCATCAATGCGTTTTAAGCAAGTGCTATACTTTTCTAGCTCTTTCATTCTCTTCCTCTCTGATTATCCAAAAAGCAAAGCAAGGCTTTTACCACATAAAGGCGATTTCTTGCTTCTTTAAAAATCACATCTGCATGTTTTTCAAAAATTTCTTCACTCACTTCATAACCCCTATAAGCAGGCAAACAATGAAGCAATATCGCGTCTTTATTGGCAACACTCATAGCCTTTTCATCAATCATAAATCCTTCAAATTCTTTAATCTTGCGTTCTTTTTCATTCTCTTCACCCATAGAAACCCAAGTATCGGTAATGACTACATCTTTATCCTTTAAGGCTTCAAATTTATCATGACTTAAGGAAATTTTAGCTCCTGAAATCAAAGCCTGTTTCATAGCAAATTCCCAAATTTCAGGGCTAATTTTATAGTTTTTTGGTATAGCTATACTAAATTCAAAGCCCAAAATCGCAGCCGTAATAAGCCAAGAATTGCACATATTGTTACTATCTCCGATAAAAGCAACTTTTGCTATACCATTTTGCATTTTATTCCATTCTTTAATAGTAAGCAAATCTCCTAAAACCTGAGTAGGGTGATAAAGTTCGCTTAAAGCATTGATCACAGGGGCTTTAGAATATCTTGCAAATTCGAGTAAAGTTTCATGTTTATTGACTCTCATCATCACAAAATCAACCATCGCCCCTATCACCCTAGCTGTATCCTTTACAGGCTCGCCACGACTAAGTTGTAAATCATTGCTGCTTAAAAATAAAGCCTTTCCGCCAAGCTCTGTTATGGCTAATTCAAAGGCCATTCTTGTTCTTGTAGAATTTTTCTCAAAAATCATCGCTAAAGTTTTATCTTGTAAAAGTTTTTTAGGCTCTTTTTTAAGCTCGCTAGCATGATTTACAAGGCTTAAAATTTCCTCCTTAGAAAAATCTCTTAAAGTTAAAAAATGTTTCATTTTTCTCCTTTTAACATTTTAGCTAATTCTTTGGCATGATAAGTGGTGATAAGCTTTGCTCCTGCTCTTTTAAAAGCTATCATAGTTTCATACAAAACTTTTTCATAATCAATCACTCCTGCATTTTTAGCTGCCTTTAACATAGCATACTCTCCGCTTACATTATAAACACACAAAGGCAAGTTAGAATGAAGGGATATTTCTTTAACCACATCAAGATAAGCAAGAGCGGGTTTTACCATCAAAATATCGGCTCCTTGTGCTTCATCTTCTAAGCTTTCTTCTAAAGCTTCTCTACCATTAGCAAAATCCATTTGATAGCTTTTTCTATCTCCATAACTTGGAGCTGATTCTGCCACATCTCGAAATGGCCCATAATAACTTGAAGCAAATTTAGTAGAATACGCCATTATAGGCAAATTTTCAAAACCTTCTTTATCCAAAGCTTCACGCAAAGTAGTGATAATACCATCCATCATTCCACTAGGTGCTATCATATCTACCCCTGCTCTTGCGTGAACTAAGGCTTGTTTGGCTGAAATTTCTAAAGTGGCATCATTATCTACACTTTTTGTTTTTGGATCGATAATCCCACAATGCCCGTGATCTGTGTATTCACAAAAACAAAGATCGCTGATTATAAAAAGATCTGGAAAATTTTTCTTAATCTCTCTTATACTTCTTGCAACAAGCCCTTCATCATCTAAAGCATCGCTTCCACAGCTATCTTTTTTCTCATTTTCCAAAACGCCAAAAAGTATAATGGCTTTAATGCCTAAATTGACTACATTTTGACACTCTTTTAAAATTTCATCTAAACTCATTTGAAACACATCAGGCATAGAAGAAATTTCTTTTTTTATCCCCGTTCCATTAACCACAAAAAGCGGATAAATCAAATCATTTACACTTAAAGAATTTTCTCTTACCATGGCTCTTAAGTTTTCATTAAGCCTTAATCTTCTAAATCTTTTAAACATTTTTTTGTCCTTTTTTTGCTAAAATCTTAACATAAATTTGATTATAGAGGGTAGTAAATGAAAATAAAAATTTCAGAAATTGCGAATTTACCTAGCAAATGGGGAAATTTCCAAATACAAAGTTTCAAAGAAAATGATAAAGAACATTTATGTATATTTAAAAATACTCCAAAAGACACACTCAATCTAAGAATTCATTCAGAGTGCTTAACAGGAGATGCTTTAGGAAGTTTAAAATGCGACTGCGGAGAACAGCTTGAATTTTCGCTAAAATATATAGAAAAGAATGGCGGAATGGTGATTTATCTTAGACAAGAAGGAAGGGGTATAGGGCTTTTTAATAAGGTTAATGCTTATGCTTTGCAAGATAAAGGTTTTGATACGATTAAAGCAAATCATCAGCTTGGCTTTAAAGCCGATGAGAGAACTTATGAAATTGTAGAATTTATACTCAAAAACTATGAAATTTCTAAGGTTAATTTACTCACAAATAACCCTGAAAAGCTAGATTCTATCAAAGAAAAAATCATCACACGCATACCGATTTTAATAGAACCTAATCGTTTTAATGCAGAATATCTAAACATAAAACAAACTCAAATGGGGCATCTTAAATAAATGATTTTTAAAGATTACGACTTTTTACAAAACCATGATTTAAAAAACTTTGAAGAAAAAATAAAAATTTATAAAGAATTATTATCTAAATTTAACCGCATTCACAATCTTACTCATTTAAAAAATATAGATGAAAATATCTTTGATAGTATTAAAATTTTAGATTTTTATGATTTCTCTAAAGCAAAAAATATTGCCGATATAGGAAGTGGCGCAGGATTTCCAGCTGTATTTTTAGCTTTTTTACTGCAAAGCAATTTTCATCTTTTCGAACCCAATCCCAAAAAAGCTGCCTTTTTGCGGACACTAAAAATAGAATGTGAGCTTTCAAATTTACATATTTACAAAGAAAAAATTCAAGAATGCAAAAATACCTTTAAAGCTGATATCATCACCTCAAGAGCCTTGATGGATGTTAAACCCTTGCTTGAAATTTGCAAAAATCTAAAAGATAACAATACGGTTTTTATTTTATGGAAAGGTAGCGAAATTTATCAAGAACTTGAAAATATAAAAGATTATGAAATTTTTGAAAATGATTTAAGAAAATATTGTATTTTAAAGTAGCCCTAAGGCTACTTTTTATTCTGCTAAGTCAGCGTTAAAACTGATATCAACCAAAGGCCAAGAAATTCCGCCATGTCCTGGAGCAGCATCGCTTAATGCTTTTAATGCTTTAGAGCCATTTTTAAAAGTATGCAAGTCAAGTTGTCCTTTAGCTTCAAATTTATTATCTTTGATGGTATAAGTTAAAGGCACAATAGTACTTTTTTTATCCATAGTAATTTTTGCTGAAATAACACCTTTATTTTCACCCGCAATCACATCTTGAAAAACAACTTTAATATCTGTATCTCCCAATAAAGCAGGGAAAAATACTTTTGTGATATTATTGGTTATAATATCATTGCCTTCACCCATAAAAGCATTACTTGGCTTTATGGTAGCTTTAGCGCCTTTAAGATAACTTGCCAAATCCTTTGTATTTTTAGAAAATTTATATTCTACATTTTTAAATTCACCTTTTGTTCCTATCATATCTTTAGTTTTATATCCCTCAAAAGAAACCTTTAAACCATCTTCTTTAAAAGATACAGCACTTAAAGCCGAAGCCAATAAGCAAGAGCTTAAAACACTTACAAGAATTTTTTTCATCTTTATTCCTTTTTTTAATAAATTTAATTAACGAGTTAAATTATATTCTTAGTTAGTTAATAAAATAAAATTTTCTAAAAAGTAATTTTTATTACCAAAGCATACCTTTAAAAGCTAAGGTTAAAAAATATCCTCCAAAAATCAAAACAAGTCCCAAAACAAAAGCCAAGCCAAACACTCTAGAGCCACTTTTTAAAAATTTTTTAAAGTCAATTTGCAAGCCTAAAGCTGCCATAGCAAAAACGATACATAAAGTACAAAGTGTTTTACCTAAAGAGATAATATCACTCGTAGCAATACCTAAAATACTTTCTTTACTTGCTAGATATGTATTTAAAACTATCATACCTAAAAATGCGAATGCAAAATAAGGTATAGTGATACTTTTTGCAGTTTTTCCACTGCTTGAATGCTGATTTTTAGCGAAAAAATAAGTCACTATAAGCAAAAAAGGCACAAGTAAAATCACTCTCATCATTTTTATAATCACTGCAACATTAGAAGCTCCTTGCTCAAATCCTGCCATATCCTTTGCCATTTCAGCAGCACCTGCGACATTTGCCACCTCATGCAAAGTAGCTCCCATAAAAACACCCATAGCATTTTGATCAAAAAAAGGAAAAAGATTTAAAGAAAAAGCTATGGGATACAAAAACATAAACACAAGTCCAAAAATCACCACCGTACCTACAGCTAAAATTCCCTTAAAAGGATCACTTTTCAAACTTGACTCTAGTGCTAAAACCGCTGCCGCACCGCAAATCGCACTTCCGGCTCCAACAAGCATAGAAGTTTCTTTATCGAGTTTAAAAATTTTCACTCCTATAAATAAAGCAATCATAAAAACAAAAAATATCACTATAGCAGAAAGCAAAAACCCTTTCAACCCTACACTTAAAAGCTCAGTTAAAGTGATATTAAAACCATATAAAACAATACCGAGTCTTAAAAGCTTTTTCGCACTAAAATGCACTCCAGCTTGAAAATGATGTTGGTATTTAAAAAACCAAGGAGAAAGCAATACTCCTATGATGATAGCAAAGGCAGTCGCTGCTAAATGGGTAGTATCTTTGATACTTTGAACACTAGAAAGATACATAGCAAAAATCACTATACAAGCAGTAAAAAGCAAACCCTTAAAATTTGATCGCACTATAGCCACGCTATGTGCTAAAAAACTTGTTTTCATTTATTTTCCTTTTTTTGTAAATTTTGTGTTATTATATTTTTTTTATTAAAATTATAAAAATATATTATTTTAATTTTTATAATAATTTTTTTTTATTAAATAAAGGAATCACTCATGAAAATCAAAGATATGGAAATATTTTTAGATCTTTTAAACACTCAAAGTCCAACTCATACAGCCAACAATTTTTCCATAACTCAACCTAATGTTTCAATAGTAATTAAAAATTTAGAAAATAAATTTGATGGTATTTTATTTGAAAGACTTGGAAAAAAACTCTTACCTACACCAAAAGCTTTAGAACTAGGAAAAAATTGGTTAAAAATTATACAAGCCTACTACCAAAGCTTAGAAAAATTAAACGACGAAAGTATGCTCTTAGGGGAAATAAAAATAGCCTCAACTCAAAGCATTTCTGAACATTTTTTAGCTCCTATTTTATTTGATTTTAAAGCAGAATTTAAAAACATAGAAATTCACTCTCAAACGCAGAATTCAAAAGAATGTTTAAATTTGCTAAAAAACGGAAATATAGAATTTGCAATCATTGAAGCAGAACTTGATCCGGCTTTAGTGGAGTATGAAAATTTAGAAATAAATTTTTGGCAAGATGATGAACTTATAGTAGCTACAAGTGATAAAAAACTCAATGAAAAAGAATTTTATATCGATGAACTTTTAGAACAAAAGTGGATTTTAAGAGAAGTAGGCTCAGGCTTAAGGGATAAATTTTTAAACGAAATTGGTGCAAGCTCAAAAAAACTTAATATTTTTCTTGAGCTTGATAGAATGGCCGCGATTAAAGAACTTGTTTTACAAAAAAAAGCAATCTCTATTTTTTCCAAAAAAAGCATAGAAAAAGAATTAAAAAATTCAACACTTTATGAAATTAAATTAAAAAATATCAACCTAAAGCGTAAATTTTACACCTTAAAAAGAAAAAATTATAATTTTAACAGAGCTTTAGAAAAATTTGAAAAAATATTCAAATCATAAGCATAATAACCGATTTATATAGAAAGTTAAGCAATTTTTAGATAAAATCCAAAGCTTATATAAATTTCAAGGATAATCAATGAACGCCAAAACTCAAGAAGCTGAATTAGAAGAATTATTTCAAGAAAATGCAAAAGATTATATCACATATGAAAAATTGGTAAAATATCTTACAAAACAACCAAGTGCATCAACCGCTAAAAAAGTGCAAGCATTAATGAAAAAACACAAAGTGCAACTTTTTTCAGCAGCCGAAATTGCACAAATGAAAAACATAGAAGATGCAAAAAGACTTCAAGAAGAAAAACAAAAACTCCAAGATACAAGCCTTGAGAACGAATTTGATTTAGCCAATGAAAACGATTTATTAGAATGGAGCAGATCAGACTCTCCTGTTCGTATGTATTTAAGAGAAATGGGACAAATTGCTTTATTAAACAAAGATGAAGAAATTGAAATTTCCAAAAAAATAGAACTTGGCGAAGATATTATCATTGATGCTTTTTGTTCTGTACCTTATTTGATAGATTTTATTTTAGATTATAAAGAACCTTTAATAAACAGAGAAAGAAGGGTAAAAGAACTATTTAAAAGCTTTGACGATGAAGAAAAAAGTGATGATAAACTTGATGAACTTGATATAGATGAAGATGAAGAAAACGAAACAGAATTAGAATCAGATGAAGAAAATGCTAAAAAAAACAGCAAAAAAGAAGATGAAAGAACTTTAAAAGTTATAGAAAAATTTAAAGCTCTAGAAAAAGCTAAAAAAGATTGGCTAAAAACATCCAAAGACAAAGAAAGTGAAGACGAGCTTTTAGATAAATTAAGCATTGCGTTCAAAAAAAATATTTTAAAAGAAAAATTAATGGATCTAGGCCCTACTTCAAAACTTATTAGTGAAATCGTAAAATCAATGGAAACTGCACTAAAAAGCGATGAAGAATTTGACAAAGAACTTAAGCGTTTAGAATACCGCTTACCTATGTTTTCTGATGAACTTAAAAAACGCCATGCAGATATTTTAAAAGATATTACAAAATTGAGCAAAGAAGAAATCACAGAGCGAGCTTTAGAAACAACCATGGTAAGCACTTATATGGAAATTAAAAAACTATTTCAAACTAAAGAAGCTAGTGAAAAAAGCTTTGATCTTGAAAAATCACGTTTAAAAGAAATTTTAGAGCAAATTAAACGCGGTAAAAAAATCTCTGATGAAGCAAAAGGAAGAATGGCAAAATCGAACTTGCGTCTTGTTGTAAGCATAGCTAAACGCTACACAAATCGTGGTCTACCTTTCTTAGATCTTATTCAAGAAGGAAACATAGGTTTAATGAAAGCTGTGGATAAGTTTGAATACAAAAGGGGTTATAAATTTTCCACTTATGCAACTTGGTGGATCAGGCAAGCTATTTCAAGGGCTATAGCTGACCAAGCAAGAACCATAAGAATTCCAATCCACATGATAGAAACCATCAATCAAATTAACAAAATTATCCGCGAACATCTACAAAAAGATGGAAAAGAACCTGATGTCAGTGTTATAGCTAAAGAAGTAGGTTTAAGCGTAGATAAGGTTAAACAAGTTATTAAAATCACAAAAGAACCAATTTCTCTTGAAGCTCCAATAGGAAATGAAGATGATGGTAAATTTGGAGATTTTGTTGAAGATAGAAATTCACTTTCTCCAATGGATCATATCTTAAAGGATGATTTAAAAGAACAAATTGATGAAGTTTTAGATCAATTAAACGATAGAGAAAAAGCGGTAATTCGTATGCGTTTTGGTTTAATGGATGATGAAAGTGATAGAACTTTAGAGGAAATTGGAAAAGAGCTTAATGTCACTCGAGAAAGAGTGAGACAAATAGAAAGTTCAGCTATAAAAAAACTCAAACACCCTAAAGTAGGAAGAAAACTAAAAAATTATATTGAAGGTTGGAAGTAAGAGTCAATCTCTTACTAAAAACCCAAATCTTTTTCTTCTTTTAGCTTGCGCACATGTTCAAAAAAAACTAATTTTCCGCTATGTTTTTTTAAATTTTTAAATTCCTTAATATCAAATTCTAAACACAAGATAGAAGAAGTTGGAAAAGAAGCCAAACATAGCGAGCTTAATAACTCTCCAAGATCCATTAAACCAGGATTATGACCCACTAAAAATACTTCGTTAAACTCATCATCAATATCTTGCAGAATTTTTAGCAAATTTTCAACATTGCAAAGATACAATCTTTCATCAAAACAAATTTTATTTTTATCAAAATTATAAAATTTGGCTATTTTTTTCGCTGTTTTAGCGGTTCTAACAGCAGGACTTGATAGCACCAAATCAGGATGAATTTCATGCAAGGCAAGATTTTTAAAAAGTTTTTTTAAATCTTCCTTTCCACTCTTAGTAAGTTTTCTTTCAAAATCATCAATATCCCCACTCTTACTTGCTTTTGCATGTCTTATAATATAAATTTTTTTCATTTTACCTCTTTTATTTTAGCTAAAATATAACCACACATAAACCCGAAAATATGACCATACCAAGCAACATTTACCCCCATAAGCAATGGCGCAAAACTCATAAGTAAAATTGCCACTATAAGTCCTTTTGTGCTATTTTTATCAAGAACAGCATAAAAGCCCATTAAAACACAAATTGCACCACTAGCGCCTATAACATTTATATTTTCTCCGAAATATTTAAAATCAAAATACACATAAAAAACACTTAAAAGTGAACACAACAATCCGCCAATAAAATAAATAAAAATAAAACGCAAAGCACCTAAATAAGTTTCTAATATACGCCCAAATTGAAACAAAACTATCATATTTAATATAAGATGAGTTAAATTTCCATGTAAAAACATTGAACTTAAAAGTTGCCAATAAGCTCCATTAAAAAATAAAATATTCAAACCAAGGATATTATAATAATCATAAGAAATCAAAAAATAACATAAAATATTTAAAAAAATTAAAAAAATTGTAAGCAAAGTATAAAACCTTTATTTTTTATAATATTGTCTTAAAATTCACATAAAATTCACATAAATTCTTTACAATTTTACTAAAAAATAATTAGGAAAAATATTGAAAATTAAATTTTTAAGTATTATTACTATTTTAAGTTTATCTTTAAATGCTGATATAATAATTTCTGCTGATAATTTGCCAAGTGTTTCTAAAGAATTTTTACAACATAATTTCAAAGCACCCATAGGGATCGCACAAAAAGACAAAAATTCCTATGAAGTCTATCTTAGCGATGGGACAGAACTTGAATTTGACATAGATGGAGCTTGGAAGGAAATTGAAAATAAAGCCTTTCCTTTTGATCTAGATTTTTTACCTCAAAATTTAGTCAATATCATTAAAAACGAATTTCCAAATATAAAAGCTAGAGAAATCGAAAGAAAAATCAACCATTACAAGATTAAACTTGATAACGATGTAAAAATTCTTATAGATTTTAATGGAACTATCTTACACAAAGAAATTGATGATTAAAATATAATTAAACCTGCATTATATTTTTAACATCATCATATTCTATCTTTTCTTTTTCAAGCAAAAGCTCTGATAATTTTAAAATTTTATCCTTCATAGAATTTAAAAATTCATCCATTTCTTTTTTTTGTTCATTTAAATTTGACTCTTCTAACATATCAAAACTCAACATATAATCAAGCAATTCTTTAATCTTTAAAAAATCATCTTGCGAGTTAGTATAACTTTCATTATAAATCAATCTCATAGCTCTAGAACCAGCCAAATAAACTTTTATACGATTGATAAGCTCTGATTTTGATCTTATATTATGCTCATATTCTTTAAAACGATCTTCAATAAGAGTGATTTTTTCAAATCCTATGTCAAAATAATACGCACTCAAAGCTTTTGCAGCCTGATAAGTGGCTTGAATTTTCTTCTCTTCATCATTAAAACTTAAAATCTTTTTCTTGCCTAAAAGAACTTTATTTAATACAGCATAAAAATCACTTTCCTCAACTAAAGCACTATTTCTTCTTAAAGCATTAATTGCCGCTTCATTGACCAAAGTTTCAAGCCCTGCTCCACTAAAACCTACGCTTGCTTTGGCGATTTTATTTAAATTGACATTATTGTTTTTATCTTTCATATAAATTTCTAAAATTTTAAGTCTATCCTTAAAATCAGGCAAAGATAAAAAAATTCTCCTATCAAAACGCCCCGAACGCAATAAAGCAGGATCCATAAGTTCGATTTTATTTGTCGCAGCTATAACTATAACCCCACTATTGTCCTCAAAACCATCCATTTGAGTTAAAAGTTGATTTAAAGTGCTATCTCTTTCAACATTTGACATTTCTCCTCTTGCCTTACCTACAGCATCTATTTCATCGATAAAAACTATACTAGGAGCCATCATTTTAGCTTTTGAAAAAAGCTCTCTAACTCTTTTTGCACCCATACCTACATAAATTTCAACAAAACTTGAACCGCTTTGATAAAAAAATGGCACCTCTGCTTCTCCTGCAACTGCTTTTGCTATCAATGTTTTTCCTACACCAGGTGGGCCTACCATTAAAACACCTTTTGGCATTTTTACACCAAATTCTTTATATTTTTTAGGATTTTGTAAAAAATCCACAAGTTCGCTTAGCTCCATTTTAACTTCATCAACACCTGCTACATCATTAAAAGTAATATTTGAAATCACAGGTTTTATATGAGAACTTTCTAAATTTATATTTGAATTTTGTGCCTGAGTGTGATTTTGATTCTTATTTGATATTGGATATTTAGCTAACTCTTTTTTACGAGCAAAATAGCCAAGACTTATAAAAAGTGCGATAATAAAAACAAGTAAAATAAAAAACACCCAAAGCGTGTTATCTTTTTTAACTTCTACGGGAACTTTTGCTAAAAGTGTTTTTATATCTATGCCATCTTTTATAATTACGTAATTTTCACCTTCCGCCTTAAGCCAAATTTCGTCTTTATCAATCACAGCTTTTTGGATTAAATTTTGACTTAACAGACTTTGATAAAGATTTTCATCTATATATTTAGGTTCATTTTTAAAATATAAAATTCCCAAAAGCATACATAAAACCATAAAAGATGCTAAAATTATCTTTTTATTTTTCATTATCTAGCCTTTTAAATTTGCAAAGTTAGACTTTTCTTGTACTTCATATTGAGATATAACAATCCATTCTTTAGCTATATCTTTATCACTTTTAATTTTGATCTTATTAAAAAACTGATCATAACCCTCAAAAAAACCATCTTTTTGATTTTCTACCAAAACTTCAAGTGAAACTTGATTTTTTTTTCTAAATTCATAATTATTTTTTTCTACTATGGATTTTAAAGTGTTTAATCTTTCTTTAGCTAAAGTTCCATTTATCACATCTTTCATGGTAGCAGAATGCGTGTTGTTTCTAGGACTAAAAATAAAAGCATGAATATGAGTGAGTGGAAATTCTTTAAATTTTTTCAAAGCTTCTTGCCACACTTCTTCACTCTCGCCTGGATGAGCTACTATAAAATCCGTCCCTAAAGCATATCCTTTGCTTGCTATAGTATTAAAAAGCTTTAAATCATTATCCGTATGCGATCTTCTTCGCATTATGCGAAGCATTTTTTCACTTGTATGTTGCAAAGCAATATGTAAATGCCTTTCAAGCCAAGTCTCATCTAAAATTTCTAAAAAACTTTCATCAATTTGTGCGGGTTCTAAACTACCTAACCTTATGCGTTTTATACCTGAAATTTGTCCCATTTTTTGCAAAAGCTTGCCTAAACTTGTGCCATTTTTAAGCCCATATGAACCTATATTAGTCCCTGTTAAAACAATTTCACTATAGCCATTAGCCCCCAAAATTTCAACTTGTTTTAAAAGAGCTTTTTCATCTACACTTCTTGATTTACCCCGCACGCTAGGGATAATACAATAAGAACAAGCAAAATCACAACCTTCTTGAATTTTCACAAAAGCTTTGGTATGATTTTCATACTCACAAACTATATCTTTATCAATAAAATTTAAATTTCCAAGTTCATAAAAACTTGTCTTTGCTCCTAAAAATTCATTGATTTTATCTTTATTTGACGCTCCAAGCACTCCAAAAACTTGTTTTTTATCTAAAAGCTCCTTACCTTTGCTTACAGCACCACAACCTGTAAGTATAACTTTAATGCCTTTTTTTTGCATGGTATTTACATAAGACTTTATCCCGCTATCAGCTCCATTTGTAACCGTGCAAGAATTTACAACGATAATTTGTGCTTTATTCTCATCATTTATAATCTCATAATCTTTTACATAACTTTTTAAAAGCTCTGTATCATAAATATTTGTGCGACACCCAAAGGTTTTAAAAAAAACTTTTTCTTTCAATCTTTATTCCTTGCATAAAAATGCGTATTTTCATGATGTTGTTCAAAATGATTTTGATTTAAATTTCCTAAATATAAATTTTGCGATGGATAAGCGATTTTTATATCTTTATGCTTATTAAATTCTTTTATAATCTCTTTGCTAATCGTACTTCTTAATACCAAAGCCGCATAAGCATTAGTCATATACCATGCAGAAATTCGCATTCCCCAATGTTCAAAAAACATAAAAAACCTTGGCTCCACTTTAGGATTTTTAATACTATATTCATGTTGTAAACGAGCTATATTTTTTCTAGCAAGCTCAGTATAACCTTTAGCATGGCGTGTAACAATATTTTCCACAATTTCTTGCGCCTTATCAAGATTGCTATCAAAAGTAACACTTATATCAATGCCATCAAGCACGGTTTTCATACCATGGTGAGTATAATTAGCAAGCAAATTTGTAAAAACATAGTTATTAGGAATAAATATAATACGCCCACTACGACGATTTTTATTATAAGTTTCAAGTGTAAGCTCTTCATAAAGAGTAATGCGTAAAAAAGAAATGTCTATAATATCTCCTATATAGGTAGTATCATTTTGAAAAACCTTTACACGATCCCCTACTCTAAAACTTCCGCCAAAAATAATCACACACCATCCAAGCATAGACATAAACATATCTTTCATAGCAATAGCTAAGCCCGCAGAGGCAAAACCAAGTATAGTTACAAGATAAGTAATATTTTCTATATAAGCAAAGAGCAAAATAAGAAAAATAATATTTATATTAATAAAATTAATAATCTTCGTAGCAGTATAATATCTTTCACTATCTTTAATGTATTTTTTAGCAATAAATTTCAACATAAAAGCTATAGCTATAACAATAACAATAGCAACAAGTATATTTACAGCCCTTAAGCTTTGAACTTTAATCTCAGCACTTACTCGAGAAAGCTCTTCATCAATTTTTTTCTCATAAACAGAATAAGAAACACTGGCAAAATTTAAAGCTTGCTCAAATTCTTCCAACTTTTTATCCGAAGCTTTTAAAGCTTCTATATTCTCAACACTTGGTTTAAGCTCAACTAATTCCTTAAGTTCTGAGTTTTTTTCTCTAATTTTATCTACTAAATTTTTAAAATCATTAAATTTAAATATATACTCTTCCTTTTCTCCTTTTAATTTCTTAATATGAGAAAAAGCTCCTATAATAGCCAAAGGATTAGTAAGCTTAGATAAAGTTTCTATATTATCAGGGGCACTAAGACTTTGTGCAAAATTTAAATCTTTATATTCTTTAAGCAAGCTCAATTGCTCTTCTAAATTTGCTATCTTACGTTTAAGTTCTTCTTGTTGGTGAATATCGGAAGTCTTTTTTAAATTAAGATTTAAAATGATTAATTCATCATTTATATCTTGATATTTTATAAAATTTTCATAACGTATATTCCAAATACTAGCACTGATTACAGTATTTAAAGTATTAATTTTCTCATTTATGTTATTAATAATAGTCCGATTTACATCACCAAAAGCAAAAACAACAAAAAAGGTTAAAATAATAATTTTTTTCATCGGAATTCTCTTAAAGTTGCAATTATATCTTCTTTAGAAATATCACCTTTTATCAAACCCTTGCCCAAAGGACTAGCAAGAACAAAATTGATTTTTTTATTAGAGCTTTTTTTATCCATGAAAAAAGCTTCATAAAATTCATCTACATTGTTGATTTTATATGATATTGGCAAACCGAATTTAAGTAAAATAGCTTTTATTTTTTGACTTTGCATTTTATCCAAAAGCCCTAAATTTAAAGCCAATTGATTTGCCATAACCATACCTATAGCTACCGCTTCTCCGTGTAAATAAAGCTTATAATCTGTAAAATTTTCTATAACATGAGCAAAAGTATGACCATAATTTAAAAGCATTCTAAGCCCTGATTCTTTTTCATCTTGTTCAACAACCCTTGATTTAAGTTCTATGCTTCTTGCTATAATTTGAGTAAAAATTTCATTCTCACAAGTAGCATTTAAGAAACTTTTTTCATCAATTTTTTCTATAAAATCAAGTATACCATCATCAAACATTGCTGCCATTTTAATAAATTCAGCCATGCCTGCAGCAAGTTCTCTAGAGCTCAAAGTCTTTAAAAAAGAACTCTCGCAATATACAGCTTTAGGTTGATAAAAAGTGCCAATAAGATTTTTACCAAAATTATTATTAACACCTGTTTTTCCACCTACTGCTGCATCAACACAAGCTAAAAGTGTAGTAGGAATATTTATAAAATCAATACCTCTTTGATAAATACTAGCAGCAAATCCGCCCATATCACTAATCACGCCACCGCCAAAACTTATAAGCACGCTTTTTCTATCCAATTTAGAATTAAACATTTGGTTTAAAATTTCTTCTATGGTGCTTAAATTTTTATATTCTTCACCATCTTTTACAGTGGCAATAAAAATTTCTTTTGCCTTAATTTTAGAAAGTAATGTTTTCAAATGAAGACCTGAAATCTTAGGATTTGAAAGTATAAAAACCTTACTATCAAATTCTAATTCTTCAAGTTCATCAATATAAACCTTATAAGCATTTTCTTTTAACTTAACTTCTACTTGCATTGAACTACTCTTTTTGCGTTTATTCTATCACATTTAATTAATTATTTATTCTACTGGTATGAAAAGTTGGTAATTTTGTCTCATTTTATAATAATGCCTATTTAAATTTGTACTTAAATTTCTGCCAAAATCTCTATTTAGTAATTCTTTTTGAAAACTCACAAATTGTAACAAATCTTCGCGATATTGCAAATTTAAAAGAGGGTTTTCATCATTTTTATTAATAATTTGTATATTTTTATCATAAAGCTTAGATAAACTTCTAAAATACTCCTCCATATCTGTAGTATTTTGAGAATTTGGATTATAATAATATAAAATAACTCCAAAATCAAGCTGTTTACTTAAATCAGTAATGACATTTGCATTGTTTTCAAGTTCACTCTCATCAGCACTTAAAATAATCGCTTCTTTAAGTTCATCAAAAGAAGCTTCACCCACTTTCATAATAGGAATTTTTAAATCAAAAAAAGCTTGTTTTTCTTTCTCAAAATTTTTTATATCGGTTACAACTAATCCTATATCATTATTTTGCAACCATGTGGAAATTTGTTTAAAATCTGTGTTGAAATAATCAAAAAACACACCTTCTTTATCCTCAGAAAGTTTTTTTAATTTTTCATACATTACCCCTAATTTAGGATTGATAACATGTATAAAAAATCTTTTTGCATTGCTTTTTTGAGTTAATTTTAAAGTAGTATCAAGCACTCTTTCTTGCATATTTTGATTCATATTTTTCATATCAATTAAAGCAAAAACATTACTTCCAAAAGGCATAGGAAATTGCCCTGCTTTGCCTCTTATATTATGAAAAATACTTTGTAAAACAACAGGATCTCCAACGATCAAAATGCTATCATTTGGCTCTAAAACAAAAGATGGTTTTACAAAATAAATCTTAGAATTTCTATAAATAAGGACTATGCGCCACCTTTTTTGTTGTATTGAACTTATGTGCCTATAAGCAAAAATAGATCCTGCTGGAATTTTTACTTCCATAATCTCTCCAACCCCAAGTCCTATATACTGAGCTGTTAAAGCAATATCTGGTAAAAAATCCATAAATCTACGGCTTAAAGTCATTCTAGCATCAGCTAAATTTGCATGAGTATCATTAACACTTAACCCCCAAAAATCCATTATTTCTATTTCTAAATTTGGATTTAAAGAACGCAAAGCCTCATAACTTTTTTTAGTTTCAAATTCATCTTGCATATAAATAAAAGCCTGTTTAAAATCTTTACTCATAATATTTTCAAGACGCGCTGTGCTTGTAGGATCAAAATAATGCAAGTCAATATACTCACTAGAAATATTTAAGTTATTTTTTTCACTATTTTGACACACTACTGTAAAAAAGTAACCTAAGCCTTTTTCAAAACAAAGCCTTTCTAAGAAATGCTTTGCTAAAATACCGTCTATTATAATTAAAATATTATTCATTTTAAACTCCAAAAAGGAAATTATAACAAATGGAATTTAAATTAAAGCATAAAGATGGAATGGCAAGGGTTTGTGAAATCATTACCGCACACAGCACTTTTTTAACCCCTGTTTTTATGCCTGTTGGCA
Source organism: Campylobacter sp. CH186 (assembly GCF_004378925.1). Taxonomy (NCBI): domain Bacteria; kingdom Pseudomonadati; phylum Campylobacterota; class Epsilonproteobacteria; order Campylobacterales; family Campylobacteraceae; genus Campylobacter; species Campylobacter sp. CH186. The sequence continues at coordinate 522,986 of NZ_RYYB01000001.1, read as the reverse complement.
CAGTAGGAGCGGTTAAAAGTCTTGATGCTAATGATATGAAAAACGAGCTTGATGCAAAAATTATTTTAGCAAATACCTATCACATGTACTTGCGTCCAACTTCCAAAGTGGTAAAAGATTTTGGAGGTTTACATGGTTTTACGAAATTTGATAGAAGTTTTTTAACCGATAGTGGTGGTTTTCAGGCTTTTTCTTTAAGTAAAAATTCCAAACATTTTAACGAAGGTATAGAATTTAAAAGTCACATCGATGGGAGTCGTCATCTTTTTACTCCAAAAAGTGTTTTAGATACTCAATATGATTTTAACTCTGATATTATGATGATTTTAGATGATTTAGTAGCCCTACCCGCAACCAAAGAAAGGGTTAAAATTTCTGTTGATCGCACTATACTTTGGGCAAAAGAGGCTATTACTTATCATAAAAGTATGCAAAATAAAGGTATAGGTATAGGGCAAAATATTTTTGGTATTATCCAAGGTGGTACAGATTATGAAGAAAGAAAGCGTTGCGCTTTAAGTTTAAATGAAATGCCATTTGATGGTTTGGCTATAGGTGGGCTTAGCGTGGGCGAAGAAAACGCCTTGATGTACGAAACAGTCCAAAACTTAAACCCTTATCTAGATGAAAATCGTCCAAGATATTTAATGGGCGTAGGAACGCCTGAAGATTTGGTAGAAAATGTTGAGCGAGGAGTAGATATGTTTGACTGTGTGATGCCAACTAGAAATGCAAGAAATGGAACATTTTTCACAAGTTTTGGAAAATTTAATATCAAAAAAGCAGAATTTATCAATGATCATGAAGCTATAGATCCTGTTTGCTCATGTTATACTTGTCGTAATTTTTCAAGGGGTTATTTGAACCATCTTTTCAAAGCTAAAGAACTTACTTTTTTTCGTTTGGCAAGTTTGCACAATCTACATTATTATCTTGAACTTGCAAGAAAGATGCGTGAAGCAATTTTGAATAATTCTTTTACGCAATTTAAAAGAAATTTTTATCACTTAAGAGGCAAATAAAATGCTAGAACTACACGAAAATCTAAAAAAAATCCTACAAGCAAAGAATTTAGAAACTTTCTATAGTGAAATTTATGGACAAAAAATTTTTGTTTATGTGGGATTAAATTTGGAAACTTGGCTTTTTAACGATGAAAAAATTTATAAACTTCAAGATGAAGAATTTAAGCTTTCTAGTATAGAAGAATTTTCAAATTTTATTAAATCCATTTTAGAAGATTTTAAAGTACAAAATACTCATTTTCAAAACCTTTTAGAACACAAAGAAGGTATTATCTTAAAAGGTGGTTTTGTTAAAAATTTTTACAAAAAATCCTTTGTGTTAAGACAAAAAATCAACAAAAATCTAAAGCAAATCAATCTTCTAAGCGAAGCTTTCAATCTTTTGCTTAGCGAACAAGCGCAATACAAAAAACATTTAAAAATTCTAAATTTATCCATTAGCATCTTGAGTAAAAACACCAAAGAACATCTAGCAAGAGTTGATACTCTTTATGCATTAACAAGTGCAATTAAAAATGAAAAAATGAATAAAAGTATTTATCTTTTAAGTATACTTTCTTCTATTTTCTTGCCTTTAAATTTGATCGTAGGATTTTTTGGAATGAATACTAATAATCTTTTTTTCAAAGATAGCCCTTATGGTACACTTTATATTTTTTCTTTGATTTGCTGTATTTTGATTGTAGGTTTTATATTTTATCATTCAAAAAAGACTAAAGAATTTGATTTAGATGAAGGTAAAAAAGCTAAAAAACAAACAAAATAAGCAAAATTTTGCTTATTTTAAGAATATTTATATATAATTTTAACTTATTTTTGCGCTCATAGCTCAGCTGGATAGAGCATTTGATTGCGGTTCAAAAGGCCAGAGGTTCGAATCCTCTTGAGCGCACCATATTATTTATCTTCTTTAATTTTTCTTTTAGCTAATCCCATATGCTCATAAGCATCAATTTCTTTTTTGTAAGATCCAGAAATTTTCTTAAGTTCTTTATTTAAGTAACTTACTGTTTGTGCACTTGCATTAATATTTGCAGCCAAAGCAGAAACAAATTCTAGTTTCTTTTTTGTTGGTTCATCTAATTCTTTAGAAGTTTTTGAACCAAGTTTATGTGTCTGCACATAAAGTTTGGCAAGTTCTTTTAATTCAATATCCGTTAGCTTAACATCGGAAGCAGCAATTATCATTTTATCTAAGTCTGTATCAAATTTTTTAGTCTTTTCAGCTACATGCTGCTTTTGGCTAGTTTTTTGCTTTTTAATTGTTTTTTTGCCATCACTTGTAATAAGATAAGCAATCATGCCTAAAAACAATAAAAGCGCTAAAGCAGCACAAAAAATAACCAAAAAAATATGGCTCATTTACAGTTTGCCTACAAAATTTCGCTTCCTTCTTGCAAAAAGAGCTAAAACCACCATCAATGCAAATCCCCAATAAACATAATTAGGAATTTGAGCCGCTTCGCCTGCAGCGTAAGAATGAAGTCCTGTTAAAAAGTAATTTACTCCAAAATAAGTCATAATAATAACCCAATAAGCAAACATACTCCATAAAGCAAACACAAATTGATTACAATATTTTGGAATCATTCTAAGATGCAAAATTGCTGCATAAACCAAAATGCTAACTAAAGCCCAAGTTTCCTTAGAATCCCAACTCCAATATCTCCCCCAACTTTCATTTGCCCAAATTGCACCTAAAAAATTTCCTACAGTAAGCAAACAAAGTCCAAAAATCATTGCCATTTCATTAATTCTTGTAGCCTCTGTAATATTTCTCAAAATATTAAGATTATATTTTCCATCTTTCTTAAGAAAACACATTAAGAACAGTGTAAAGATACCAAGTAAGGCACAAAGTCCTAAAAATCCATAACTAGCAGTAATAACAGATACATGAATACTAAGCCAATAAGAATTGAGCACAGGAACAAGATTTGTAATTTGCGGATTCATTTCGCTTAAATGTGCAACCATTAATACAACACCGGATAAAATAGAAGTTAATGACAAGGCTATAGGACTTTTTCTAGAGAAAAATATACCCGACAAAGACAATGCCCAAGCTATATACACCATGCTTTCATAGCCATTACTCCATGGAGCATGACCTGATAAATAAGCACGAAGTCCAAGACCTACTGTATGAATTACAAAAGCTAAAACATTTAAAACATATACCACTTTAAATATAAAAGAGATTTTTAAATTCGGTACGACCATTTTAGAAAAAACAAGAATCAAAAGTAAAAAACCCGCAATTAAATATACAGGAGCGAGTTTAACGAAAATTTCAGCCTTATTAGAAAAAATTTCCATTTCAACCTTGGTTTTACTAGGCATGACTTTATATCCTATTTTTTCTTGATATTCTTTGATAAATTTCAAGCCTTCATCAGCTCTAGTCCAATTACCATCTTTAAAAGCATTTTCCACAGCACTAAAATAATTCTGTATTAAAGCCAAAACAATATGCCCTTCATCCCCCTTAAGAGTAGTTACAGCAGAAAAAGGTGCAAGCCAAACATTATTTGGATTATTTTGAACAGGAATAAATTTAAATAATTCACCACTAAAAACTAAATTTACAACATTAGCTCTTTCATCTAGTTTTATAATTTCCTTATCAAAAACTCCTCTTGCATTTGGGTTTTTACGATTTGCATTTTCAACATATTTTTGAAGTTTATATCGGTTATTCTCATCAAAGAAATCTTTATAAGAAATATATTTAGTGCTAGGAATTTCTAAAATATTTGCAATAGCATCACGAACTGCTTGATTTTGTGGCATTAAAATAAAAGGTTCCATTTGCCATTTATCTACATCAACGAGCATGGAAAGCATAACAGCGTTAGAATTTTGACCCTTATAGCTATCACTTTGATGAATTTTTTCTAAAATTTCTCTTGATAGCGTATCAAAAGGCACCATTCTTCCATCTGCTGATTTTTGAACTATTAAAGTAGCAAGAGCTTTAGCATGATTAGTATTTACCACAGGTAAGGTCGAATTTAAATCTTGAGCAAAAGTCTTTTCAGAACCAAAAGATAGCAATAAAATAAAAATAATCACACTTGCATGTTTTAAAGTGTCTTTATTAATTAATCTTGCCAAAGTTCTAAATCTAGAATGTGGATTTAAAAAATTCATAAACATTCCAAGACAAAGCAAAAAATAACCTATATAAGTTGGTATTTTACCTGGATCTTTATTTACAGATAAAACAGTCCCTTTTTCATCTTGATCATAAGAACTTTGATAAAATCTATAGCCATCATAATCTAAAACATTATTCATAAAAATTCTATAATCAAAATTTTCATTATTATTTTTTACGGTAATTTCACTTGCATAAGAAGCTGGAGACATAGAACCTGGATAACGATCTAATACAAAATCTCTCAAATAAATATCAAAAGGCAATTGTTCATAAGAAAGTGCCCAAGAAATAAAGAATTTTTGACCTGCAAGTTCTATCATAATAGGTTTATTATATTCAAAAATATAAAATTCTTTACTTTCATTTTTATAGCTTAATTCTAATTTTAAAGCATTAGAGCCAGTTAATTCTAAGTTTTTATTCTCATTACTTAAAGCAAAATCTTTAAAATGCAATAATAAAGAATTTTTCCAATTTTGAGGCTCGCCAAAAGTAGAAATCAACATAGTTCTACCCACTTCCAACCAAGCAGATTTAAACCATAACCAAAAACTTTCATCTTGAGGTCTATTAGAACCTTCTAAAGCTTCTTGTGCGTGTAAAGAAGCAGCTTTAACTACAAAACTAATATCTTTAATTTCATAAAGCCTTCTTTCCTTAGCATTTGCCTTTTCTCCAATTTTAAGGTCTAAATTTTGTCCATCTAGCATACTTAGAAAATGTAAGTTTTCACTTGAACTTAAAGTTAAATTTTCATCAATTTTTACAAAAGGTGCTTTAACATTATCATTCATAAAAGCAAAATTAACCCCTTCTATATTCTTAACTTCACCTTTTTCAAATTTAACATCAACACCTTGAGATCCTTTTTGAGAAAGCATCAAAACCAATAAAGGATCAGAATTATTATTTTCTTTATAAGTATAATGAGCATTTAAGATTAAATCTTTATATTTTAATACAGCTTGATCATCACCTAAATTAAGTTTTAGTTTAAAAGAATTAGCAAAAGGCAAATTTCCTATATAACGATCATTAACCGCACTATAGCGTTCTCCATCTTTTATAGCAGAAATGCGCAAAGAAGTCTTAGAACTTTCTATAAGTGAATTTTGAGTATGCTCTCTAATAGGTAAAATACCTTCAAAACCAGCATATCTTGTCATTGCAGAACCCACTAAAATAAATAAAAAAGAAATATGAAAAATCATTAAAGGCAATTTTTTAAGCCCAAACATTTTATAACGAAACATCCCGCATAGTAAATTAATACCAAGTAAAAGTTGTATATATTCAAACCAAAAAGTATCATAAACCATTGCCCAAGCCGTAGGAGTTCCATAAGCACTTTCAATAAAAGTTGCCAAAGCACAAAAAAGCGCAAAAAGCAAAAACAATACAACCGAAACTCTTAAATCCCCTATGCTTTTTATTATATTTTTCATTCTTTTTCCTTTAAATTTTAAAGCCCTAAATATTTCTTTCTAATCTCATCATCACCTATTAAATTTTTAGCCTCGTTTTCCATTACAATGCGACCATTTTCCAAAACATAAGCATAATCACTTATTTTTAATGCAGAATAAGCATTTTGCTCTACCAAAAGAATAGTTATACCCTCTTCTTTTAAACGCACAATAATATCAAAAACTTCACCCACAATCTTTGGAGCAAGTCCCAAAGAAGGCTCATCCAACATCAAAAGTTTTGGTTCGCTCATTAAAGCCCTTGAAATCGCAAGCATTTGCGCTTCCCCTCCACTCAATGTTCCAGCTAAAGCATGCTTTTTACTTGCAAGTCTTGGAAAGAGTTTATACATTTGCTCTCTTAAATGCTCATAATTTTCAGCATTATTAAAAGCACCTATTTTTAAATTTTCCTCTACGCTTAAATTAATAAAAACACGCCTTCCTTCAGGAACTAAAGCTATACCTTTTTGAACTAAAGTATGAGTTAAATGCCTTTTAGTATCATAACCTAAGAAATTAACCCCACCAGTTCTTTTAACTGAGTTTAAAAGCGCATTTAAAGTTGAAGTTTTACCTGCTCCATTTGAACCTATAAGAGAAACAATATGGCCTGTTTCCACTTTAAAATCAATCCCTTTAACAGCTTCAATTAATCCATAATAAACATGCAAATCTTTAACTATTAGCATCAAAATCCCCTAAATACGCAGCAATTACTTCTTTATGATTTACAGCATCGCAAAGTTTACCTTCAAAAATTGTTTTTCCATAATCAAGTACCAATACGCGATCGCACAATTTATTTACAAATTTCATATCATGCTCTATAAGCAAAACGCTAATTTTATAATCTTTTCGTAATTTAAAAATGAGCTCAGCAAGTTCATCGCTCTCAGAGCTATTCATCCCAGCGGCTGGCTCATCAAGCAATAATAATCTTGGCTGAGTAGCCATTGCTCTTGCAATCTCAACTTTTCTTTGTTGTCCATAACTTAAGCTAGTAGCCTTTTCATTGGCAAATTCTGCAATACCAAGTTCTTCTAATATTGCATAAGCCTTCTCTTTAAATACTTGTTCTATTTTTCCAAAACGCCCTAAATGCAAAAAGGCTTCAAAAATATTATATTTCATTTGTTTATTAAAACCAATAAGAACATTTTCAAGCACATTCATGCTTGAAAAAAGCCTAATATTTTGAAATGTTCTAGCTATTCCTAAATGCACAATCTTATGAGGTTTTAAGTGGTCAATTCTTTCTCCTAGAAATTCAACCGAACCTGAACTAGGTTTATAGTTACCTGTTATAATATTAAAAAGAGTTGTTTTGCCAGCCCCATTAGGTCCAATTAAAGCAAAAATTTCACCCTCATTGATTTTAAAAGAAGTTTCATTAATAGCCTTAACACTACCAAAACTTTTTGAAATTTGTTTTAATTCCAAAATCATTTTTCACTCCTTTTAAAACGCTTTTTAATCCCTCTAATCACATCACTCAACTCATAATAACCCATTATGCCTTTTCTTGCAAAAAGCATTACTAAAATCAGAACAATAGAAAAAACAACCATTCTAAGCCCTGGCGTTGATTGGATATCAAGATTTAAAGAATCTATTTTTATATTTAACTCATCTAAAAATCTAAGCCACTCACTTCCACCAATAACTAATATCGCACCTATAATAGCACCTGTAGTAGAACCAAGTCCGCCTAAAACAATAATAATCAAAAGCTGAAAAGTAAGTAAAAAATCAAATTGAGTTGGAGATACGGTAGTCAACAGACAAGCCAAAAGTCCCCCACCTACACCTTCTAAAAATGCTGAAGTGCTAAAAGCTAAAGTTTTTATCCAAAAAGTATTTATTCCCATAGCACTTGCAGCATCTTCATCATCTCTTATAGCCTTCATTGCACGACCATATTTAGAATAAACTATATTTAAAATTAAAATAACCGCTACAATAGCAATACCACCTGTCCAATAAATCGTGGAAAATTGTGGAATATCTACCAGTCCTCTTGAGCCATTAGTAATAGAAGGAAAATTAATAGCAGCTATTTTAATAATTATTCCAAAGCCTAAAGTTACAATAGCCAAATAATCCCCTCTCACGCGAAATACAGCAAAAGCCAAAATCAGGGCAAGTAAAGATGAACAAATTCCAGCTACAATTAAAGCTAGAATAAAGGAATTTGAATGGATGGCTAAAATAAAAGAACTAGGACCATCTAAAAAAAACTGATCATTTTTCGCATCAGCACTCAAAAGAACTAAAGCAGCCGCATAAGCTCCAATCGCAACAAATCCATTGGGTTCTAGTGAAAATTGTCCAGTTACACCATTAATAAGGTTGTAACTCACAGCCAAAATAATAAAAATAGCAATTTGATTAACAATGTTTAATCCATAGTCCCCAAAAATATAAGGAGAAATGAAAATAAAAATAATTGAAGCAATTAAAAAGATTAAATGTGAAACCTTAATTTTAACCATCATTAAAACCTACTCTTTTCAAAATTTATACCTAAAATTCCCGTAGGCCTAAATAACAATATAAACACCAAAAAAATAAAAGCAAATGCATCTTTAAAGCCTGATAAATCTGGAAAAAAAGCCACAACAACAACTTCAGTAAATCCTATAATAAGTCCACCCAAAACTGCACCTACTACAGAACCTATACCCCCTAAAACTGCAGCAGCAAAAGCTTTTAAACCTATTAAAGTTCCCATAGTAGGTTCAACAGAGTAATAATTTGCAGCCCAAAAAACACCCCCAACTGCTGCCAAAGCTGAACCTAGGGCAAAAACTATAGCAATAATACGATTTGCATCTATACCCATTAAATTTACTGTTTGTATATCAAATGCCAAAGCACGAATAGCTATACCATATTTACTTTTATACAAAATCCATAACACTGCTATTAAAATAACAAATGTAAGAGCAGGAACCATTAAAGAACCATAAGTTGTTATCACTCCACCAAAATTAACACTTTCCTCAAAATAACTTGGCGGTGTAAAAGTTCTAGGTGTTGAAGTAAAAAGCATATTAAAAAGATTTTGCAAGAAAAAACTAATACCAATTGCTGTAATCAACAATGAAATTCTAGGAGCCTGTCTTAAAGGTTTATAGGCGATTCTATCTGTAGCTATTCCAACACAGGCAGCAAAAATCATTGCCAAAGATAAAGCTCCTAGAAAAGGAACATTTAGATTAGTCATGCAAAAAAGAGCTGCATAAGCACCAACCATCATAATATCGCCGTGAGCAAAATTAATAAGTCTTAACACGCCATAAACCATAGTATAGCCAACAGCAATAAGGGCATACATACTGCCCAAACTAAGTCCATTAACAAGTTGTTGTAAAAATAAAGTAGAATCCATAATCTTTCTATTTTTCCTTTAAGGATTGATAATATCTTTATAATTTTGCTTTTGATTTTTAATTTCTTTAACCACTACAGAACGAGTTGCATTTCCTGTTTGATCAATACTGATAACACCAGAAACACCTTGATAATTTTTAGTTTGGTGAATTTTTTCATTGACACACTTACTAGTAAGATTTTCAACGCAAGCATTCATAGCATTTAGCATTACAAAATACGCATCAGCACCCATAGCTGAAAAATTTGGAACTTCTTTTGTTCCTTTAGCTTTTTCATAAACACTGATAAATTCTTTGCTTAATTTTGTAGTTGGATTATTAGCATCAAAACTATCTGTGAAAATATAACCCTCGCTTGCATCTCCAGCTAAACTAATAAAAGTTTGATCAGCAACTCCATCTGCAGAACCCATAGGAATATTTAAACCTGCGAGTTTTGATTGTCTTGCAAACAAAGAAGCTTCACTATAATAAAGCGGTAAAAAAATAAATTCTGGATTTAAACTTTTAACTTGAGCTACAATAGCTCTAAAATCTTTATCACCTGAATTAACTCTTAAAATTCTAAGAATTTGACCGCCATTAGACTTGTACTGTTTTTCAAAAGCTTTTGCTAAACCTAAGGAATAGTCAGTGCTTTGATCTACTACAATAACAGCACTTTTGTAATTAAGTTTTGAAAAAACATATTTTGCTAAAGATGAACCTTGAAAACTGTCCATAAAACATACTCGAGAAGAATATATTTTTTTATCAAGCAATCTATCACCAGTTGCAGCAGGAGCGATCAATGGAATTTTATTATCTTCTGCTACGCGCATAACTTGCAATGTATTAGCAGTAACCATTTCCCCTATAAGACCTATAACTTTATCTTGAGAAATTAAACGATTTGCTCCACTCGAAGATTCTAATTTATCACCTTTAGTATCAATAATAGCAAGAGAAACCTTATCTCCATTACTTAAAGTTGATTGCATTGAATTTGCAAGTTTAATCCCTTCTAGTGCACTTTGTCCATATGCTGCAGTAGCTCCGCTAAGTGGTAAAACAACTCCTATTTTGACTTCCGCAGCGCTTAAACTTAAACTTAGAATACTTGCTAAAATTAAACTTTTTTTCATTCTCTACCTTTATTTTAGTAATTATGGATTTATAATTGTTTTATAATTTTGTTTTTGATTTTGAATTTCTTTAATCACAACAGAACGAATAGCATTACCGCTTTCATCTATGCTAATCACACCACCAACAGCTTGAAAATCTTTAGTTTGATGAATTTTGCTATTAATACATTCACTGCTAAGATTGTCAACGCAAGCATTCATAGCATTCAACATTACAAAATACGCATCAGCACCCATAGCCGAAAATGCTGGAAGTTCTTTTGTTCCTTTAACTTTCTCATAAGCTGCAACAAAATCTTTTCCTAATTGTGTAGATGGATTGTTATAATCAAAACTATCAGTGAAAATTACTCCATTAACAGCACTTCCGCCAAGATCTATAAAAGTTTGATTATTAACACCATCTCCTGCTGCTAAAAGTTTATCAAAACCAATTTGTCTTGCTTGTCTCGCAATTAAAGCAGCTTCAGGATGATAAATAGGCATATAAACAAAATCAGGATTTAAACTCTTAAGTTGAGAAACCACAGCTCTAAAATCTTTATCTCCTGAATTAATAACAAGTTTTTTTATAATTTTCCCACCATTATTCTTAAAAGAATTTTCAAAAGCTCTTGCCAAACCTAAAGAATAAACATTGCTTTGATCTATGATGATAACAGCATTTTTAAGCCCTAAATCCTTAGATACATAAGTAGCAAATTTATCTCCTTGAAAACTGTCTTTAAAACAAACTCTACTTGCATATTTCTTTTTATCTAGCAATTTATCTCCAGATGCCACTGGAGCTATTAGAGGAATTTTTTTCTCTTCTGCTATAGAAATAGCTTGAATGGTATTTGGAGTTGTAGCTTCACCAATAATCCCAAGGACTTTATCTGTTGCTATTAAACGATTAACTCCGTTTGAAGTTTCAAGTTTATCTCCTTTTGTATCTATTGTGATAAGTTTAATAACATCTCCATTTGAAAGTTTTGGTTGTAGCTTATTGGCCAGTTCAATTCCGTTAAAAACATCTTGCCCATAAGCTGCCACAGTTCCAGTTAAAGGTAAAACTACCCCTATATTAATATCCTTAGCATATAGGCAATTTACCATAGTTAAAACACTTAAAGTTAAAGTTAGTTTTTTCATAGCATTCCTTTTAATTATAGTTTTTACATTTTATTTTAGAAATATATTATGTTTTGTTTTTTGCGCAGGTTCTTCTTCAAGAAGGTCTTTTGCTTGCAAATCAAGCGCAAAATTTCCACCTTTAATATAAGCAATAATATTATCTATATCCTCGTGGCTTAAATTTCTAGCATAAAAAGCCATTTGAGAAGCTGTTGTAGAACTGCTACTATCAAGAGTATAACCTATCAAAGCTCCTTTAATATCCTCAGGAGACATATCTTTTAAAATTCTAGATCCTATAACACTCTTTTCAGCATTATCTCCATGGCAAGTATTGCATTTATTTTGAAAATACAAAGCCTTCGCTTTTTCCATATCATATTGCTTATTTGCATCAAAGGTATAAGTAAAAAATGATTTCAAGTTAATACCAAAAAGCGCAACAACAAATATTGAACTAATAAACAACCATCGTATAATCATGATTTTCCTTATTTTATTGTAATTTCCGTTTGTGTTTTATTTTGATATCTATGTGTTTTTTTGTTGTATTTTTTTTCTTTTTTAATATCATAGCGATAACGAACAGTCCCTGAAACTTCTATATCTTTAAAGACTTCATCTAACGGAGCTGCAAAAACAAAATGATTTAAAATCATACCAATTAAAAATATTTTTTTCATTTTTATTCTTTAAACACAAAAAACGATTATATCAAAAAAAGATAATCCTTGTTAATGACCACCTTTATGTAAAAAATAAAGTCCTACACAAAGAGCTAAAATCGATCCAGCAAGAAAAGCCATATCCACAGGAGTAGCAAATTTCATCTGTAAAACCCTTTGAAAGAAATTTACCACTAAGACCATAATGATAACTTTTGCAAGCTTGTCTTTTAATTGATCTAAGCTATGCACCTCTAAAACCTTGCTTTGTTTTGTTTGTTTAAATTCTTCTATTTCACTGATAAAAAGCTCATAAACTCCAAAAGAAAAAATAAACAAAACTAAAGCCATAAGATAAAGATCAACAGCTCCTATAATCAAAGCCACCACATCCTCATGCAAATCCACATTAGAACCTGCATCAAAAAAATAATTATAAGTATAAAATATAACTTTTAAAACATCATAACTTGCTATAAAAAACAAGACAAAAGCACCCACTAAACCAAAAATTACGGGTAAAATTGTAACAATACGACTTCTAACAAGTAAAGATTCAAATATTTTCTCTAACATTTTTTTCCTTATTTATTTTTTAATTCTAGCCATTTTTGCGCAATACGCACAGCATTTGTTGCAGCACCTACACGAATTTGATCTGCCACACACCAAAGATGGAGTATTTTTTTATCATACACATCAGCACGAATTCTTCCTACATAAGTTTCATTAGTATCGCTAGTCATTAAAGGCATAGGGTATTTTTTATTTTTAGGATCATCTATGACAACAACACTTGGTGCTTTTTCTAAAATTTCTTTAGCTTTTTTTACATCTATTTCTTTTTCAAAATGCATAGTAATGGCTTCGCTATGACTTCTTAAAACAGGCACTCTTACACAAGTTGCTGAAACTTCTAAATTTTTATGTAAAATTTTTTGAGTTTCATTGACCATTTTAAGTTCTTCTTTAGTGTAATCATTATCCATAAAAACATCAATTTGTGGAATAAGATTAAGTGCTAAAGTATAAGGAAAAGTTTGAGGTTCAAATTCATCAAGTTTGAAAGCAAAAAAACTTTGCATGGCTTCAACCAATTCTTGCATTCCTTCTTTTCCTGCTCCACTTGCAGCCTGATAGGTACTTACATCAACACGCTTTAAATTAAATGCATCATTTAAAGGTTTTAAAACTTGTACCATTTGTATAGTAGAACAATTTGGATTAGCAATAATCCCTGTTTTTTTCCAATCTTTAATATCCTCAGGATTGCATTCAGGAACCACCAAAGGAACATCTTTTTCCATTCTAAAATGACTTGTATTATCAATAACAACAGCACCCGATTCTACTGCAAATTTAGCATATTTTTCACTCACACTTCCACCTGCGCTAAAAAAAGCAATATCAATAGGATTTTCTTTAAATACATTTTCAGTAAGTTCTTTGACTTTATAAGTTTTGCCTTTAAATTCTACTTCACTACCTACACTTTTTGCACTTGCTAAAGGTAAAATACTTTCCACTGGAAAATCAAGTTCATCTAAAACATTTAAAAGCTCTTCCCCAACCGCACCAGTAGCACCCACAATGGCTATTTTTTGTTTTTTTGACATTACCTATCCTTTATTTGATATTTTTTAATTTTTTCATTTAAAATTTTTATATCCATACCTAAAATTTGAGAAGCTTGATCCTTGTCATAATCTACACTTAAAAGAACTTCACAAATCAATTCTTTCTCTAAATTCTTTACATCTTTTTTTATACTTCTAGCTTCTAAGAACAAATCTTCACTTGAAATTTCATCATTTTCACTTAAAATACAAGCTCTTTGTACAACGGATATTAATTCTCTAATATTACCAGGAAAATCATATTCAAGTAAAGCATTTTTAGCTTCTTGGCTGAGCTGTTTTTCCTTAAAATCATATTCTTTACAAGTATCTTCTAAAACCTTTTGAGCTATACCTAAAATTTCTTCTTTGCGCTCTCTTAAAGGCGGGATATTAATAGGAACAGTGTTTAAACGATAATATAAATCTGAACGAAATTCGCCATTTTTTATTTTTTCATCTAAATTTGCATTAGTTGCACTGATAATTCTTACATCTATTTTGATGCTTTTCGTACTTCCAAGTCGCGTAATTTCTTTTTCTTGCAAAGCTCTTAAAAGTTTGGCTTGAATTTCATAAGGCATTTCGCCAATTTCATCTAAAAACAAAGTACCCTCATTAGCCATTTCAAAAAGCCCTATTTTAGTTGCATTGGCATCAGTAAAAGCACCTTTTTCAAAACCAAAAAGCTCACTTTCAATCAAATTTGCAGGAATGGCTGCCATATTAATAGCAACAAAAGGCTTATTAGAGCGTTTAGAATGAGTGTGAATATAACGAGAAAATACCTCTTTTCCTACTCCACTCTCTCCAAAAAACATTACAGAGGCATCAGTTTTAGCCGCTTTTTGACTTAAATTTAATGTTTTTTCTAAATTAGGAGAAGTTGAAAAAAAATCTTTATTTTCTTCTTTTTTTTCATTTTTTTTGCTTTTTTTATCGGCTGTTTTTTCTCTTATGATTTTAGCACGCTTAATAGCCTCGACTAAAGTATCAACATCAAAAGGCTTGGTTAAAAAATCTTTTACTCCCAAACGAACCGCTTCTATAGCACGACTTAAAGTAGCATTTCCCGTCATAATAATAAAATCATATTTATTTTCACAGGCTTTAACAAATTCTATGCCATCAATTCCTGGCATATTAATATCTGTAATAATCAAATCTGTATTCTCATCTATTTTTTTTAAAGCTTCAGTAGCAGATTTATAAGATTTAATATTAAATTCTTCATACTCTGCTAATGCAATTTCTAAGGATTTGCGCATATTAATATCATCTTCTACTATGACTAAATTCATCCTAAGCCTTTTAAAAAATTTCTGCTATAGTATCCAATTTGCGCTTAATTTTGAATTTACTTTTTTTTAAGATAATAAATTATCGCATTTTGTTCGCCAAATTCCACGGTAAAACGCAAGGGTAAAATTTTAATATAAGTTTCACTTTGAGCACGTAATAAATCGGTATTAACAATATCCTTAACACTGATTTTAGCTCCTATAAAGCAATCACTTAACTCATCTTTATGAGAATTTAAAAAATTAAATTTAATTGTTTTTGGCATATTATCATCAATTAATCCTAAAGAAGTTCGAGGTAAAACTTTTAAATCTTGATCACTATAAGAAATTTCACATACCCATTGTTCTTCAACATTTTCACTTTGCGTCATTGCTAAGGATAAATTTTGATTTTGATGAAAGAGAATGAAATTTTTACTAGAAAGCTCTGCCCAAAAAATAAATTCATCTTGGGCAAAAAGCTTAAAGCTAAGAAAAATTAATAAGCAAACAATTCTTTCCACTTGTCTGCATCGATTTTAAGTTCTAAGTTTACTCTATAAAGTCCTTGATTAAAATTCTCATCAATAATACTTGCATTTTTTATCAAACCATTTACTTGCGCAGTAATAGTTGAACTTCTAAGCATTGCATCTTTTACAGTGTCTTTACCATTCACTTTCACACCATAAAGCTTACTTGCAAGCTGTCTGTAAGCATCTGTAATCGCTGCTCTTTTTGCTAAAGCTAGGGCTTGAGCAGCAGAAACTGTATTCATCGGAGCAATCCCTTCACCAACTGCTGTAAAACTAAGTTCCGTTTCGCTAGCATCTGGAGCCAACATTTTTTCTTCTCTGATAATATCACGCACATCATCTTTATCGACTTTTTGCACGATAACATCTTGAGATGGAGCAGTGCTATTTGCACTTGAATTTTTAGTTGCACTGTTTGCACTTGGTACACAACCAGCGAAAATTCCTGCTATTGCTAGCATAAAATAAATTTTTTTCATTTTTACACCTTCAAAATATTGTAATTAGTAAAATAAAAAGCAATAAGCGTTCCAACTTTAAGCTTATTACAAATCTAAACCAAAGTTTTCATCGCTTAACTCATCCTCATCATTTTCCTCTTTAGGACACTTAGCGATGCTAACCACCTCGTCATTTTCCACATTAACTACAATGACACCACTTGTATTACGCCCTGCCTTTCTAATGCTTTGCATATCAACACGTATCATCTTGCCTGAACTTGTAAGAGCCATCAAATCCATAGTTTCATCTACTATAACTACGCTAATAAGATCTTTGGTTTTTTCTGTAAGTTTCATACAAATTACACCCTTACCACCTCTGCTTTGCAATCTATATTCTCCAGCATTGGTGCGTTTTCCTATACCTTTTGCACTTATGCTTAAAATTTCTTGCTCATCATTTTCTATAACAACTGCACCTACTAATTCGTCATTTTTCTCTTTAAACTTAATAGCCGTCACCCCACGACTTACACGACCGATTTCACGTACTTTAGCAAGTGGGAATTTGATACACATACCTTTTTTGGTTACTGCAAAGAGCATTTTACCTTGTGTGCTTACACTCTCTTCATTTTCAAGATTTTCATCATCTAAATTTTCAATTTCTTGATTTTCTAAATTTTCTTCACCACCACTGACAAAAATTTCATCTTCATCTCTTTGAACAATAATAGCAGTTACCAACTCATCATTTTCATCCAAGTTGATCGCTCTAACTCCTACACTTCTGATATTTTGATATTCACTCAAATTTGTACGCTTTACAATACCATTTTTAGTAAAGAAACATAAAGATTTACTCTCATCAAAATCCGTAGTTGGAATAATAGCCATGATTTTTTCTTCAGCTTGTAAATTAATAAGATTTACCACTGCTTTTCCTTTAGCCGTTCTTGAGCCTTCAGGAATTTTATAAACTTTAAGCCAATAAAGTTGTCCACGATCTGTTACAAACATAAGCGTATCATGTGTATTTGCCGTAAAGAAACTTTCTATAAAATCATCATCATAAGTCGTAACGGCTAATTTTCCTTTTCCGCCTCGTTTTTGCTTTTCATATTGTTTACTAGGCACACGCTTAATATAACCACGATGGGTAATAGTTACAACCATATTTTCATTAGGAATCAAATCTTCAATATCAATATCATCATAATCATCTTCAATTTGAGTAATACGTGGCACATCAAATTTACTTCTAATTTCTTTTAATTCATCGCGAATTAAATTTTCAAGCAAGGTTTCACTTTTTAAAATTTCTTCAAGTCTTGCAATTTCTTTCATTAATTCTGCAAGTTCATTTTCGATTTTTTCTCTTTCAAGTCCTGTTAAACGACCTAGTTTCATATCTAAAATAGCATTCGCTTGAAGCTCGCTAAGACCAAATTTAGCTACCAAAGAATCTCTTGCGGTATTATTATCAGAACTGTTTTTAATTAAAGCAATCACTTCATCTATATTATCAAGTGCAATTTTAAGACCTTCTAAAATATGAGCTCTTGCTCTTGCCTTTTGAAGTTCAAAAATCGTTCTTCTAATAATAACTGTTTTTCTATGGGTTAAGAAAAGATTTAAAAGTTCTAACAAAGAGAAAATTTTAGGTTCTTTATTGTGAATTGCCAACATAATCACACCAAAAGTACTTTCCATAGTGGTAGATTTAAATAGATTATTTAAAACAATTTCACTCATAGCCTCACGTTTAAGCTCTATAACAACGCGGATTCCTTCTTTATTGCTCTCATCTCTTACTTCAGATATTCCTTCAATTTGCTTTTCTTTAACAAGCTCTGCAATCTGCTCTATAAGCCTAGCTTTATTGGTTTGATAAGGAAGCTCATCTATAACAATAACATCTTTATTTGTCTTTTTTTCAATATGAGTTTTAGCTCGCACTTTCACGCGACCACGCCCTGTGCGATAAGCTTCTATAATACCTTTTTTACCATAAATTATTCCACCTGTTGGAAAATCTGGACCTTTAATAAACTGCATAATCTCTTCTAAGCTTGCATCTTTATTATCAAGCAAATATAAAAGTCCATCTATCAACTCATTTAAACTGTGAGGCGGGATGTTTGTCGCCATACCTACAGCTATACCACTTGAACCATTTAATAATAAATTTGGAACCCTAGAAGGTAAAACATCAGGTTCACTTTCTGAACCATCATAATTTGGAACAAAATCGACCGTATCTTTATCTATATCTTTTAAAAGCTCATGAGAAAGTTTACTCATTTTTGCTTCAGTATAACGCATCGCAGCGGCGCTATCACCATCTATAGATCCAAAGTTGCCTTGTCCTGTAATACTTGGATATCTCATAGAAAAATCTTGAGCCATTCTAACCAAAGCATCATAAACTGCTGTATCTCCATGTGGGTGATAACGACCTATAACAGCACCCACTATACGGGCTGATTTGACAAAATCTGTTCTACTTTTTGCCTCATCATTTTGCATAGCATATAAAATTCTTCTATGAACAGGCTTTAAACCATCTCTTGCGTCAGGCAAAGCACGACCTATAATAACACTCATAGAATAGTCTAAATAACTACTTTTTATAGAATTTTCTATATCTACAAGTTCAATATCAGAATCTTTGCTAAAAATATTCTCCATAAAAATCCTTCTATTAGTTCAAAGTTTTGATTATAGCATATTAAACTTTTGCATCAGCTAAAACAAGAGCAAAAAGTACAGAAATTTTATTTTCTTCTAAAACTTTTTTAGCTTCCAAAAGGCTAGAACCAGTCGTTACAATATCATCTACCAAAATTACAGGTTCTTGAATGGTTTTTAAGAGTTTATAATTTCTTTTATGTTTTTGACGAAATTCTAAACTTTTTCCAGAATATTTAATATGATTTTGTGCTTTTAAAACATTAAAAACAGGTTTTACAAATTTTGTTTTAAGATATCTAGCTAAAATAGCAGAATGTGAATAAAGCATATCTTCAACCTTATCATCTAAGGCTATAACATTGATTATCATTCTAGGATCAAAAAAATCTTTAAATTTTGCAAAACTTAATTTAGCAAGCATTTTATAAACAAAATAACCATAAAAATAATGTTTAGAGTGAAGCAAGTGTTGTATTTCATGGTATTTATAAAAAGAATAGACTTTGAAATTATTATCAAGCTTTCTTACATTTAAGGAAAATTCAGAAAGCTCTAGCTCACATAAATCACAAAAGCAGAGCAGAGCAAAAGCTCCGCAATTTATACACCTCAAAGTTCAGAGATTAAACTAGCTGCTTTATTTGCCATTTGTTTTATTAACAAATGAGTATAAAAAGTTGTTTCTTTTAGATCATCGAAACCTTGTACGTCTTGCTTGGTGCGGATTGTAAATTTCTTATTTTTGTTTATATCGCTAACTTGTAAAACTCCTACTAGTTTTGAATGTAATCCTGTAGTATCTTGAGTTGCTCCATAAGATATAAATTCTAAATCAATCTTACTCACATAAGGTGAATTTTGATCGTTATTGTCAAGCACAACTATTCCTCTAGCTTCAAGTTCTTGTTTTAAATAAGTATAAAATACCGCATTAAAATTCACATCAACAAATAACTTTTTCCCTTTAGCATTTAAAACTTTTTGCCCTTCTTTTAAATCATAAAATCTATGCAAATAAACCTTTTTTAAAGCAATACCAGTGTCTAAAGTGCGTTTATTGGCACAACATTGAATTCCAACATCGCTAATGTATAAAAGCCCTTTAATCTTTGCTTCAAAGCCATCAGGACTTTCACAAGAACTGCATTGAGAATTTTTAGAAATTTGATTAACTTGAGTAAAAGTATCTTGTTTAGTTGCACAAGCACTCAAAAATAAAATAGGCACTATAAAAATCAAAAATTTTTTAAACATTTTTTCTCCTTAGAAAATTATTTTAAAATTGTATTAAAAATACAAGCAAATTTCAAGCCAAGTTTTAAATTTATCATCAATCTATCTTTAAAACACTCAAAAAAGCCTCTTGAGGTAAATTTACCTTACCTATAGCTTTCATTCTTTTTTTACCTTCTTTTTGCTTTTCTAAAAGCTTTCTTTTTCTAGTAATATCCCCACCATAACATTTTGCTGTCACATTTTTACCCATAGATTTAACAGTTTCCCTTGCGATGATTTTATTTCCAATACTTGCTTGAATAGCCACTTCAAAAAGCTGCCTAGGAACTATTTCTTTCATAGCACTAACAAGCTCTCTTCCTTTGCTTAATGCTTTTTCATTGGGCACGATAATGCTTAAGGCATCAACATTTTCACCTGCTACCTTAATATCAAGTTTTACCAAATCTCCTACTCTAAATTCTATAGGTTCATAATCAAAACTCGCATAGCCTTTTGTTAAGGACTTTAATTTATCATAAAAATCCATCACAATCTCATTTAAAGGCACATCATATTCTAGCAAAACACGCTCAGGTGTAATATAGTCCATTTTAACCTGCACTCCTCTTTTGCGATTTAAAAGAGTGATTAAATTCCCTAAAAATTCACTTGGAGTAATGATAGTGGCTTTAACATAAGGCTCTTTTATATGATCGATTTTATTAACAGGAGGAAGTTCGCTAGGATTTTGAATTTTAACAAGCTCTCCATCGGTTTGACAAATTTCATAAGTTACAGTTGGAGCTGTAGCAATCAAATCAAGATTAAATTCTCTCTCAAGCCTTTCTTTGATCACTTCCATATGTAAAAGTCCTAAAAACCCTACCCTAAAACCAAAGCCTAAAGCCAAAGAAGTTTCAGGCTCATAAGTAATAGAACTATCGTTAAGCTTTAGCTTATCCAAAGCATCTCTTAAATCTTCAAATTTATCCGTTTCTATAGGATAAAGTCCTGCGAACACAAAAGCTTTAGCCTTTTCAAAACCCCCTATAGCTTCTTTAGCTTTATTTTTTACTAAAGTAATAGTATCGCCTACTTGTACATCACCTACGGTTTTAAGCCCTAAAACCACCACGCCTACTTCACCCGATTGTAAAGATTGAGTTTTAATTGGACTTAAAGGGTGGGGATAAAAAAGATCTTGAACTATATGTTTTTTATCTGTACTCATGACTAAAACTTCATCGTTTTTAGCTATCCTTCCTTCATAAATCCTAACCAAAGCCAACGCACCCAAATAATTATCAAACCAAGAATCATAAATTAAAGCCTTAGTAGGAGCTTCATCATCTGTTTTTGGTGCAGGGATTTTAGTGATAATTGTTTCTATAAGCTCTTTTATACCCACTCCTGTTTTTGCACTCACGCAAATGGCATCTTTGCAATCTATACCTATAATATGCTCGATTTCATGCTTGACTTTTTCAACATCAGCATTAGGTAAATCGATTTTATTAATCACGGGAATGATTTCAAGATTATTTTCAAGCGCTATATAAACATTAGCTATAGTCTGTGCTTCAACACCTTGAGAAGCATCTACTACAAGCAAAGCCCCTTCACAACTTGCCAAAGAACGACTCACTTCATAAGAAAAATCCACATGGCCAGGAGTATCAATAAGATTTAAAACAAAATTTTCATTATTAAATTTATAATTTAAACGCACTGATTGTGCTTTTATGGTGATACCACGCTCTTTTTCTATATCCATAGTATCCATAACTTGCGAACTCATCTGCCTATCGCTAATAGCACCACACTCGCTAATAATCCTATCTGCAAGAGTAGATTTTCCATGATCTATATGAGCTATAATAGAAAAATTTCTAATATTTTTTACCGACAAAATTTCATCCTAAATATAAAATTTTAAAGCTAAGATTTTAACAAAATTTATGTTTAAAACAAATAAATTTTATTTTATATAAAAAACTTCAATTGAAATTTATATAAAGCATATTAAAATATCAAATGTTTGAAAAATATTTAAAATCAGCTATGTTTTTAGCTCTTTATCCCTTAGCAATGTTAGCTTCTAATTTGCACGAATTTATAGCACTAAGTCAAAATAACGAATCCTATCTTATTAAGCAAATGCAAAGCGAACAAGCAAATTTGGACAAAGAACAAGCTTTTAGAAATTACCTACCCTCTCTTAGTCTAAACTCAGCTTATGTAGCCAATAACAAAGATCGCTTCATTATCGATCCACAAGAAAGTTTATTTACTAAAGTTTCTCTTAATTTTTTGCTTTTTGATGGGGGTGCTAGAGAGGCCAATTTAAGAGCTTTAGAAAGCAGAGAAAAATTAAGCCTTTTAGACAAAGAACAAAATAAAAATTACCTTGCCCTAAATGCAATCACACTTTATTTTAATACCTTAAGTCTTGAAAAAATTTTACTAGCCAATCAACAAAAAATAGCTTTTTTAAAATCAACTTTTGAAAGATTGCAAAAATTTTACGATGCAGGACTTAGCCCTAAAGATGAACTTGAAAGTATTGAAGCTAAATACCATTTAAGCTTATTAGAGCTCAGTCAAAATGAATTGAAACTTGCCAATATACAAAAAGAGATTAAAATTTTAAGCGATACAGATTTTAAAGTGCAAGGGAATGCTTTTTTAGAAAATCCACAACAAGAAAAAAGTCAAAACTATGAAGTAATGATAGCTAAAGAGCAAATCAATCTTGCTAAAGAAAGTGTAAATTTAGCAAAAGCTGAATATTTTCCAAAATTTTATATTCAAGATAATTTTAACTTTTATAAAAACAATTATAATCCAAAAGTTCCAGCTCCTTTTGCAAATTTAGCGGATCAATTCTTAGAAAAATATTCTCAAGGTAATCAGTTTATTTTAGGTATGGAATGGAAAATTTTTGATTTCAATGCAAGGGCTAAAGAAGTTGAAAAAGAGCGTTTAAATGTTCAAATAGCCAATGCAAATGCAAGATTTAGTGAGAGAAAAAATAAAGAAGAATTAAATTATTTAGACAAAAGTTTAAAAGTTTTACAAAAACAAATTTTAGCTCTTAATCTTAGCTTAAATGCTGCAAATTTGGCTTTTGAAAGCGTAGATAAAAAATACCAAGCAGGACTTGTTTCTTATGTGGAATATCTTCAAGCTTTAGAGGCTAAATTTAAAGCACAAAGCGATTTAGAGCTTGCTAAAAATGAATTTGAAATTACTAAAGCAAATTATTATTTTAATGCGGGTATAGATCTTAATTCAAAGGTTAAAGAATGAAAAAAATTCTATTTTTACTTCTTGCTTTTAATTACACCTTTGGCGAAGAAATTTACGCAAGTTTCAATGTAGAAGCATCAAAACAAAGCAAACTTGCCCTTGAAAGCATAGGTTTAGTTCAAAAAATTCCTGTAGAAATTGGACAAAAAGTCAGCAAAGGAGAACTTTTACTTGCTCTTGATCAAGAAAGTGAAAAAATAGCTCTTCAAAATGCTCAAAATTCTTATCAACTTGCCCTTGTAGAATACGAAAATACCAAAAGCAGAATGCAAAAAATCAAAGCTGTAGAAAATGTTATAGACAAACAAAGCTATGAAGATATGGAAGCTAAATTTGATGCAGCTAATTTAAATTTAATCAAAGCAAAAATCAATATAGCTTATTATAAAAATATCATGGCAAAAAAAGAATTGCGTGCACCTTATGATGCTATTATCGCAAACAAATTTATACAAGTGGGCGAAGGAGTAGGAGGAGTAGCTCAACCTTTAATAGAAATTTTTTCCTATCCGCAAAGCAAACTGATTTTAAGTTTTGATGAAAAATACAAAGATAAGGTTAAATTAGGCGATGATTTCTTTTATAAAATCGATCAAAATGGTACAGAATTTAAAGGAAAAATCAGCCTTATCTATCCAAGTATAGAAGTAAAAACAAGAAAAATTTATGCTGAAGTGCAAACTACAAATTTAACACCAGGGCTTTTTGGCGAAGGTAGAATCATCACTAAAGATTAAAAATGTTTAAACTAGCTATAAACCGACCAATTACTGTGCTAATGTTTTTCTTAGCTCTTATGATTTTTGGGCTAATCTCTGCTTTTAGCATGAGTGTAAATTTATTTCCTAATGTTTCCATACCTCTTATAAAGATTACAAGCAAGGTTAATGGGGACTTAAATTTCGTAGAATCAAAAGTCACCAAAGAGATAGAAAATGCTTTAAGTGAAATTGATGGAGTAAAAACCATAACCTCAGCTGCGTATGATAATTTTAGTGTGAGTGTAGCGGAGTTTAAACTGGGTAAAAATCTTGAAGTAGCTGCTAATGATGTGCGTGATAAAATAGGAACTTTAAGCCTACCTTCTAAGCCTGAAATTGAAAAAATCAGTTCAGATTCTGGTTCTGCTATTTCACTTTTTTTATATTCTAAAGATAAATTACAACTCATGCGTGAAATCAATGATAAAATAAAACCTTTTTTGCAAAGAGTTGAAGGAGTAGGTAAAATCGAAGCCAAGGGGTTTTTAGAACCCCAAATTCGCATAGAATTAAAACCAAACGAACTTAGAAAATACAATCTTAACGCCCTTGATGTAGCAAATATCATCAAAAGTCAAAATTTTAAACAAGCCCTAGGCGAACTTAATAACAATCAAGATAACTATATCATCAAAGGCTATTTTGAAGCCACAAATTTAGAAGAACTTAGCAATCTTCGCATAAAAACAGGAGTATTTTTAAGCGATATTGCTAATATTTCAAGCCTTTATGAAGATGAAAAACAAAGTGCTTTATACGAAGGTAAAGAAGGGGTGCTTTTAGAACTCGGAAAAATCACAAATTATAATACCCTTGAAATGATTAAAAATGTCAAAAATGCCTTGCCTATTTTAGAAAAACAAATTCCAAAAGATATAAGTATCAATGTGCTTTATGATAAAAGCTTAAATATCCAAAAGCACCTTTCTCAAGTGATTTTTGATATGGTTTTGGGGATTTTTCTAACCCTTGTTATCGTGTTTTTATTTTTAAGAAATTTAAGTGCAACTCTCATTGCTTGCATAGCTATACCTACTTCTATCATTTCAACTTTTTTTATTATCGATCTTTTAGGTTATGATTTAAACCGCTTAACTTTCATAGCTTTAACCTTAAGCATAGGAATTTTTATCGATGATGCTATAGTAGTGATTGAAAATATTGCTAAAAAACTAAAAACTTATCCGCCTTTACAAGCTGCTTTTTTAGGTATCAATGAAATAGGTTTTAGCGTTTTAAGCATCAGTATAGTTTTACTTTGTGTTTTTATCCCTATTTCTTATATGAACTCTATACCAGGGCTTTTTTTTAATGCCTTAGGCATAAGCGTTGCAAGTGGGATAGTGATAAGCTTTTTGGTTTCTGTATTTTTAATACCTAGTATTGGAGCAAGATTTTTAAATCCAAAAGAAAGCAAGTTTTATGAAAAAACAGAAGCTTTTTTTGAAAAAATAGAGCAAAAGTATGAAAATTTACTCTATAAAATTTTACAAAATAAAGCAAAATTTATCCTAACCACTCTTGTTTTTGTAGGGCTTTCTTTTGCTTTAGCTACTCGCATAGGGCTTGATTTTTTACCTATGGAAGATGATAGCGAAATTCAAGTTTTACTTGAAAGTAAAAAAGATTTAAGTTTAGAAGCCATGAAAGAAAAAAGTTTAAATTTGCTTGAAAAAATCAAAAATGATAGCAATGTCAAATACGCTTTTTTACTTGTAGGCTATGATGATGCCAAAGATGCTACAAAGGCTAAAATTTATGTTAAACTTAAAAATTTAGACGAAAGAAATTTAAGACAAAGCACTATAGTAAGTTTATATCGTCAAAAATTTCAAGATGAAAGTTTAAAAATCAAAATTTTAGAACTTCCAAAGATAGAGGGTGCAGGCATTGATGATCCCGTGCAGTTTTTAATCTTAGGAGATGATTTAAACACTCTAAAAGAAGCAGCTTCTCGAGCAAAAGAAATTTTAGGCACTAATGCACGCATTATAGATATAAGCGATAATGCCAATGCTACAAAAGATGAAGTAGCCTTACACATCAACAAAGAAAAAGCTAAACTTTTAGATGTCAATCCTGAATATATCGCTGGGGTTTTAGGGTATTCTTTCTCACAACTTAGCGTAGGAAGTATGGATAGAGGCAATTCAAAAGATGATATTATCCTAAGTTTTGCTCCAGAATTTAAAAAAGACATAGAAGCTTTAAAACGCATTAGTATTAAAAACAACCAAGGTGTAAATTTAGAACTTTCAAGCGTGGTGGATTTTATATACAGCAAAGATTTAAAAACTATCAATCGTTACAATAAAAACCGCTCTGTGAAAATCACAGCTGGAGTAAATGATCTTTCCTTAGGAGCGGTGCAAAAACTTTTACTAGATAATATGGATAAAATTTTAAATAACAATGCAAATCTTAGCTATGCTTTTTCAGGCTTTATCAATCTTTTAGGTGAAACCGTGCAAGGTTTTGCTATGGCAGTAGCACTTGCTTTTGTTTTAATTTATCTTGTTTTAGCCGCACTTTATGAAAGTTTTATTCTGCCTTTAATCATCATGATAACCATGCCTTTAGCCTTTGGCGGAGCTTGTATAGGGCTTTTTATCACAGGGCATAATTTTTCGCTTTTTGTACTTATTGCCATCATCTTACTTTTTGGCATGGTGGGGAAAAATGCTATTTTACTTGTGGATGTGACCAATAAAAAATGCCATGAAGGTTTAGATCCCGATAAAGCTCTTTTAATCGCTGGAAAATCACGCTTAAGGGCTATATTGATGACAACTTTTGCTATGATTTTTGCCATGCTCCCACTCGCTCTTTCAAGGGGTGCGGGCTATGAAGCCAATTCTCCTATGGCAATAGCCATTATCTTTGGGCTTATAAGTTCGACTTTGCTTACCTTGCTCGTAGTACCTGCACTTTTTAAATTTTGTTTTAAACTAGATAGTAAATTAAGAAAAATTTATGAGAGAGAAAAATTAAATTAACCAAAATGATTAATTTAATTTTTTTAAGTATTATTCTTATAAAGTGCTTTTAAGTTATCATAGGCGATTTGTATTTTTTCAAACTGTTCTCTTGCGTAAGCTTTTTCTATTGCACTTTTTCCTTGATGAAAATCAGGATGATAAAGTTTTACCAAAATCAAATATTTTTGTCTGATTTCACTAAGATCATTTTGCGGAGTGCATTCTAAAGTATTAAAATAATTACTAAAAAGCTTAGCTAAAGCATTAAATTTCCATTTCATATTTTCTTTATTGTGAATATTTTGGCGAAATTTTTTATACTCTTCGCGGTCAACTTCAAAATTCACGCAATATTTTAAATGCTCGCTCTCATCTGCAAAAGCTTCAAAAAGTTCAAGGGTATTCTCGTTTTTATATTCTAAAATTAGAATATTTGTCATTTCATTGTATTCTATATTATGATCTTGAAAATAATTTCTTATATAAGTAACGAATAATTTTTCATTAGAACTTAACTTCATCAAAATTCTACCCGCAGCAAAATCAATCTTGATAAACAACATAGGCTTAAGCATATTATTTTGCTCAAAATTTAATCTAAAAGTTTTAAAATGAGCATCTTGTAAATTCTCTATACCTTCGTTTGTACTTTTGCGATATTTTTGATCTAAAACTTTTAAGAAATAACGACGCTGTGGAATTTCATTTTCTTCAAAAAAAGAAAAAATTTTATTTTTTCGTCCTATGACCTTTGTGAAATTTTTGGTAATCAAGTCTTTAAAATACTGAAATACGCTAATATCATCTGTATTAACATTGATAGTTTCTAAAGTTTGCACGATTTGCATCTATTTCTCCCATAAAACCTCATTTTCAAAAAGCTCTTTAGTGCCTTTTAAAATTTCATTGGGTGTATAATCGGCTTTATAAGATAAAGATTGACACTTTTTTACAAAATACCCGAGATAAATATAATCTAAGTTCATTTTTTTAGCTATTTGTATTTCATTGAGCAAAGAAAATTTACCCAAAGAAAAATACGAAAAATCAGGATCATAAAAACAATAAATGCTTGAAATTCCATCCTCTAAAATATCAATCAAATCAACACAAACGAGCTTATCTTCTATATAAAATGCAAGCTCATATCCAAAATTCATAAAACCATCGACATAAAGATTATAATACTGTTTAAAGCTTAAATCATAACGCTTCCAGTTCTTTTTTTCTTCCATAAAACGATGGTATTTATCATATAAAAACAAATGTTCATTGCTTAAATTGGGTGTTCTAAGTATAACTTTGGTGTTAATATTTTTATTTATAACCCTTCTTTCACTTCTTGAAAAATTATATTCATTAACTAAAATTCTAAGACTTAAACATTCATCACAATCTTTACAAATAGGGCGTGAAAAATACCTACCAAAACGACGCCAACCTCGTTTTATTAGCTCATTATTGATTTCTTTAGGGCAATTTTCAATGTATTTATACTCTATTCTTGAGCGTTTATCTTTTAAGTAAGGACACTGATCTTCAAGAGTACAAAAACCAATCTCAAGCATTAAATTTTCTTAATATCTGCATTTTTGATAAATTCGGAAAATTCATCCTGTAGTTTTTCTTGCTTTAAGAAAATTTCTTGCATTTCCTTATCTATGTTTGTTTCTTGATTTTTTTCGCGAATATCTTTAGCTAGTTTTTCTAAATTTTTTACACTTGCACCACTCTTGCTTGATTTCTTTGCTAATTTTTGAGTATTGGTGTTAGCTTGCATTTCTTTTTTAATACTTTTAAGACTGTCTAAAAAATCCATCTATTATTCTCTGCTTTCTCGTATTTTTTTAAGAGTAGCAGCTATTGCAGCTATAACTTCTTCTTTATTTTCTTGATGACGATCTTCTGTTTTTTCTAATAGTTCTTGCATATGTGTTTCTATGAAAGAGGTGTCTAAATACCCTCTTCTAAATTCTCTTGTTTTTGTAATAGCGATTAAAAATGGTATCGTTGTTCTAATATCATCAATCACAAATTCCTTCAAAGCACGCTCAAGTTTATTAACCGCTAAATCATAACTTGTTGCTTTAATAATAAGCTTTGCAAGCATGGAATCATAATAAGGCGGTACAGTATAGTCTTTATAAATATGACTATCAACCCTAACAGATGGTCCAAGAGCTGGGTAGTATTCTCCTATTTTTCCAGGACTTGGAATAAAATTTTTCCATACATTTTCAGCAGTAATTCTAGCTTCAATAGCAAAACCCCTAGGTTTAATATCGCTTTGTTCTAAGTCCAAAATTTCTCCTGCTGCAATGCGAATTTGTCTTACAATAAGATCAATACCTGTAATTTCTTCAGTAATTGGATGTTCAACTTGAATTCTTGTATTCATTTCCATAAAATAAAAGCGATTATAATCATCAAGTAAAAACTCTATAGTTCCAGCATTTGTATAACCTACGGCCTTAGCAGCTGCCACAGCTGTAACACCCATGGTTTTTCTAAGATTATCTGAAATTCCAGGGCAAGGTGCTATCTCAATTACCTTTTGATGTCTTCTTTGGATAGAACAATCCCTTTCACAAAGATGGATAATATTTCCATAGTTATCTCCTAAAATTTGAAATTCTATATGTCTGGGATTAACTACATATTTTTCCATAAATACTTCATCATTATTAAAGTATGTTAAAGCTTCTCTTTTGCAAGATTCAAAAGCATTTTCAAGATCTTGTTCTTTATGAACAACGCGAATTCCACGTCCACCTCCACCACCTGAAGCTTTTAAAATAACAGGATAACCAATCTTCTCAGCAAAAATTTTAATTTCTTCCATGCTATAGGAATTTAATTTTTCAGTCCCTGGAACAATAGGTATGCCATTTTTAGCCATTAACTTACGAGCGATATTTTTATTTCCCATCTTATGGATTACTTCAGATTTTGGACCTATAAAAATAATTCCAGCATCTTCACAAGCCTTAGCAAATTCGTAATTCTCACTTAAAAATCCATAACCAGGATGGATCGCATCAGCACCACAAGCCTTAGCAATCTCAACAATGCGAGTAACATCTAAATATCCTCTTATAGCATCCGTTCCTATGCGATAAGCCTCATCTGCGATTTTTACATGCAAACATTCACGATCAGGCTCTGTAAAAACTGCAACACTTTTAATATGTAAATCTCTACAAGCACGGATTACTCTAACAGCTATTTCAGCTCTATTTGCTATGAGAATTTTATGGATTTGATTCATAATTTGCCTTTTTTGTTATATTTTTATTGTTAATTTTAGCAAATTTTCCTTACAAAAACTTAGCAAAAAATTTAATTTATTTTAGTTATAATAAAACTTTTTAAAATTTTAATTCCAATAAAGAAAAGTTATAATTATAATGGTTGCTGATAAAAGATTATTTTATTTAAGTTGTATTTTAATCACCATAGGAATAGTATTTTCATACTCTCTTACAGCTTTTACTGTTCTTTTTCTTGACTATAGTGAGTTTCATTTTTTTATTCGTCAGCTATTTTTTGGAATTAGTGGCATACTTATAATGTTTTTTATTTCTCGATTGGATCCTGATAAAGCACTTTCTAAAAAAATTATTTTAGCTATTTTGATTATTTCTTTTATCTTTATCATCATTTTGCCATTTTTACCTTCTGCATTAGCAACAGCTAGCGGAGGAGCTAAACGCTGGATACGCTTAGGCCCACTCTCTATCTCTCCTGTAGAATTTTTCAAAATAGGATTGATTTATTTTTTAGCATGGAGCTATACAAGGCGTATTGATGATAGTAAAAAAGCTATCAGACACGAGGCTTTAATTCTTCTGCCTTATTGTATCTTAGCTTCTATAGTTATAGGATATATTTATATCACTCAAAACGATTTAGGACAAAGCGTAATTTCTTTCTTTTTGATTCTAGCTTTAGCTTTTTTTGCAGGAGCTAGTAAAAGGCTTTTTGCTTTTGGAACTTTAATCATTATGATGATAGGTATAATGGTAATTTTTAGCAACCAAAGAAGAATTCAAAGAATCGCTTCTTGGTGGGGGAATATACAAGATGCTTTTTTACCTATGCTTCCTGATTGGCTAGCAAATGCTTTAAGAGTAAGTAGCAACAGCGAGCCTTATCAGATTTCGCACTCTTTAAATGCTATAGCCCATGGAGGAATGTTTGGTGAAGGCCTAGGACTTGGAACTTTTAAATTAGGCTTTTTAAGTGAAGTGCATACTGACTTTGTTCTTTCAGGAATTACTGAAGAAATAGGACTCTTAGGTCTTGGAGTTATTTGCTATATTTATCTTTGGATGATTTTAAGAATTTTTAGAATTGCAGGAAGATGCGAAGCTAAACAAGATTTTATTTTTTGTTCAGGCATAGCCTTACTTTTACTTTTTTCTTTCTTTATGAATGCTTTTGGTATTATTTCTCTTACTCCACTAAAAGGTGTAGCGGTTCCACTTTTAAGCTATGGAGGAAGTTCAATGTGGGCAATTTGCATAGGCATAGGATATGTATTAATGATTTCAAAAAAGGTTAAATTATGACAATAGCTTTAACAGGTGGCGGAACTGGAGGGCATTTAGCCATAGTACATTGCTTATTAGAAAGCGCAATTAAAAAAAATATAGAATGTGTATACATAGGCAGTCAAAATGGTCAAGATAAAGCTTGGTTTGAAAATGAAATACGCTTTAAGGAAAAATTTTTTTTAAGCTCTAAAGGAGTGGTTAATCAAAGCAAATTTGGCAAAATCAGTTCTTTACTCCACACCTTAAAACTCTCCAAAGATTGTAGAGAAATTTTTAAAAAATACCACATCCAAGCCGTTTTTAGTGTAGGTGGATATAGTGCAGCTCCTGCATCTTTTGCAGCTTTATTCTCACATTTGCCTCTTTTTATACACGAACAAAATTCAAAAAGCGGCTCTTTGAATATGCTTTTAAAACCTTTCGCTACAAAATTTTTTAGCGCCTTTGAAAAAGAATTTAGTCCTTATCCTGTGGCAAATAAATTTTTTGATAATGCTAGGACTCGCACAGAATTAAAAAATATTATTTTCCTAGGAGGATCACAAGGAGCTAGCTTTATAAACGAACTAGCTTTAAATCTCGCCCCAAAGCTTCAAAAGCAAAATATTAAAATCATTCATCAATGCGGAAAAAATGATTTTGAAAAATGCAAAAAACACTACCAAAGCTTAAATATCCAAGCTGATGTTTTTGACTTTAGTTCAAATTTGGAAGAAAAAATGAAAAATGCGGATCTAGCTATATCAAGAGCAGGTGCAAGCACCCTTTTTGAACTTTGCGCTAACACCTTGCCTGCTATTTTCATACCTTATCCTTATGCAGCTAAAAATCATCAATACTTTAATGCTAAATTTTTACAAGATCAAGCTTTATGTCAAATTTTCACGCAAGACTCGATCAATCTTGATGATTTTTTAAAAGCAATGTTAAAACTTAACTTAGAAGATATTTCTACAAGATTGCAAAATATAGCACAAAAAAATGGTGGGGATATTTTACTAGAAAAAGCACTATCTGATAACTTGGCTTTTATAAGATAAATATCCAAAGATATTTACCAAAACCCCTGCAAAAATCAACATCAAAATAGCAAGTGAAAAATTCTCAAATTTATCGTGTAAAAAACCTATAATCCACTGCCCTTGTGCTGCGATTAAATATCCAAAACCTTGAGCTAAAGCAGAAAGCTTTGCTGCTACTTGAGTATTTGAACTTTTTTGAGCGATAAAAAGTAGTGCAATACCAAAAACCCCACCCCATGGAAAGCCCATGATAAAAGCACTAATGATAATAGAAGTTTTACTATCAAAAACAAAAAGCATGGCAAAAGCAATTACATACATACTACACAAACTTGCTATATAAGGAGTATGTAAATTTTGCCTTAATTTTCCTAAAAGCAATGGGCCAAAAAGGGACACTGGAGCTGCAACAAGTTGAGCAAAAAGAACCATATTTGTAGCAAATTCTTTATCAAAACCTTTTTCTACAACGATTTGAACATACCAAAAAAACAAAGAATAAGCTAAAAAACTTTGAAATCCCATAAAAAGGGTAATCTTCCAAGTGGTTGCATTTGTAAAAAGATTGATTTTTTTAGAACTTTTTTTCTTAGCACGAAAAAATCTACCATTTTTAGCTTGAGGATAATAAACCACCAAAGCTACAAAAGAAAAAATCGCCCAAAAAAACATAGCACCTGCTAAATCAAACACGCTAAGTAAAGGTATAGCTAAAGCTACCCCTGCTATAGAAGAAATACTTAAAATAAGACTATAAACCCCCATCATACTTGCTATTTTTTTAGGAAATTTTTCTTTAATAAAACTAGGCAATAAAACATTAGCGATTGCTATACCACAACCTATGCCTAACATACCCAAAAATAAGCCATATATCCCTGTATAAGAACGCAAAATTTCGCCAATAAAGATCAAAAAAATCCCCACGATAATAGCCCTAATAGGTGAAAAATATCCCACTATAAAAGAAATACTTCCAAAGGCTATCAAAGGTAAACTTGTAAGCACTCCTGCAAAAGTAGAATTTAACCCATACGCATCTTTAATCACATCTATTATAGGCCCTATAGCGGTAATAGGAGCACGCAGATTAAAAGCTACAATCACAACGATGAAAAAATTAAGCCAAAAAATCTTTTTTTGAATACTACTCATAAGATAATCTTTCTTTGCAAACTTGGATATATGTTTTTAAGTCTTTTTCTTTCATTAAAATTTCACGCATACAAATACCTGCTATATTCATATCTTTAAAATTTTCTATATTTTGAGCATTGATACCGCCTATAGCATAAAGTGGAATTTGACTAAATTCAAGCAGAGATTTTAAAAAATCAAGCCCTTTAGGTTCTAAACCCGCCTTACAAGAACTTTCAAAAATATGCCCTACAAAAGCATAATTTACCTTATAACTCATCGCCTCTAAAAGCTCTTCTTTGCTATGGACTGAAGTACCAAGTATATGAAAATATTTTATTAATTTAGGCTCTTTTCTTAGCAAAGAAAGCGGTGCGTGAAAATAACGATGCCCTAATTTTAAACAAACCTTATCAAAAGAATGCAAAAAACAAGTCACTTTTTGCTTTGTGCAAATGCTTAAAACTTCTTTTGCTAAATCATAATACTCAAACTCGCTTAAATCTTTTTCTCTTAAAACTATAGCATCTACCTTAGCCTTAGCAAGTTTTTCAATCTGCTTTAAGAAGTCTATTTCTACACATTTTCTATCGCTTATAGCGATGATTTTTTTATCCCACATAAATGCTATCACTCATCACAGCTTGTAAATTTGATCTTTTAAGCATAGCTAAAATTTCATCTACACTCCTATCATCTGAAATTTCAAACTGCTCATCGCCCTTTTTCTCGCCCTTATGCTCACCTATACCCACACTCACTCCTGCGCTCATTTTAGTAGCGCCAAGCTTGATAACCTCATCTCTAAAACCTATTCTTTCACGACTTGAAATGGTAATACCCGCAAAAGGCAAAAAGAGTCTATAAGCACAAAGTACTTGCAAAAGGCGTTTTTCACTCACATCTTTAGGATGGATTTTAGCATTATTGATAATAGGTCTTAAACGTGGTACTGAAATAGAAATTTCAGCATGCGGATAAGCTTGTTGTAAAAAATGCGCATGAAGTGCCGTAGCAAGGGCATCTTTTCTAAAATCATCTATACCTAAAAGTGCCGCAAAAGCCACTCCACGCATACCTGCTTTTAAAGCTCTTTCTTGAGCATTAAAGCGATAAGGAAAAATGCGTTTTTCACCACCTAAATGAATTTTAGAATATTTTAAAGGATTGTAAGTTTCTTGAAAAACAGTCACATAATCACAACCCTTTTCATGCAAAATTTTATATTCTTCTTCATTCATAGGATAAATTTCAACGCCTACAACCTTAAAATACTCTCTAGCAATCTTGCAAGCATTTGCTATATATTCTACACTTGCAAACTCCCTACCCTCACCTGTTAGCATTAAAATTTCCTCTAAACCACTTTTAGCAATAGCTTGCATTTCTTCATGAATTTCAGCTTCACTTAGCTTAGCTCTTGCGATTTTATTACCTTTTTGAAAACCACAATAAACACATTTAGAATTACAATAATTTGACAAATAAAGTGGGGTAAAAAGAGAGATAGAATTTCCAAAATATTTTTGCTTGACTTTAGCGGATTTAAAGGCTAATTCTTCTATGAAATCTTCTGCCGCACTTGAAAGCAAGGCTTTTAAATGCTCTATGTTTAAATGTGTTTGATTTAAAGCATTTTTAACATCTTTGGCGCTAAATTGACTCTCATCATAGCTTTGAACTTGAGTTAAAACCTTGTTTAAAATTTCGCTTTTTATTTCCTGCATATGAGGTAAATACTGCATATAATCTTGCATGATTAATCCCTTAAAAAGCCTGTTAATGGAGAACTTGCTTTAGCCTCGCTCACACTTGCTAAACCTGCTAAAAAAGCCGCTCTTCCTGCATTTACCGCCAAAGAAAAAGCTCTAGCCATCAAGGCTATATCTTTAGCTTCAGCTATAGCTGTATTTACCATCACCGCACTTACTCCCATTTGCATAGCTTCACAAGCTTGCGCAGGACTTCCAATACCCGCATCTACAATGATAGGCAAATCAATTTCATTAAGCAAAATTTGTATAAATTCCTTAGCACATAAGCCTTTATTGCTCCCAATAGGTGCTGCCAAAGGCATGATAGCCGCAGCTCCTGCATCACGCATAGCTCTAGCTGCGTAAAGATCAGCATGCATGTAAGGTAAAGGCGTAAAGCCCTCTTTAGCTAAAAGCTCGCAAGCTTTAATTGTTTCGTAATTATCAGGCAGCAAATACCTACTATCGCTTATCACTTCTATCTTGATAAGTTCTCCACAACCAAGCTCTCTTGAAAGCCTTGCAATACGTAAGGCTTCATCGGCGTTTCTTGCGCCTGAAGTGTTGGGTAAAAGTGTGATATTTTTAGGGATATAATCAAGTATATTAGCAATTTCCCCTGTATTTGCACGGCGTAAGGCTAGAGTGATAATCTGTGCTTTAGCTTCTTCTATGGCTGATTTTATAAGCTCTAGCGAATATTTTCCAGAGCCTAAAATAAATCTTGAATCAAACTCGTATTTACCTATTTTTAATTTATCATTTTTTAAATTTTCTTGCATTTTTACTCCTTATTTGCTAAAAGCTCTAAAACAAGGTTACTTTGATGTCCTGCGCAAATATTTACCCTTGGTGCCATAAGTCCATTTCCTAGCTTAGCACCATTTACCAAATCCCCACATACATAGAAATTTTTAGCAATTTTTCTTGTTTGTATGCTGTTGCTATCACCATAGCCCGCAAGCCCTGAAGCACAGATTAAAATACTATCTTTGTAAAATCTATGAAAATTTTGCGCCATCATCGCTTTTGCGATAGCACTATCAAAGGCTTCACAAACTATATCTATATCTTTAAACAAAGACTTTAAATTATCCTCATCGATTTTTAAAGTGCAAATTTCAACGCTGATATAAGGGTTAATCTCGCTAATTTGCTCTTTTAAAGCTTCAGTTTTAAATTTACCCAAATCACTTACACGGTAAGCTTGACGATTCAAATTACTAGGTTCAATCACATCAAAATCAATCAGCTTTAAATACCCCACTCCACTTCTTGCCAAATTTATCGCTATATGTGAGCCAAGCCCACCTAAACCACAAACTGCCACGCGCCCATTTTTAAGTTTATCGTGAAGCTTTGGAGTGTGTCTTGCTCTCATCATAGCATCTAGTGCATCTTTTGGAGGTAAAGTATTTCTTTCTATGCAAAAAAGCTCATCATCTTCGTTTAAAGCGATAGTCTCTTTTGTTGCAAAACCATTGATAATCCATACATCATTTTCATTTTTGCTGATATTTTCAAAAAATTCCAAACTTGTTTTAAAGTCTGTATCAAGTTCTTTACCATTAAATTTCACTCTCATCAACCGCCTCCTACAAAACTTACGATTTCAGCTTTATCGTTTTCTTTTAAAATCAAATTTTCAAATTCGCTTTTTGGTATGATTTCTCCATTTAATTCTAAAGCGATAAGTTCGATTTTCAAGCCTTTTTCTTTGATAAAATCCATAAATTTAAGCTCTTTAAGCTCAAATTTTTCTCCATTGATAATCATCCTAAACCTTTAAAAATTTTCTATCAAGTCTTTAAAAACAAGGCAAAGTTTTTCAAATTCTTCTATACTTACTCTTTCATCAATAGCGTGAATTCTATCATTGCAAACCCCAAATTCCACTACCTTTACACCGTATTTTGCAAAATACCTTGCATCACTTGTACCGCCTTTGGTATTAAGCTCTGGCACTTCATGAGTGATTTTTTGAACGCTTTCATTCATTTTTTGAACGATTTTATTATCGATATTTGTCAAAAAAGCTTCGCTTGATTGTTTTAGCTCTAACTCATAGTTTAAACCATGACAAATTTTTTCTACATAACTTTTTACATCTTCTAAACTTGTATCAGGGGAATTGCGAACATTAAACATAAGTTTTAAATCATTTGGCGTAACATTACACACCCCCATACCTCCGCGAATATCGGTAATAACGATTTTTGAAGGACTAAATTCAGCACTTCCAGGATCAAGATCAAAACCCGCTAAAAGCTTTAAAACCGGTGCAAAATCATGCACAGGATTGATACATTTTTCAGGATAAGCAACATGCCCTTGTTTTCCGCGGATTAAAAGTTTTCCATTGATAGAACCACGACGCCCTATTTTGATACTATCGCCGATTTTTTTAACACAGGTTGGCTCGGCAACCACGGCATAATCAGGTAGCATATCTCTTTCTTGCATCCATTCTAAAACAGCCTTAGTTCCATATATAGCTTCGCCTTCTTCATCACTTGTTAAAATAAGACTCAGTCTTGCTCCTTTAAAATCCGCATTCTTTGCCGCATCTACAAAGGCTGCTACTCCGCTTTTCATATCTTGAGCACCTCTTGCATAGATAAAGCCTTCTTTTTCCATAGGCACGAAAGCATCGCTACTCCAACCCTCGCCTGCAGGCACCACGTCTACATGCCCACCAAAAGCTAAATGCTCACCCTCATCTTTAAATTTTTTAGTGAGTAAAAGGTTTTTAATGCCTTCTTTTTCTATAAAAAAAGCTTCAAAATCACTCAGTTCCATAGCGATGAAATTTAAAGCTCCATCATCATTTGGCGTAACAGATTTAAATTTTAAAAGTTCGATTAAAAATTCTTTTGCATTCATTTTTTATCCTAAGAAAGTTTTATATAATAAATTAAGAGCAAAATACTCTATAATTATAGCTGAAATTATATTGATTATAAAAACAACTTTTGCACTAAAAACATGACTATATCTTGCCACCACAAAGGCTAAAGCACTTACCCAAAAAAGTATAGCCACAACAAGCCCTAAAGTCATCAAATAAGCATGATCGCTGCTTAAAACCACGCTTGCAGCACTAAGCCAAAATCCTATCACAAAAGGATTTGAACCATTTAAAAAAGCTCCTTTAATATAACTTTTCAAAAGACTTTCTTTAAATTCTTTATGCTCTAAATTTAAGCTTTCTTTCTTTTTTCTTAGCATCAAATACGCCATATAAGTTAAAAAACAAAAACCAAAAATCGCCAAAGAACGCATAAAAATAACATTGTCTAAGAAATTTAAAAGCCCAAATTGAAGCAAAAAAAGATAAAGCATATCTATACTAAATGCTCCAAGTCCTACAGCTATGGAATTTTTAAAAGCTTTTAGTGCATAAGTTAAAATCAAAATATTTACAGGCCCAAAAGGTACGCTCACTCCAAAGCCCAAAAAAACTCCACTTAAAAAAGAATCAAACATTACCATCTTTCATAAAATTTTCTATATCAAGTGCGATTTTATCAATAGCACTTATAATATCTTCTATATAGATTTTATCAAAATACCGCTCTAAATTCGCATCTTTTTCGTAGATATTTAAAATACTTTTTTCGCACATTGAAGCATAACGCCCTACAGGCAAAACCGCCCCACTTGTGCCTATGCTGATAAAAAGCGAAGTTTGATTTAGCAAAGAATAAAGCGTAGCATAAGCAGGAGCTTGCTCTTCAAACATGACTATATTGTGTCTTAAATCCTTACTTTTGCATTTTGGGCATTGTTTATCTGTGATTTTTTCATAGCCTATATTAAAAATTTCTTCGCATTTTAAGCAGCGAAGTTCAGGCAAAAAGCCATGCAAATGAATCACATCTTTACACCCTGCACGCTCTAGCAAATCATCTACATTTTGCGTGATAACAAAAAGATTTTTACCCCATTTTTCTTTTAACTGTGCAATTTTTTCATGAGCATGATTTGGCTTTACATTTTGAAGTTGTGCTCTTCTTGCATCGTAAAAATCAAGTACTTTTTTAGGATTTTTTCTAAAACCTGTTGCAGAGCAAACCTCCATCACATCGTATTCTTCCCAAAGTCCGTCATTATCCCTAAAAGTTTTGAGCCCACTTGGAGCACTAAGCCCTGCTCCGCTTAATATCATAATGTTTTTCATCGCTAAACCTTATAAAATTTACAAAGTTTAGCGAAAAATGCTTTAAGAAAATAAATATTTTTGCAAGATTTTTTCTTTTTCTTTTTCTAATCTATCAAGTTCTATTTTATATTCATTGATTTTTTTCTCAATCTTGTCAGTTATATCTGCTATTTGATCTTGAAATTCTAAAGAAGGAAGTTTAACCCTTAATGCTTTTATTCTATCTATTGAAGCTCTAAGTTTTCTTGAAAATCCTTGTTTTTTACCAGCTTCATTTAAAATAAAACTTATGTATTTAGCATTTATTTTTGTATCATCAACCCTTAATACCCCACAATGATCAGTTGGATAAAACTTTTTATTTTTTGGCATAAATCCCACCATCCAATCTCCATCTATACCCCACAAAACAGAATCATTATCATAATCTTGCAAAATTTCTTTATTAACAAATCCAAATACTTCCAATACATTTGCACTATAAACAGGAATTTGTCCATTTTCAAGCAGCTCATTATTTAAAACTCTTTTTCCAATACTTAGTTTAAAAATTGGATTTGATAAAGCATATTCTTTAATTGTTTTATTAAATGATGATAAAAATTCACTATCCAAATTTATTTTACACAAATTATTAATTTTATCTAAAATAGAATTTAGTTCATATTCTTGATTGTCCTCTATGATGCCGCATTTTTGAAGCATTGCTTTGATTAGGTTTTGATACTCTTTTATACTCAAGCTTAAAGCATTATGCTGCTCTTCTACTTCTTCACACTCTGCTACGATTTGTTTTTGAATTTCAAGCGGTGGTTTTGGAATAACCATATTTTGCAAGATTCCTAAATTTATATTTTGTTGCGAAGTTGTAATAACTTCGTTATATAATTGAAATTTAAAATAATCAATAGCATACATAAGATATTTATTTATAAATTCTTCATTTGGAATAATAGCTACTATAGCTTGATTTGTTGTCATATCTTCGCCTAATATTCCAACTCTACCAATAGTTGCATAAATTGAAACAACAACAGCACCTTTTTGTATCATTTTTGCATTAGAATTCTTAAAACCCTCTCTTGTAATTTTTTCTTTAGTATCCATAATAACTTGACGATTAGAGTAATCGCTAATTGTTAGCCACTTAATATCCCCATTCCAATAATTTATATTTTTTCTTGATGGTGTTCCTCCCATGAAAAAATCTCCACAAATTTTCAATTTAACCAATGGGTATTGAGACTTTATTTCTTCTCTTTGAGTTTTTGGATTTAAACTTATAGCTTTATTAAATTCCACTTTTTCAAAATCTATCATATCAACAAGCCTTGCTTTTGTAGCATAAGTCTGTAATTCTTGCGGGATAACATCAAGCGTATTTAAAAAAGATTTGTAGATTAAAGTATTAAGCTTAGTTTCATTTTGCGGATTGCCTCTTTCAAAAAGTGGGCTCAAATAAGGTTCGTGCAATTCTTTTAAACCTTCATCACCTTTTCTATTGCTCCACTCATAACCTAAAAATTTCTTTTGTTCTTTTATATCACTTGGGGATTTTATGATTAAAACTTCTTGATTAAGACTTAGACAAAAATAAAGCAATTTATCCTTTTCTATTGCCTGAGCATAAGCTAAAAAGGCTTTATCTTCTAAATCTTGCTTATCTTTACTTTCTTTATAAATTTTAGATTCTTTAAGTTTTTTATAATCACTTGTTTGCCTAAATGCATTGCGATAATCTTTAAAGGCTTCTAGCTCTGCAAGATTAGAATCTAAGTTTCCATTTAAAAAATTGCTATAAAGCTCTTTATCAAATTTTCTAAAATCACAATACGCACTTAGATAATTTTGATAAAAGTTTTCATTGTCTTTTAAATTTTCAGCTTCTATGCGTTCTTTAATCAAACTATAATCTTGAGAAATAAGATGATTTTCTTGTTTAAAAGTTTCTTTTTTGCGTAAAAATAAAATAATCGTATTTGTCCCTGTTGCTCCAAATGTTTGATTACCTAGCTCTACAATGGCAATAAAATCAAAATTTTGAAACAATATTTCTCTTGTATTTTTATAAATAGAATCTTTATTTAAAATAGAACTTGGCAAGATAATAGCAGCTTTAGCATTATCATTTAAAATTTGATTTGCTCGCTCACAAAAAAAGCATTCGATAGAATTATTTGTTTCTATGTTTATATCATCGTTAAAAAGTTTATAGGTATTTTTAGATTTATCACTTAAAGTTTCTAAAAATCCTTTTACAGAATAAGGTGGATTTGCTATAAGCAAATCAAAACTATTTGATTCTATTTGTGGTTTTGCTTTTTCTCCTTCTAAATTATTTGTATTTGCTAATTCAAAAGAAGCAAGTGCATCAGCGTATAAAATATTGATTTCATTTTGCCCATACATTGCACTTGATACCTTAGAAACCTTACTTAAGCGATACTCTTTTTCAATACCATAAATATTTTTATAATGCTCTTTAAGCTCATCTTCTGTTAGATAACGCTTAAGCTCATTGGCATAGGTGTTTAAAAAATGTCCAGCACCACAAGCATAATCAATCACCCTTAAAGCTTTAGAGTTTTTGCTTAACATTTCTTGAAGCGGTAAAGAATACATAATAAATTCACAAATTTGAATAGGGGTAAAAAACTGCCCTTCATCTTGCTTCATACCTTTTTGCAAAAAAAGTTCAAAAAGATTGCCTAAAAATTGATTTGTAGAGTTTTGGGTAAGCTTGTAATTTGCAAAAAGCTCTACTATTTCTTTTAATACAAGTGCATTTTTTAAGAATAATTCTTTATTATGCACTTCTAAAAATGCAAAATCATTATTTGAATAAAATTTTAATTCTTTGATGTAATTTTGCATTACTTCTTTTAAAGTTTTTATCTTTAATTGCTTAAAGTCTTTTTCTATATCTTCATTAGATACAAAGGTAATTTTCTCTCCTAAGAATTCTTTCATAGCTTCTTTATAAAGCCACATTAATCTATCTTGCATATTTGCATAAGTATCTGCCATTACACCAAAATATCCAAATTTGAGATTGTTTTTATTAAAAGTTTCATCATAAATTTTGCAAAGAAAAATATTTACAAGTTTATCAAAGGCATTTTCCTTACCTGATATATTATGCTTGCGTAAAATTTTTGCAAATTCGTGATATTTGCCTTCTTCTTTAAGTTCTTTAAGATTATCAAAAGTTGGAGTAATTTCTAAAATTTTATAGGCATTGACATTTGCTTCAAAAATACCTTGCTCGAAATATTGCAGTTCATAACTTTCTTTCCAAGTTTTAAAAAGTTCTATATTGTTATTAGATTTTTTATAAGAATTTTGTAATTCTTTTTCTTTTAGATATTCTTCGTTATCGTAAGCTTGTATGATGTAATTTTTATATTCTAACTTATCGCTAAAATCACTTGTATAAAGACAAAGATATTTTACACCTTTTTCTTGCTGAAAATAAGAAAAAAGCTGCCCGCCATCTTCTTGCATTCTATTCCATTCTTTTATAAATTCACTATTTTTAGAATCTGTGGTTTTACATTCTATAATCAAATAAGGATTGTTTTCATTATCCTTTACTAAAATATCAGCCTTACCACCTTTTTTATCCCTGCCAAGAT
Organism: Campylobacter sp. CH186; assembly: GCF_004378925.1. NCBI lineage: Bacteria > Pseudomonadati > Campylobacterota > Epsilonproteobacteria > Campylobacterales > Campylobacteraceae > Campylobacter > Campylobacter sp. CH186. The sequence goes on along the minus strand of NZ_RYYB01000001.1, from coordinate 479,922 downwards.
TCCATTTTGGCTCTAACTCTAAATGTTGAGCCTTATAACCTTTTTCTAAAAGTCTATGCACACATTCAAAAACTACAAAATTTTCAGGGTGTGAAAAATTAGAAGTAGTTTTATCGTGAATTTTTATTTCTTTTGGGTAATTAATACTTTGGTTTTTATAATCTATTAAAAGTGTGCAATTATTGATTGTTTTTACATAATTTTCATTTTTATTTTTAAAGCCTAAGTTTTCTAAAACTTGTTTGAAATTATCTTTTGTAATCATTTATTTCCTTATAATTTTACCACCTTAGCACCAAAGCCACCTTGATTGATCGGTGCGTCATTAAAACCCTTGACACTTTTATGGGTTTTTAAAAACTCTCTTACAGCAAAGGCAAGCTTTCCTGTTCCTATGCCATGATAGATCAAAACCTCATCAAATCCCGCTATCAAAGCATCTGAAATAAATTTATCAAGCCTTGAAATAGCCTCATCACTCCTAAGTCCATGCAAATCCAAAGTTACACTTAAATTGCTTGGTTTACTTACGCTTATACTTGTTTTTGCTACTTTTTTTGGCATTGCACCACTTTTTTTAAGTAGTTTTAAAGGCACACGAAGTTTGATCCCATCGCTTTCAACCATAGCATCGTTTTTAGAAATGCTTATGATTTTACCCTTAATTTTTTCATATTTTACAAAATCCCCCACACGCAATTCTTCGTTTTGCTCCATACTTGGCAAAATGATTTCTTTTTTAAGCTCATTGGCTTTATTAAGACTTCTTTGCTTATCTTTTGTGTCTTTAAGCTGTATAGTTTTTTTAGCTTCTTCTATGGCTTTGTGAAATTTAAATTCTAAATTTCTCAAACTCGTACGAAATTCTTGTTCATTTTTTTCTTTTTGATCTTTTAAAGAAAGTAAAATTTCATCGACTTTTTGCTCTTTTTTCTCAACATTTTCAAGCTTAGCTTTTAGTTCTAATTCAAGATTGATATTTTTACCTACAAGTTCCTCTAAATTTTCTTTATCCTCGCCATAAAGCTTTTTAGCCTCGCTAACTAAATTCGGCGGAATCTGATAACGCAAAGCGGTTTCAAAGGCATAAGATTTTCCTATAGTACCTTTTAAAAACTCATATTTTGGGCGTGAAAGTTCTTCATCATATAAAGCAGCGATGAGTTCAACTTGCTCATTCTTTGCTAAAAGCATGGCAAGGCGTTTGTGGTGTGTGGTGATAATGATTTTAAGATTATTAGCTATGAGTTTTGAAATTAACACGCTATACAAACAAGCCGCTTCTTCAAAATCTGTTCCAAGCTCTATTTCATCGATACCTAAAAGCAAATTTTTCTTAGAAAAAAGCCTAGAAAAATGCAACATTCTTCCTGCAAAAGTTGAAATGTCGTTTTTAACATTTTGCGGATCTTCTATGATGGCATCAAATTCTTTAAAAGTACCGATTTTACTTTCACTTGCTTTTATATGCATAGGCAAAAGATGTTTAGCTAAAAATGCTGCGCTTAGCATGGATTTTAAAAGCATGGATTTTCCACCTGCATTTACCCCTGTGATGATTAAAACTTGTTTTTTAAATTCCAAACTCACGCTTTTTGGATTTTTTAAGGCAGGATGAGCGAAATTTTTAAGCACTAAATCCGTACTTTGATCACACAAAACAAATTCAAAATCCCTTTTTTTAGCAAGCAAAACCCTAGCACTATAATGATCAAAAAGATCAAAGACTGTATTGATAAATTTTAAAAAAGGTAGGTTTTTTGCTAAAAAAGCTGAGAAATTTTTAGCGTATTCATAATAAATTTCTTCTTTTTGATTTTTGATTTTTTCTATATCATTTTGCAAATTTTCAACACTTAAAGGCACGATATAAAAGCCACCGCCACTACTTCTACCTATGATTTTTGCTTTAATAGCGTGATTAAACCCGCCTCTTACAAGCAAGGCTTCAAGATTGTTTATAAGATGGATTTGTGTATCGATAAGATAAGGCATTAAAGCTTTTGTATAGCAAAATTTCTTAAACTCAGCTATTATGCTTTCGTTTTTCAATCTTAAAGCGGCATTAAGATTTACAAGTCTTTCGTCTAAACTTTCTTTTAATTCCCCTTTTTCATCGAAATTCAAACAAAGCTCCAAAGCCCCGCTAACAAATTCTATCTTTTGTAACCAAGAGTCTAAATTTGTTCCTAGTTTTATTTTTTTTAACTTTTCAAAATAACGAAAAATTTTTACAAATTCAAAAATTTCATCTAAATGTAAAATTCCTTGCTTGCTTAAATGCACTAAGGCTTTATCAAGATTGCTAAGCTCTGGCATAGTAGGAAATTCCACCTCACAAAGCTCATGTATGCGTTTAAAATGAAGGTTAGAATCTCCTTGTAAAAAAATCTCTTTATCTCTTGCAAAAAGGGCCTTAAACTCTTCTAAATAGCTGTTTAAATCAAGCTTTGAGATCAATTCTTCTTTTGCATCATTCATCATTTAACCTACAATCTTTAATATCTATGATTAAAGAATTAAAACTTTGATTATTATCCTTTGAAATAAAACTTCCTGTTCCAAATTCATAATTAAAATACGCCTTAGAAACATTAATATCTTTACATAAAATATTTTTATTTTGATTAAAAGCTACGATAATATCTGTTCTTAAATGACTTTTTTGCGTATTTTCAAATTCAAAAAATACTGCTAAAACAATAAAAATCACAAGTAAAATACCAAAAAAAGGTTTGGTTTTTTTGCCTAATTTTTCACGCAAAGCAAAAGTGATTAAGGCTAAAATTAAAATAATTAAAAAATATAAAAAAACCCTACTCATTCTTTTGCCTTAATTTGTTGCTGATATCTCCTGCACCAAAACCTATAATAAGCCCTTCTTCAAAAACCTGCCCCTTAGAAGCTACTAAAAATTTACCCTCTCTTTTGATATCTTCTACAAATAAAGCCTTAGGAAAAACTGCTTTTAAATCAAGCTCTATAGGCTCTTCTCCTGCAGCATAAACAGGTAAAATTACAAGCTCATCAACACCTTCAAAAGCCTTTGCAAATTCCTTTAAATTTGCAGCTAAACGCGTGTAGCGGTGGGGTTCAAAGATAGCTGTGATTTTTTTATATCTACCTAATTTTGCGTATTCTTGTGCTGCACTTAAAGTCGCTTTTATTTCGGTTGGATGATGACCATAATCATCAATTAAAACCAAATTTTCATCAGCATGTAAAATATCAAAACGCTTTTTAATACCTTGATAATTTTTAAGTCTGGTTCTTATCGTTTCTATATCTAAAAAATTTAGAGCCGCCAAAATCGCCAAAGACGCATCAAGAGCTAAATGATATCCCATACCAAAAACTTTAAACTCACCTAAATCTTTTAACTCAAAGCTTGTAAAAGGTTTGAAATTTTCTATACACATGGTGCAGTTTTTGATATCTTTGCTTGGATAAAGCTTGATTGACTCATTTTTATAATTTTTCAAAAACTCATCTTCAGCATTAATCACGCGAATTTTAGCCACATCTAAAAACTGGGTATAAGCATGATGAAGTTTTGAAACTTCATTACCATAATGATCTAAATGCTCTGCTTCCGCATTGGTAACTATAGCCAAATAAGGATTTGAATTTAAAAAAGAACTATCGCTCTCATCAGCTTCAAAAACAAGGTTTTGACTTTCTTTATAAATCATATTTGAACCAAATTCTTTTAAAATCGCTCCGATGATCACAGAAGCATCATCAAGTAAAGAAGCTAAAATACTTGAAGTCGTGCTTTTTCCATGTGCTCCTGCAATTGCAAAAACACGCTTATCTTCTAAGATAAGAGGTAAGGCCTCCTTGCGTGAAAGGCATTTAATGCCTAATTCTTTAGCATGTTTAAATTCAGGATTTTCTTCTTTGATAGCAGCAGAATAAATAACTAAATCTTTGTTTAAAATATTGTCTTTATGATGAGGGATGCTGACCTTAACCCCTTCTTTTTCTAGTTCTTTAGTGATTTTACTCTCTTTAAGATCACTTCCGCTAATCTTAAAACCTTTTTCTTTTAAAAATCTTGCTAAAGCGGAAATTCCTATACCGCCTATGCCGATAAAATGGATATTTTGCATCATTTAAACCTTTATACTTTAAAGGCTAAATTTTAGCACTTTTTTACTAAAAAGAAAATATAAACCTTAGCTTCTATCAGCTCTAGATAACTTTTATAAACTTATAAATCTATAAGTATAAATTTAATTTTTAAATTCTTTTATTATCTTATCAAAACCCCAAAGTTTTCTTGCTTTATCACTTTTTTTAGGCTCTATAATAAGCATTTCTTCTTCAGAACCTAATTTACTTTCTATCTCGCCAAAAGCATTGATAAACAGAGTATCGCCGTAAAAATTCCACTCATCTTTTGTTTTACCTATGCGATTTACTCTTAAAATGCTTGTAGAATTTAAAAAAGCTCTTGTTTTTAAAAGTTCTTCCCATCTTTGTTTGCTTTCAAAGGTACAAGCACTAGGAACGATAACCAAATCAATTTTTTTCGCCATAATCTGCTGCCAAAAAATATCAAAATGCGTCTCAAAACCAAAAAGCAAAGTACATTTTAATTTTTCATAATTAAAAGTAAAAATTTTTAATTCCGATGGAGTTTTGTTGCTGAAAAATTTTTCTTCATTCCAATGTTCATAAGGCATTAAAATTTGCTGTTCATAACTTTTAACACCATTTGGAGTAACTTTTAAGCAAAGTTTTTTATAACTTTTAGCTTCAACGCTAACATAAGGAGCGATGATTTCTAATTCGTATTTTTTAGCAAGTTTAATCAAGCTTTCTTTTTTAGCCTCGCTTTGTTCTTTTATCATATTTTTTGGCATGTGTAAAAGTTCTGTAAAAAAACTATTGATCACATATTCGCCCAAAACTACCAAATTTGCCCCATTGTCTTTTGAAGCTTTGAGATAATAATCAAGCCTTGATTCACTTAAAGCTAAAGTTGGAAACTGTAAAGCCGCTATTTTACTCATCGATTTGCTCCACTTCTAATTTTGCTTTTTCAAGCTCAAGTCTTGCTTTTTTGATACTCTCTAAACCTTCTTTATAAATTTTTACACTTTCATCTAAGGCAAGCTCTTGATTGTTTAATTTTTCCAAAGATTCATTAGCGTGTTTTAAATTTTCTTCAAAACTCATTGATGATTGACCTTGTAATTTGGTGCTTCATGAGTGATAATAACATCATGCACATGACTTTCTTTAAGCCCTGCAGTAGTAATTTCAACAAATTCAGCTCTTTTTTGAAAATCTTCTATATCTTTAGCCCCAACATAACCCATAGAAGAACGCAAACCTCCTAAAAGTTGATGCACCACGCTTCTTATACTTCCCACATAAGGAACACGCCCTTCTATACCTTCAGGAACGAGTTTATCTTGAGCAGTACCTTGCTGAAAATATCTATCTGAACTTCCCTTTTGCATAGCCCCAAGTGAGCCCATACCACGATAAGACTTATATTGTCTTCCTTGATAAGTAAAAAGCTCTCCTGGACTCTCATCTGTTCCAGCTAAAAGCGATCCTATCATAACAGAACTTGCACCTACGGCTAAAGCTTTTGCGATATCACCTGAATATTTAATCCCGCCATCAGCTATCACAGGAACGCCAAATTTATTTGCTTCTTCCACGCACTCATCAATGGCTGAAATTTGAGGCACACCCACACCTGAAACAATACGCGTAGTACAAATACTTCCTGGCCCAATACCTACTTTAACCGCATCTACTCCTGCTTCACAAAGTGCTTTTGCTGCGGCTGCAGTAGCGATATTTCCTGCGATAAGATCTAAATTTGGATATTTGGTTTTAATCGCTTTTACTGTATCAATAATACCCTTAGAATGTCCATGCGCAGAATCAAGCACAACAACATCAACGCCTGCCTCAACTAAAGCATCTACACGATCCATTTGCCCTACTCCTATAGCCGCACCCACACGTAATCTTCCAAAACCATCTTTATTGGCATCAGGATATTCTTTGCGTTTTTTAAGATCTTTTATAGTGATAAGTCCTTCCAAGCGTCCTTGTTCATCAACTATAGGAAGTTTTTCTACTTTGTTGGTACTGAAAATTTTTTCCGCATCATCTAAAGTACAACCCTTTGGAGCAGTGATTAAAGGCATTTTAGTCATAACATTTTCAACCAAATTTGAAAAATCGCTCTCAAATCTTAAATCACGATTGGTAAGTATGCCTATTAGTTTCTTATCTTCATCTACTACAGGAACACCTGAAATTCTATACTCTGCCATAATTTCTAAAGCTTCCGCAACACTTGCTTTAGGACTTACAAAAATAGGATCGATAATCACTCCGCTTTCGCTTTTTTTCACTCTTTTTACTTCTCTAACTTGTGAAGCTATATCCATATTTTTATGAATCACTCCAAGTCCTCCAAGTCTTGCCATCATGATAGCAGCTCTGTGTTCAGTAACTGTATCCATAGCCGCAGAGATTAAAGGCATATTTAAAGTGATATTTTTTGTTAGTTTAGTGTGAATTTTTACTTCCTTAGGTAGAACTTCAGAATACCCAGGACGCAATAATACATCTTCAAAAGTTAAAGCTCTTTTTACAATTTTCATCTTTCATCCTTAATTTTTAATCATTTGTTCTAAACTTAAAGCCCCATCTAACAAGGTTTGTTCATCATAAGCTTTGCAAATCAGTTGTGCTGATATATTAAGCCCTTCTTTATCTTTTGCAACAGGCACACTAATGCCTCCAAGTCCTGCTAAATTTACAGAGATAGTATAAACATCTTCTAAATAAGTTTGCATAGGGCTTTTTTGAGTATCAAATTTAAAAGCCGTTGTAGGAGTTACAGGCATAAAAATAAGATCACAATCTTGCAAAATTTCTTCATATTTTGCCTTGATAAAAGCTCTAGCTTTTTGTGCTTTGATATAATACGCATCATAATATCCACTACTTAAAACAAAAGTTCCTAACAAAATTCTTCTTTTTACTTCTTCGCCAAAACCTTCGCTGCGTGTATTTACATACATCTCTTTTAAATTTTGAATATTTTCAGAACGCTTGCCATAACGTACCCCATCATAACGACTTAAATTTGCACTTGCTTCAGCTGTTGCGATGATATAATACGCTGCGATATCAAATTTAGAATCAAGCAAATTTTTATATACAATCTCATGTCCATTAGCTTTTAACATATCTATGGTTTTTAAAAGTGCGTTTTTTACTTCGCTATCTGCATCATTGACATAATTTTCAATCACTGCGATTTTTAATTTTTTATTTGCATTTAAATTTGGAGCGGTTTTGATAAACTCGATATTTGCACTCGTGCTATCCATTTTATCATATCCTGCGATCGCATCATATAAAATTGCTGCATCTTCTACATTTTGCGTTAAAACCCCGATTTGATCCAAACTTGAAGAATAAGAAGCCAAACCATAGCGACTCACTCTTCCATAACTCGGTTTAAATCCTACACAACCACAAAAAGCCGCAGGTTGGCGTACAGATCCTCCTGTATCAGAACCCAAACTTGCCAAAGCCAAGCCACCCGCTACCGCAGCAGCACTTCCACCACTTGATCCACCTGGAACACGCTCAAAATTTAAAGGATTTAAAGTTTTTCCATAACAAGAACTCGCTGTTGAACTTCCCATAGCAAATTCATCCATATTACAACGCCCAAAAGGAGAAAAACCATTAGCTTTTAAATTAACAATCGCACTTGCATCATAAGGAGCAATGTAACCTTGTAAAATGTTACTTGCACTGGTAAGTTCCCAGCCCTTTACACTGATATTATCTTTTATAGCTACAGGCACACCTTCACCTGAAACACTTAAGTCTTTATCTAAAAATTGTTCGATATAAGCACCTAATTTTTTTTCTTTTTTTGCTTTTTCATTGAGTTCTTTTTTTAAATTTTCAAGTTCTTCTTTGGAGTATTTTAAAGCTTCTTTTAAAGTTATCATTTATTTTCCTTTGTTTTTTTGATCAAAAATACTGCTAAAGCACTAAAAGCCAAAACCACCGCTATAGTTGTGATGATAATACTATTTGGAATCGGATTTTCTAGCATTGAACTCCTTTTAAAACTTCTTCACATCTTAAACAAGGTGTTTCTTCATTTTTACTTTGAAGTTTCCAACATCTTGGGCATTTACAAAGTGAAGCTTTGGTGATTTTAAATTTCTCATTCTCTACTTCAAATTCAGCCAAAATTTCTTCATTTTCATTGCTGATTTGACTTACCATAAACCAATCGGCTAATTCCTCATTTGGGAATTTATTAAAACTGATGTTTAAATTTAATTCCAAAGTAGATTTAATGATTTTATCTTTTTTAAGTATATCAATTTGTTCAAAAAATTTCTCTCTAGCACTCATTAAAAATGTATCATCTATACCAAAATCATAATCAAAATCTTGAGTTAAACTTAGATCAAATACATCTTTTGCATCACCTTTAATTAAAACATTAGCATGTTCTAGAGCCTCATCTACACTATAGCTTAAATTCGGAGCAAGTAAATTTAAAAGCTCTTTTGCTATCAAAGCCATAGCCACTTGAGCAGATTTTCTTCTTTGGGCATTTTCACTATCGCAATAAAGCCTATCTTTACTGATATCAAGATAAATCCCACTTAAATCCGCACTTAAAAAATTTAAAAGCAAACTAAAACCTTTAGCAAATTCATAAGCAAAAAATGCCTCTTTACTTGCTTTAAAAACTTTGGTTGCACGGCTTAATATCCATTTATCAATAAAACTAAATTCTTTAACTTCTAAATCTTTTAAGTCATTTGTATTGGCAAGTAAAAATCTTATAGTATTTCTTATTTTGCGGTATTGTTCGCCTACTTGTTTTAAGATATTGTCTGAAATTTTTAAATCACTTGAATAATCACTTAAAAGTATCCAAAGTCTTAAAATTTCAACTCCATAGGTTTTTGCTACATATTCAGGAGCGATCACATTGCCTTTAGATTTAGACATTTTTTGCCCTTTTTCATCGGTGGTAAAACCATGAGTTAAAATGCTTTCATAAGGTGCGCTTTCATTGATCGCTGTACCTACAAGCAAAGAGCTTTGAAACCAACCCCGATGTTGATCGCTTCCTTCTAAATACATACTTGCTCTTTTTTCTCCTGCGTCATAAAGTCCACTATTTAAAACCGCATTAAAAGTACTTCCACTATCAAACCAAACATCTAAAATATCATATACTTTTTCTAAATTTTCAGCTTTGTATTTTGAATTTGTAGGAATTAAATCTTTGATTTCAAACTCCCACCACACATCAGCGCCGTATTTTTCAAAAATAGCTGCTACAAAGTCAAAAAGTTCATCATCAAAAATCACTTCTTTAGTATTTTTATCTCTAAAAAAGGCTATAGGCGTTCCCCAGTCCCTTTGTCTTGAAATACACCAATCTGGGCGATTTTCCACCATAGAACCTATTCTTTTTACCCCACTTTGCGGATAAAAAGTTGTTTTTAAAAGTTGTTCTTTTGCACACTCTCTTAAAGTTTTTCCTTGAAGTTTTGGTTCATCCATTAAAATAAACCATTGTTTAGTAGCTCTATAAATCACAGGCTTGTGTGTTCTCCAGCAAAACGGATAAGAGTGTATAAATTTAGAAGAATGTAAAAGTTTTTCGCCTAAAAGTTCTAAAATTTTTTCATTGGCCTTAAAAATATGAAGACCTATAAACTCTTCAAGCAAATGAGAAGGCAAAAGCTCTTTAGCTCTTAAAGTTTCATCATAACATCCACCATCATCAACAGGCATTAAAACTTCAATACCGTATTTCAAACATGCATAATAATCATCTTCGCCATGTCCTGGTGCAGTATGCACAAGCCCACTTCCACCATCCATCAATACATGTTCACCCATGATTAAAACAGATTTTCTTCCATTTAAAGGATTGATAGCTTCAAGTTTTTCAAATTCTTTTGCGTTTAATTCTTTTTGAATTTCTCCACTTGTAAGTCCTTTTTCTACCATACTTTTAAGTAAAGCACTAGCAAAAATCAAACCTTCTTTAGTGATCACATAATTTTCATTAGGATTTAAGGCTATAGCTTGATTAGCCACCAAAGTCCAAGGTGTAGTTGTCCATATCACTGCACTTGCTTTTGATACGCCTAATTTTTCGCAAGCTTTTACATCCAAATCAAAAGCCACAAAGATAGAATAATCCTCTTTATCCTGATACTCTACTTCAGCTTCCGCTAAAGCTGACTTTGCCGCCCAACTCCAAAAAACAGGTTTAGAACGCTCGCAAAGTAAGCCTTTTTTAGCAATCTCACATAAAGTTCTATAAATCGCTGCTTCAAACTCAAATTTCATAGTCAAATAAGGCTTATCCCAATCCGCAATAATGCCTAAATTTTTAAATTCTTCTCTTTGGATATCTACAAATTCACTCGCATGTTGTCTGCAAAACTCACGAATTTCTTTTTTGCTTAAGCTTTTTTTCTTTTCTCCAAGCTTTACTTCTACTTGTTGTTCTATAGGTAAACCATGACAATCCCACCCTGGAGTAAAACGCACACTCTCACCTTTAAAATAATGTGTTTTGATAATAGTTTCTTTTAAAATTTTATTTAAAGCATGTCCTATATGGATATGTCCGTTAGCATAAGGGGGGCCATCGTGTAAAGTAAAACTTTTTTTCGCATTTTTGCGATTTTCTTTCATTTTTTCATAAGCATAATTTTGCTCAAACCATTTTTTAAATCTTTGCGGTTCAAGTTCCGCTAAATTCGCCCGCATAGCAAAACTAGTACTGGGCAAAAGTAGAGTTTCTTTGTAGTCCATTTTTTCCACCTAATTTTTAATAATCTTAAATTCTACTCAAATTAGCTTTAATTTCTACTTTGTTTTTGGCTATAATTATAAGAAAAAAAGGAAAATTTATGAAACATTTGCTTTATCTTATAGGAGATGAGCTTACTATAAACGAAAAATTCAAAAATTATATTTATAGAACTTATGAAGAAAAATTTAAAGAAATTAACGAAATTCGCATACAAAATAAAACCGATAAAGATTTACCTTTTTTACTTGAAAATCTCTTAAATCAGTATGATTTTATCACTTTATTTACAAGCCCTTTGCATTATGCGACTGTTGCTAAAATTTTAGCAACTTTAAATGATGATAATCTTATCTTAAAAGATGGTACCTTGGTTCCAGATAAAGCAGAATTTAGTAAAAATAGCTTTGTGTGTAATTTTTCAAATTCAAAAATCAATGTCGTTAAAATAAATCCAAGCGAAAAATTACCTGATCTTCTTGGGCATATAAAATTAAATTTTGCATATTTTTGCATTTTTGGCATGGATGATGAAAGCGTTATATTGCTACTGCAAACCCTAACAAAATCTTATGAGATAAGTATAAAATCAACCAAGCTTTTAGATAATCTCGTGCTTATTAAGGCCACTTGCGCTAATTTTGGAAAACTTGATGGTTTTTTAAATAGCGTAAAAAATCTTTTTGGACAAAAGGTGTTTTTAGGTAAAGATCCTATACATTTTATAAGCTCTAAACTTTTAGAAAAAAAATTAAAAATTTCTTTTGCTGAAAGTTGCACAGGTGGACTTTGTGCAAGTACCTTAACCAAAATTTCAGGTGTAAGTGAAATTTTTGAAGGATCTATTATAAGTTATTCCAACCGCATCAAACACGAATGGCTTGGAATTAGCGAAAGCGTCTTAGAAAATAATGGCGAATACAGTGAACGTTGTGTTTATTTTATGCTAAAAGGTATTTTTAAAACAGCTAATCCTGATTTTGCCTTAGCTATTAGCGGAGTAGTTGGCGAAAAAGATGAGGGAAAAATAAAATCAGGCACTATTTATATAGGTGCAATGTTTAGAGATGGAACTTTTATCCAAGAAACGCTTTATTTAGATGGAGATCGTGAATTTATGCAAGAACAAGCTGTTTTGGCAACTTTTTGCCTACTTTTAAAATTAAAACCTGAGATTTTTGAAATTTAAGGGATTTAAACAATGAAAGAAATTAAGCTAAAAGAAGACTTGGAAAAAATTTATCCCTTGATAAAACAATTAAGAAATAACCTATCTTTCAAAGATTTTTTAGATAAATTCCAACTTGCTACACAAACTCAACATTATAAACTTTTTGCCTATGAAAATGAGGGAAGCTACAAAGCAGCTTGTGGAGTCATGCCCTTTAATGTACTTTATCATAATCATTGTCTTTATATTTGTGATTTTGTCGTAGATGAAACTTTAAGAGGAAAAGGTATAGGTCAAGCTTTTTTGAAAAAAATCCAAATTTGGGCAAAAAATCAAGGATATGAAGAATTAGAACTAAGTTCAAGTTTTTTTAGAACACAAGCTCATGAATTTTATATCCAAAAAATGGGTTTTGAAAAATCCGGTTTTGTTTTTAAGAAAAATATCAAACTATAATATTTTTGATTAAGCTTTGCATTTTATAATTAATATTATTATTTTTGATTTTAAGGAATAAAATGAATTTTAAAGAACTAATTTCAAAACGCAGAGCTTGTAAACTTTTTAATGATAAAAAAATCAATGAAAAGGATTTGCATTTTATCTTAGAAAGCGGAGTCTTAGCCCCAAGCTCACATGGATTTGAGCCTTGGAAATTTGTAGTATTGGAACAAAAAGAACATAATCTTAAACTCTCAACTCTATGTTACAATCAACAAAATGTAGCAAGTGCGAGTCATAATATCATTTTTCTAGCAAGAAAAGACCTTCAAAGCAAAGATGAATTTGCACAAAAACAAGTGCGTCGCTTCTCAGGTTCTAGTGAAGAAAATTTTCAAAAAATTTTAGAAATTTACACCCATAAAACCAATGCAATGAATGATAATGAACTCTATCATTATGCACAACTTCAATGCTATCTTGCTATGATGCAAATGTCACTAGCTGCGATGAGCTTGGGTATTGATTCTTGTATGATAGGTGGCTTTGAAAAAGCTAAGGTTGATAATTTTCTTAATTTAACTTATCCTTTTGAAACTGCTGTAATTTTATCCTTAGGATATAAAGCCCACGAACCAAAATATTCTACTCAACGCTTAAATTTTAATGAAGTCGTCGAATTTTACAAGGAAAAATAATGAAAAAAGAACTTGAAATTTTTAGCACAAGATATTCTTGTAGAAATTTTAAAAATGAAAAACTCAAAAAAGAGGATTTAAATTCTATTTTAGAAATAGCAAGATTAAGCCCCAGCTCCTTAGGACTAGAACCTTGGAAATTTATAGTAGTGCAAGATGAAAAAAGAAAAGAAGAACTTTCTAAAATTTGCAACCAGCAAAAACATGTAAAAGATTGTGCTGCATTAATTATCATCATTTCAAGACTTGATTTTTTGGATTATTTTGAAAAAAAACTTAGAAAAAGAGATATGAGTGAAACAGAAATTCAAAAACGCTTAGATACTTATATGCCTTTTTTAAAATCTCTAAATCAAGAACAAAAAATATCTTATGCAAGAGAACAAGCTCATATAGCTCTAGCTAGCATACTTTACAGTGCTAATGCTTTAAATATAGCAAGCTGCACTATAGGTGGTTTTGATAAAGAAAAGCTTGATTCTTATTTATCACTTGATATTCAAAAAGAAAGATCAAGTTTGGTGGTGGCTTTAGGATGTTGCAACGATGAAAAAAATCCTCAAAAAAATCGTTTTAGTTTTGATGAAGTTGTAAAATTTATTTAAATTTTGCTTTTAAGCAAAATTTAAATAAAAATAAACTGATTCTTTTTTGTATTTTTACTAAGTCTTTGCTTAAATTTTATACAATTTTGATTATAATTTTACATTTAATTTCACAAGGCTTGTTATGAATTTACCCAATATCTTGGCGATTTTTAGAATGGTTTTAGCACCTTTATTATTTTTTTTACTAATTCATAAATTTGAAAATATTCATCAAAGTTGGATTAACTATTTTGCTGCCTTAACTTTTTCATTAGCAGCTTTAAGTGATTTTTTTGATGGATACATTGCAAGAACTTGGAAACAAACTACAAAACTAGGCGGAATCTTAGATCCACTAGCCGATAAAATGCTTGTTTTAGCAGCTTTTTTAGGACTTTTACTCACAGGAAAAGCTAATGAATGGGTCATTTATATTATCTTAGTAAGGGAATTTTTTATCACGGGTTTTAGAGTTGTAATGATCAGTGAAAATTTAAATGTCAATGCTTCTTTTGCAGGCAAACTTAAAACCGCTTTTCAAATGACTGCGATAGGATTTTTAATCATGGAGTGGATAGGCGGAGAAATTCTACTTTACATAGCTTTGATTTTAACTCTTTATTCTGGATTCGAATACATCTATACTTATACAAAAGCTCAAAAAAAAGGAGAAAAATGAGATCTTTATTGTTTTTAATTATTATTTTGATTTTAGGAATTAAATTTTATTCTATTGAATTTTTAGCAACTGTTTTAGTCATCTCATTTTTAATTTTCTTTCACGAATTAGGACATTTTTTAGCTGCAAGATCTTTGGGTGTAAAAGTTGAAGTCTTTAGCATAGGATTTGGAAAAAGTCTTATAGAACGTGAATTTAAAGGCACAAACTATCGCTTAAGCGCTTTACCACTTGGAGGATATGTTAAACTTAAAGGACAAGATGATATGCGTCCTGGTTTTGAAAATCTAGACAAAGATAGCTATAGCATTTTAAGCCCCTTAAAAAAGATTTATATTCTTTTCGCTGGACCATTTTTCAACCTGATTTTAGCTTTTTTTCTTTATATTATCATAGGAAATTTAGGCTTAGAAAAACTTGCTCCACAAATAGGAAACATAGCGCCAAACTCTGCTGCACAAGACATAGGACTTCAAAAAAATGATACTATCTTAGAAATCAACGGTGTAAAAATTCAAAGCTTTGATGAAATTTCAAAACATTTAAGTTTAGAGCCTTTGAAAATATTAATCAATAGAGAAGGAAAAAATTTAGAATTTATTTTAACTCCAAAAATAGGACAAGGATATAATGACTTTGGGCAAATTATTGAAAAACCTCAACTTGGAATCAGTCCAAATGGTACAAGCACTCTTGCAAAACATCAAGGTTTAGAAAGTTTTAAATATGCCGCACAAGAAAGTTTTCAAGCTTCTACACTCATCATCAAGGGTATAGTAAAACTCATAAGTGGTGAAGTTGAAGCAAAAAATTTAGGCGGTATTATCACCATGACTGAAATTACCTCAAAGGCTGCACAAAATAGCTTTACTTTGCTTTTATTTATCACTGCTTTAATTTCTATAAATTTAGGCATTTTAAATCTTTTACCTATTCCTATGCTTGATGGAGGACATATACTTTTTAATATTTATGAAATGATTTTTAGACGCAAGGTTCCACAGCGTGCTTTTGAATACTTAAGTTACGCAGGCATGGCAATACTTTTAAGCTTAATGCTCTTTGCAACTTATAACGATATATCAAGGATTACAGGTGAATAAAAAATTTTCCTACCCTATTCCAAATTTTACTGATAGAAGAAAAAGTATCATCTTTTGGCGCTATTTGCGTTTTCAAGCAAGAAAAATTCTATATTTTCCTCAAGTAAGGCTTCTAGAAAAAACGCTTAATGAAGAAAAAAATAAACATTTAAAAGACTTTTTCTCTCAAAGACCCTATGCTTGCTACAATGCTATAAGAAGATTTTGCGATAAAAGTTTTAAAGCAAATGAACGCGTTAAAACACTTATTTATGATGTTGATAAGGGACTTACTTGTTTTAAATTTCTTCCCGAAGAACAATTGATTTTTTCTTTTGATGAAGATTTTGAGCTTTTTTTAGGATATAACCATAATGTTTACGAAGAAGGTTTTTGGGCTTTTTCTTTAAAATTTAAAAAATACACTATTTCACAATGTAATTTTTGCTTTACTTTAGAAAATAATCTTCTACTTTCTTGCATACAAGGATATAAATACAAAGATTTTAATCTTTTAGAAATTAATAAAATTTTAACTAAAAAATGTCATGGTTTGCGCCCTGTTGCTTTACTTATAGAATGCTCTAAGATGCTTTGTGAAATTTTAAAACTTCAAGCTACTTTAGGTGTACATGAAAAAAATCAAATCCGTTCTCAAAAAGGAAAAGAAAAAGGATATTTTGTAGATTATCAAAAAATTTGGCTAGAAAATGGTGGAGAATTAATAAAAATCAATAAACACAAATACTATAAACTCCACCACTCTCAAAAAAACCTAGAAGAAATCCCTTCGCAAAAACGCTCCATGTATAAAAAACGTTTTGCTATGCTTGAAAATATTAAACAAAATTTATTCCAAATTTTATCTAAATAATACTTTTTAAATATTCTACACTTTTCTCGCAACCTTTTTTTTGAAGTTTTAAAAGCCTCTCTAAGCATTCTTGAGATACTTCTTGAGGATAATAATACTGCATAGCTTTTAAATCTTCAAATAAAGCTTTTTCTATCTTAAAAGCCCCTTTACCTAATTCTTTAACCCCACCTGTTCCTTTTTCTCTTTTAAAAGTCGCACAATAAGGATAACATTGCTCTACATTAATACGGTCAAGTCCTTCTTTTTTAAGAATTTCTACACAAGTTTTAATGTCTAAATTTCCTTCTCCCAAAGGAACGCCGCAAACATATTCTACACCCTCTTCAATGAAAACTATATGATCCTTACAATGCGTGCTAAAAGTATATTTAGCCATGTCTTTGCAAGCTTTTATAGGATCTTCATAGGCCATCATGGAATTTCCAAAATCATATAAAAATCCTATTTTAGGATGATTGATCAATTTCAACAAATCAAGCAAATCCTCTGAAGTTTGATACTCATGATTTTCTATAGCAAGTTTTAAATCATATTTTTCCAAAATCGGTATCAAAGCTTTTATTTCATCCTTTGTAGCTAAAAAATCTTCTTTATCGAATCTAGTAGTAATTTTAGAATCATCATAAGCCCCATCGCTAGCATGTTTAACCTTTTTATTTTTATCGGTTAAGGGCACATAAGAGCGTATAATTTTAGCGCCTAAAATAGAAGCTACTTTAGCAATTTTTTCAAATTTATCTTTATTAAAACCCTTAGAGTCGATCTCACAATACATATTGTATTCATCCAATTTGGCTTTAATTTTTTTAAGATGATTTTCGTCATCGCTTCCTAAGCATCCCCATTCTTCATCTAAACCAAAATCTTTAATGATATTTATAATCACACCCTCACAGCCCAAATTTTTAGCAAAATCTATATAAGAAAATATATCCATCCTACCATTTTGAAACCATAAATGCATGCTTTCAGTTTCTAAACCTATTTTCATGATACCACTCCTTTTAATGCTTTTTTTCTAGCTATCATCTTAAGTAAAATCGTAGTTACAATCACACCACAAATAGCAAAAATCCCCATTAACGCAAAAACAATTTGATAGCCTAATAAACCTTTAAAATGATCGATCATAAAACCATAAAGTGCAAAACAAAAAAGTTGTGGAGAATAACCAAAAATACAAGCTATACTCATAGCAGCTCCGCTAATTTCTCTAGGTACTTCTATCTCATCCACAGGCGCAAAAAATGTCGCACGCATAGTAAAAACAAGAGCGGCAAAACCTAAGGTTAAACTCATACCAAAATAAATATTTAATTTCTCATGAGGCATAAAAACAAAAATTAATATGGCCAAGGCTCCTAAAATCAAAGCAAAACGCAAATATCTTGTTGAAGATTTAAAGGTTTTATCTGCTAAATATCCCCCAATTGGCCCACCTACTAATTTTAAAGTGTATTGATTGATAATACCATAAGCACCGACCAAAGCCACAGGCATACCATAAATATCTTTTAAAAATGGAATAAAATAAGTCAAACCACAATACACAGAATAAATAGTAAAAATGGTCAAAGATACCACCCAAATTTCAGGAGTTTTAATCGCTTTGATAACTCCATTCCAAGCGGCTTTGTTTTTACTGATTTCATTTCCTTGCTCATCTTGGGTATTAATTTTGTCATCTTCAAGTAGAAAATATGCCAAAATACCTGCTATAATCACACAAGCGCTATAAAATAATATAGCAGCCTTAAGTCCACCTGCGCCAGACCCTAAAAGTAAAAAAATTCCCAAAGCACCAAAAGCAACTATAGTATCTATAACACCACGTCCTGCTTCTAAAAATCCAAAAAGTCTTCCTTGTTGAGTAGAATCTCCAAGCAAGCGAATGGCTTTAAGCAAAACAGGCCAATACACAACTTCTCCAAATAAAGAAAGCAAACCCCAAGCTATTAAAATTCCATAAAAAGAAGGAAAAGTAGAAATATAAATTCCAACCAAACCCACACAAACCAATGAAAAAGGAATGAGTATTTTTTTAG
Organism: Campylobacter sp. CH186; assembly: GCF_004378925.1. Classification (NCBI taxonomy): domain Bacteria; kingdom Pseudomonadati; phylum Campylobacterota; class Epsilonproteobacteria; order Campylobacterales; family Campylobacteraceae; genus Campylobacter; species Campylobacter sp. CH186. Next base: position 461,481 of record NZ_RYYB01000001.1, on the reverse strand, counting down.
AAAATCTATCTGCTATATAAATGGATGCAAAATTTCCCACCGTTTGCACTATGCCATAAACTGAGAGCGCGAGTCCAATTTGTGTATTGCTAAGATTCATAAATTCTTGCATAGGCACATAAAAGGCATCTTTTAAAGAGGAAAGTTTAAAAACAGTTCCTCCGCCAATAACTAAAACGATAAAAGTAAACCAACGAATAGGTTTCGTACTATTCATATCCACCCTCCTTTTTTAACAATTCGCAACTTAAATTAATTATATCACGGATTAAGATAAAAGGTTAAAATTTCACCTTTAAATTATAAACAGGTAATTACAAAAAGTTACAACACTTATTGAAGTATAAATTAAGTATATTTTGATATAATTTAGCCTTGCTTTATGCAAAATCCTTGCTCATGAAAATGGGCTTTAATATCCATAAGGAGAAAAGATGAAACATTATGAGGTTTTATTTATCTTAAAACCAACACTTACCGAAGAGGAAGTGAATGCGAAGTTGGAATTCGTTAAAGAAGTCCTAACCAAAAATGGTGCAGAAATTGAAACTGTTGTTCCAATGGGCACTAGAAAATTAGCGTATAAAATCAAAAAATACGAAAGAGGAACTTATTTTGTGATTTATTTCAAAGCTCCTACAAACTTGATCGCTGAGCTTGAAAGGGTGTTAAGAATCACTGAAGAAGTAATAAGATTTTTAATCGTAAAATATGAAAACAAAAAAGAAATTGCAGCTTGGGAAAAACTAAGCCACGGGATTAAGCAATCTAAAAAAGAAATCAAACCTTTAGATGCTCCTGAAATTCAATAAGGAAAAAGATGTTTAACAAAGTTGTTTTGGTTGGAAATCTTACACGCGATATAGAAATGCGTTATGCACAAAGCGGTAGTGCTATTGGAACTTCTGCTATCGCAGTAACAAGAAGATTTACCACAAATGGAGAAAAAAGAGAGGAAACTTGCTTTATTGATATAAGCTTTTATGGTCGCACCGCAGAAGTTGCAAACCAATACCTTACAAAAGGTTCAAAAGTACTCATAGAAGGACGTTTGAGATTTGAACAATGGAGTGATCAAAATGGACAAAATCGCTCTAAACATAGCATTCAAGTTGAAAATATGGAAATGCTTGGCGGCAATTCCAATGCTCCACAACAAGGTGGAATTGGTAATAATAGCTTTTCAAACAACAATTATAGTGGAAACTATGAAAATCAAAGCTATGATCCTTATATGAGTGAAAATCAAAATTTTAATAAAGCAAAAGCAAACCCTGCTCCACAAAGAAACCAAAACCCACAACACGAAGAAAAATTAAAAGAAATTGATATCGATGCTTATGATAGCGATGATACTAATTTACCATTTTAAAGGATAAACTATGGCAGAAAAAAGAAAATACTCTCGCAAATATTGCAAATACACTGAAGCAAAAGTTGAATTTATTGATTATAAAGATACAGCAATGTTAAAACATGCTTTATCTGAAAGATTTAAAATCATGCCACGCCGTTTAACAGGTACAAGCAAAAAATACCAAGAAATGGTAGAAGTTGCAATCAAACGTGCAAGACATGTAGCTCTTATCCCTTATATAGTGGATAGAAAAGAAGTAGTCAATAATCCTTTTGAAGGACTATAATCTTTTAAAAGCAAACTTGTAAAAAGTTTGCTTTCTTATACATTTATTCTCAAAATAAAATTAAACCAAAGTATATTCTAAGACATCACTAAAAGTATCAACAGCAATGATTTCCATATTGTCTCTAACCTCACTAGGAATATCTTTTAAATCCCTTTCGTAATTTTTTCTTGGGATTAAAGCTGTTTTTATATCTGCTTTATAAGCTGCAATTAATTTTTCTTTTAATCCACCTATTGGTAAAACTTTTCCTTTTAAATCTATTTCACCTGTCATTGCAACATCTGCTTTAACCTTTTTATCACTAAAAATAGAAGCAATAGCTGTGCTTATCGTAATGCCTGCACTTGGGCCATCTTTTGGAGTAGCTCCATCTGGCACATGGATATGAATATTATAACTATCATAAACATTAACTTTAGGATCGATAATTATTTTTTTAGGTATTTTTATTTTTCCTTCATCGATTAAAACTTTTATCATGCTAAAAGCAATTCTAGCTGATTCTTTCATTACATCACCCAAACTTCCCGTGAGCGTTAATTCTCCTTTACCTTTAATTTTTACAGCCTCTACTTTTAAAACATCTCCACCTACACTTGTCCAAGCCAAACCATTAACCTGACCTACTTGATTTTCTCCATTATTTTTTTCTATTTCAAAAATTTTTTTATCTAAAAATTCATTCAAATTTTTTGTATTAATAATGACTTTTTTAATATTTTCTAAAAGTAGTTTTTTAGCACTCTTACGACACAACTCTGCCACTTTGCGACGCAAATTTCTAACTCCTGATTCACGAGTATAATCACTAATGATTAACTCTATAGTTTCATCATCAATAGATAATTCATTGGATTTTAAGCCATGTTTTTTAAGCTCATCTGGAATTAAATATTTTTTCATTATATGAAATTTTTCACTTGGAGTATAAGAGCTAAGTTCTATAAATTCCATTCTATCTCTTAAAGGTGCAGGAATATTGCTAATATCATTTGCCGTTGCTATAAAAATGACTTTACTTAAATCAATATTAAAATTTAAATAATAATCCCTAAATTTAGAATTTTGCTCTGGATCTAAAATTTCTAAAAGCACCGCACTTGGATCGCCTCTAAAACTGCGATTTAATTTATCAATTTCATCCAATACAATTACAGGATTAATTTGTTTTGCCTCTATGAGTCCTTGGGTAATACGTCCAGGCATAGCGCCTATATAAGTTCTACGATGACCACGTAGCTCATTAACATCTTCAAGTCCGCCTAAGGCTATGCGAATAAGCTCTCTTTTTAAAGCTTTTGAAACAGAATTTGCCAGTGAAGTTTTACCCACGCCAGGAGGTCCATAAAGACAAAGTATAACTTTAGCACCATCTTTTTCTGCTATTTTTCTTTTTTCTAAAAGTTCCCTAACTGCAAAATATTCTTCTATGCGTTCTTTTGGTTTATTTAATGCATAATGATCATGGTTGAGCTGTTTTGAAACTTCTTTAATATCAAGTTTTTTCTTAGAAATTTTTTCAAAAGGAATATCTAATGCTGTTTCTATGTAAGTTTGAATCATCGATGCTTCGGAATTATCTTGATGAATGCGTTCGAATTTTTCAATTTGTTTTTTGATTTCTTTATAAGCGTCTTCGTGCATAAATTTCTTCTTTAACTCCAGACGCTTTTGATACTCTCTAACCTCATCTTCTTTTTGTGTGTCAGAACCAAGCTCTTTTTGAATTTGTCTTAATTGTTCTTTTAAAAAATATTCTTTATTTACCTTATCAATACGAGAATGTACTTTATTTTTAATTTCTTTTTGAATTTTATTGGCTTCTATTTCTTGGGCAATTAAATCTATTAATTTTACTAATTTTTGCTCAAGATCTGTTAAAACAAAAAACTCATAAGCAACTTGTTTTTTAATACGCACAGTATTTAAAATCAAATCACAAATCCTAGACGCATCAAAACCTTCTTCAATTGTTCTTAAAAGATCCGGAGAAAAATAATGACTAATATTTGCCAAATTTTTTACCTTCTCTTTTAAAACTTCAAGAAGCGCTTCTTTTTTAGTTCCTTCTAAAAAGTCTTCTTTTATAAGTTCTATCTTGGCTTCTAAAGGTTTATTAGAAATTTGCTCTATAATTTTACCCTTAGCATATCCTTGAAAAAGTATTTTCACCCTTCCATCAGGTAAAGGAACTTTTCGCATGATAGCCCCAATCACTCCACAATTATAAATTTCATCAAAATTTCTTCCATTTTCCAACCTTGAAGGCGCAACAAAAAGCATGCTATCATTTTTAATCGCAAGATCTAAAGCTTTCATATTGGATGAATCGTTAATAAAAATAGGAGTTATCATAAAAGGATATAAAAATAATTCATCTTCAACCAATACTGGTAAATTTGCTGGATAATTTTGTATCTCTTCAATCTGCATTTATTTTCCTTGTTTATTAAAATCTTTCAAATATACTTCTATACCAAGGAAGCTCAGGTTTGATAATACTTTGCTGATAAAATTCACTTTCTTGAAGTCTTTGTTTATAAATTTGCGCACTTTCATCATGCCCTATGCGCTGGTATAGATTTTCTATAGTACTATTAAGATAAAAAACCGCTAAATTAAATTTTGTAAGCATTGTTTGAACCAAAGGTTCATATTCTGTATAAGGATAATCTTTCAAAAAAGTATCTATTTCTTTTTGGCTTTCAAGCATTAAAGCCTGATTACGATTTGGCACTGCAAATGCATCAAATTTTGCTTTAATTTTAAGATAACGAATATAATCAGCATTGCGTGAATTTCCAAATTTTTTATTATATTCATCTAAATAAAATTCAGCTAACTTATATTCCTCTTCATCCATATGAGCTTGTGCTAAAATAATTAAAGTAGTTTCCAATAAAGGATCGGCAACGTGCTCACTTGCCATACCATTATAATGATCATCGGCTTTTTCCAAATCCTTGTCCTGTAAATCTTTAATAATTTGCTTATACCACTCACTAGCACTAAGATTGTATAAACCTTCATCATTTTTCGTACTACACGCATTAAAAAAAACACTTAAAAAAACCAATAAAAAAATACCTTTTTTCATACTTCACCTTGATTTATATTCTCAAAAATCTATATTTTAACGATTTTATAATTATGTTCTTCTAAAATTATAATAAAATTAATTAAATAATTTAAAATTTTGGAATGATTATTGCTTATTTTATGTTAAAATATTAAACATTATAACTTGAGGAGAAAACATGACCCTAGCTGTTAAATGCCCTATCTTAGGTTTTGAAGAAACCAAAAATATGGAATTTTCAACTATCGATGAAGTATTTGTAAGACTTAAAAGTCTTGATGGTAAAGACTTTTCTTTTGTTTTAATTAATCCTTATTTGATTAGACCTGATTATGAATTTGATATACCAACTTATTATCAAGAGCTTCTTTCTTTAACACCTGAATCTAATATGAAAATTTTTAATATAGTAGCCATAGCAAAAAGCATTGAAGAATCGACAGTGAATTTTCTAGCTCCAGTAGTCATTAATCTTGATAATAATACTATGGTACAAGTGATACTAGATACAGTTAATTATCCGGACTTTTTTCAAGCTGATCAAATTGCTAATTATATTAAAAAATAATGCTCTATATACTTGCAAATGGAGCTATGGCAACAGCCTTAGCCTATGGATTAAAAGATGATTATGAAATTTGTATAGTAGGAAGAAGTATAGAAAAACTTCAAGCCCTCACCAAAGAAGGCTTTAAAACCTTACTTTACAAAGATTTTAACATAGAAGGTAAAGATGTTATTTTGGCTTTCAAACCTTATGCTTTAGAAAATATTGCCCAAATACTAAAAGGACGAGCACGCATCTTAATCTCTGTTTTAGCCAATGTTGATTTTGAAAAACTACAAACCATCAAAGCTCAAAATTATGTTAGAATAATGCCTAATACAGCAGCTAAATATAAGGCTTCAACTACACCATATATACTTAAAAACTCTCATTTTGAAAATGAAATTTTAGACATTTTAAAAACTTTTGGTTCAGCTTATAAATTAGATAATGAAATACAAATGAATGCAGCTATGGCGATTAGCGGCTGCGCTCCTGCTTTTTTAGCACTTATAGCAGAAAGTATTGCTAATGCTGGAGTTTATGAAGGTTTGTCAAAAGAACTTAGTCTCAATCTTACGCGCTCTTTATTTAAAAGCTCTAGTGCTTTACTAGAACATGAACATCCAGCTATTATCAAAGAAAATATTTGCTCCCCTGGCGGAGTTACAATAAAAGGCATAAAAATACTCGAACAAAAAGGAATTCGCGGAAGTTTTTTTGAAGCCATAAATGCTAGCAGTGCTAAATGAAAAAGGCTTTCATACTTATAGAAAGTATTAGTGCTATAACGATCATATCTTTAATTTTCATTGGCATTTTTTATTACTATACTCAACTTTACAAAAACTATGAAAATTTAAATATTTTTGAAAGACTCTATAAACTTCAAGAAGAATTATATGAAAAGCCCATTTTTAAAACCATCATACTTCAAACTTCAGCCTTAAAACCTATAGTTTTACAAGAACAGTTTGTTAATGATGGTATATTTCAATTTCAAAAATTATACTTTCAAGATCAAAATTATAGCGTTTATTTTAAAGAATGAGCAAAGCTTTTACACTTTTTGAACTTATAATATCACTAATACTTTTTACTTTTATAACTAGCTTACTTTCAAAACCTTTAATGGATTTTTATCATTTAAATTTCACTGCTTTACATACAAACAATCTTATCACTCAAGCACATTTAAACTTGCTTAAAATAGAAAAATTAATACAAAATTGTATTAATATTACATTTTCACAAAATACATTAAAATGTCTTTTAAAAGATGAGTTAATTAGCCTAAAAGATAATAAACTTTATCTTATTAATTCTGCTCTTATTTTAGAAAATAATCATACACTTTATTCACCTCATTCTGATTTTAAAACACAACTCCAAAATAGAAAAGATTTATATAATGACAATGAGCATATTAGCTATGCTTATAAAATTAATAAGATTGAAAAAATATCCATCTTAGAAAATGGTATATCTACAAATTTTACAGGTAGTTTTATTCCTTTGCAAGCTCAATTAGTTATCAAATTGCAAAATGAAGAACTTATATATGAAATAAAGCCAAAATTTAATGAACAATTAAACCAACAAGGATTAATTTCTAAAAACATAAGCTCATTTAACCTGCAAAACAATAAATTAAAAATTTGCCTAAAAAGACAAACAAAATATTGCCTTGAAAAAAGAATTTTACTATGAAAAAAGCTTATGTTTTAATTTGGACAATTTTTTTAATACTACTAATAAGTCTATGGATGAGCTTGACCTTAAACATATCTAGCTACACTCCAAAAATAATCCAAGATAGTTATTACTACCTTCAAGCTCAAATTTTAAGTCACAATGCAACACAATTTTCTAAATATTTTTTATATCAAGCAAAGCAAGAAAATAAAGAATGTTTAGATAATATATATTTTAATTACGCAAAAGCTTTGATTAAAATAAAATACTTTTATCCTATTGTACAATGTGTTAATTTTAAATTTTCCAACTTCAATCCCGATGCAAATTTAAGCAAAGATGGTGTTATTATAGCCCACATTAGCATTACTTTAAATCGTGATAAAAATGTCAATGATGAAATTTTACTCACAAAAAGCATTATCATTTATCCCAAAGAAAATTTTTGGAATTTAAAAAATTAAACCAAAGTCTTAGCAAGCTTAACACACTCTAAAAGACTTTGATTTTCGCATATATAAAGATTTTTAAAATTTAAAAGCTTCTTTGCTGTGCTTTGCCCTATAACTACAACCTTATCTTCTTCTTTTAAGCTATAAAATTTTAAAAAATTTTCTACACTTAAAGGAGAGGTAAATATAAAAATAGCAGGATGAGTAAGTTTTTTGTCACCTTTTTTAAAAACATTTTCATAAACAATCATTTCATCTAAATCCACACCTGCATTTTTAAGATCCAAATTTAAAGTTGAAACAATATTTTTAGCCCTTAAATATAAACATTTTTGCGTTTTTAATTCCTCTTTAAATTCAAGAAAAAGATCTTTTCCATAAGCCTTTGATGGAATTTTAATCTTTTTAAAACCTAAATTTTTAGCGTATTGAGCTGTACTTTGTCCTACAGCGTATAAATTGAGTTTAAAATTTAAAGTGATTTTTGCATTTTGTAAGGCTTTTAAAGCATTTTTTGAGGTGCAGATTAAAGCATCATATAAACTTAAATCCACACTAAAATCGTAAAAAATAATCTCATTTAAAATAAGATTTTCCACCCCTTCAAAAGGAGTTTCATTTAAGAGGTAAATTTTCATAGATTTTACGCTTTAGCTCTTTAGCTGCCAAAAAAGCATCTTTAGCATCCATGATCGCCCTAACCACAGCCACACCGCTTAAATTTATACCCTTTAACTCATCAAGCACTTCTTTATCAATCCCTCCTATGGCTACAACCCCTATAGGGCTTTTATCACAAATTTGGCTTAAAAACTCAAGGCTTAAAAGCGAACTTTCTTTAGTAGGCGTTGCCTTAATGGCTCCACAACCTAGATAATTTACTCCTTGTATGAACTCAAGTTGTTCTAGTTTTTTAAGGCTTAAGCCTATGATTTTTTCATCTCCTAAAAGCTTTCTAGCTAGTTTTACTTCTAAATCTTCCTGCCCTAAATGCACCCCATCAGCATCTAAGGCTAAAGCTATGTCCACTCTATCGTTAATCAAAAAAGGTATTTTATAGGCCTTGCAAAGTTTTTGCACCTTTAAACCTAGTTTATAAAATTCTCTTGCATTAAGCTCTTTTTCACGAAGTTGTATGATACTTACTCCACCTTTTATAGCATTTTCTAAAGTATTTAAAAAACACTCCTCGCTTTTATTTCCCTGAGAAGCAACTAAATAAAGGCTAAGATCTAATTTATTTTTCATCTAAAAACTTGAAAAAATGATTTGTAGGACCACAACCTTTTCCAAGATTGAGTGAATAATAAATCGCATTTCTTACATATTCTTTAGCCTCACTAACAGCATAAAATAAATCCTTGCCTTTAGCTAAATTACTAGCAATAGCCGAAGAAAGCGTACAACCTGTACCGTGAGTATTTTTAGTTTCTATGCGTTCGCCTTTTAAAATATAAATTTCTTTTCCATCATAAAGCACATCATTGGCATTTTCTTCACTATGTCCGCCTTTAAGTAAAACTGCCTTAGCCCCCAAGCTGCATAAATGTTTAGCTGCCTTTATCATCTGCTCTTCATTAGCGATCTTAAAACCGCATAAAAACTCTGCTTCAGGAATATTAGGCGTAAGAATGTCTGCAAATTTTACTATGGTTTGTTTGAAAAAATCACAATTTTCTTGCGGCATTAAAGCATAACCATTTTTAGCAAACATTACAGGATCAATCACTATATTTTGAGGTTTAAACTCGCTTAAATTTTTAGCTACACAGCTCATTAATTCACAAGAACCTATCATTCCGATTTTAGTTGCCTTTGGCACTATATCTTCAAACACGGCAAGCATTTGTTCATCTACGCTTTGAGTAGGTATATCGTGTACAGAAATCACCCTTGCGGTATTTTCAGCTACCACACTTAAAACCACACTCATACCAAAAAGATTGTGCGCACTAAAGGTTTTAAGATCGGCTTGTATCCCTGCTCCACCACTACAATCACTTCCTGCTATAGTTAAAACAGGTATAAGTTCGCTTCCTTTTGCTTTCATAATTCTTCCTTTAAAATTTTGATCCATTCTTCACCCTTAGGGCTTAATTTTTGTCCTTTAAAACTCTGTTTTGCAAAAGCTACAATCAAAGCATGAAAAATTTGATAAAGTTCGTAAAGTTCACATTTTCTCCCTAAAATTTTACACAAATTTTCTTGCTCACTCTCTATACCACTTTGAAAAAATTCTCTTAATTCTTCATAATTTTCAAACTCATAGCCTAAGTGAAAAGCCAAACGCAAACTATAACTATCTACAACCAAAATCTCTCTTTTGCAAAGATAATTTAATATCCCATCAACACTTTCAAAACCCAAACCTTTGATATTTAAAAGCCATTCTCTGCTTACATTTGTTTTAAAATTTTCTAAATTTTCATAAGTGTTTATGATACTTTCTACTAAGCCTTTTAAACGCTTGGCTTTGGTATTATAAAATCCGCTAGGCTTGATTAAAGTTGCAAGTTCTAAATTGGATAAAGTATTGATTTGTTCTAAGCTTGCAATATTTTCTTTTTTTAAATTTTCTAAAGCTTTTAAGACATTTTTCCAATTTGTATTTTGAGTTAAAATGACAGAAATTAAAAGCTCAAATTCACTCAATCCTTGATTTTCAAGCCAATCAAAATCATGATAATTTAAATCTAAATTTAAAAGCTTGATAAAAATTTGCGCTCCAGTCATTTAAAATTCTCCTTAAAAGCCAAATAAAATTGCTTTGCAGTACGACCACTTCTACTTGCTCTTAAGGTGGCAAATTCTTTAGCTTTAGCGTGTAAAAGCTCTTTATCGCAAGAATAATCTTTAAAATAAAAATCTATCATCTTTAAATACTCTTCTAAATTTCCTTGATAAAAACTTAACCACAAACCAAATCTATCACTCAAGCTTAATCTTTCTTCGGCAGCATCGCTTAAATGAAGTTCTGTATGTGTGATTTGCGTATCAAGATTATCAGCAATGCTTTCACTTAATAAATGCCTACGATTTGAACTCGCATAAATAATTACATTATTTGGGGCTTTTTCTATGCTTCCTTCGAGCAAAGGTTTTAAAAATTTATAACTATCATCTCCCTTCTCAAAAGAAAAATCATCACAAAAAAGTATGAATTTAAAATTTTCTAATCTGATTTCATCGATGATATCTGCTAAGGCAAATAAATCTTCTTTATTTAATTCGACAAGTCTTAAGCCCTGTTCTTTAAATTCATTAAATATAGCCTTAATCAAACTTGATTTTCCAGTGCCCTTAGTTCCTCATAAAAGTGCGTGATTTGCCCCTTTATTTTGAATGAAATTTAAAGTATTGTCATAAAGTGCTTTTTTTTGACTTTCCATACCTACTAAATCTTTTAAAGTGATAGGATCGATTTCAAAAATAGGCTTTAAATAGTCTTTTCTTGCTCTATAAATTGCTGCATAAATTTTATTCCAATCCATTTTAAGCCTTTCTTAAATGCATTAAAATTGCCTCTAAAATATCATCATCGTCTTTACTTTTTGCCTTGATAAATTCTTTTTCATCATTTAAAGCAGTAAATTGAATATTTTGCTCATAGTTGCTAATACTTTTAAATTTATTTAAAGCTAAAATTTTAATAATAATCAAAGATAAAAATTGCTTAGTATAAACATCAAGTTTTCCAAAACGATCTTCAATTTCACCTTCAATCTCATAAACCTCATGAACTTGCTCACACTTACTAAGCCTTCTATAAAGTTCTAATCTTAAGCGATCTTCGCTGATAAGTTCGCTGTTTAAAAAGGCATTAACATTGAGTTTTAAATCAAGTTTATTTTCTTTTTGATCCACTTCATTTTTACTTAAAGCATTAAGTTCATCTTCTAACATTTTAAGATATAGACTATATCCAATTTGCTCGATATGTCCGCTTTGATCCACGCCTAATAAATTTCCACCGCCACGAATTTCAAGATCATGATAAGCCAAAACAGATCCTGCACCTAAAAAAGAATTACTTTCTAAGGAAACAAGGCGCTTTAAAGCATCTTTTGTGATAATATTTTTATCTTCGATTAAAAAATAACAATAGCCTTGCTTGTCACTTCTTCCCACGCGCCCACGCAATTGGTGCAAATCAGCCATACCAAAACGATCGCTTTTTTCTACTATAATAGTATTTGCATTAGGTAAATCAATACCACTTTCTACGATAGAGGTACTTAAAAGCAAATCATATTCTTTGTTTTCAAATTTCAACATTTCTTCTTCTTGCACCTTAGCATCAATTTTAGAATGTAAAATCAAAATACGCAAAGTAGAAAAAAGTTCTAATAAATGCTTTTTACACTGCTCTATACTTGCAATATGATTATGAATATAAAAAATTTGCCCACTGCGTCTTAACTCTCTTGCTATAACTTCTTTTAAAAGTGCGTCATCATTTTCTTTAACAAAAGTTCTTACATCTATTCTATCTTCTGGTGGAGTTTGTAAAACACTATAAGATTTTATAGAACTTAAAGCTTGATTTAAGCTTCTTGGTATAGGGGTTGCTGACATGGATAAAATATGTGAATTTTGAGTGATTTCCTTAAGCTTTTCTTTTTGTTTCACTCCAAATTTATGCTCTTCATCAATAATAACAAGAGCTAAATTTTCACATTCTACACTTAAAAGTGCATGAGTTCCTACAACTACACAAGCTTTATTTTCTTTTAAATTTTGCAAAACCTGTTTTTTTTCTGCACTACTTGTAAAGCGATCAAGTTTAAAAACCTCTATATCAAAAGGATCAAAACGCTTTTTTAAGGTTTTATAATGCTGATGAGAAAGCAAAGTTGTAGGTGCAAATAAAAATGCGCAAAATCCGCTTTTAACTACTGGATAAATAGCATTCATAGCAACTTCTGTTTTTCCAAAACCCACATCACCGCTTAAAAGCCTATCCATGACTTTTCCACTTTGAAAATCTTGCAAAATTTCATGGCAGGCTTTATCTTGATCACTTGTATAAACAAAACCCGCACTAGCTATAAAATCAGCTTGTCTACTTAAATCCACTGTGATTTTTTTTGCTTGCACTAAAGATCTTTTAGCTGCCATAATAACAATTTCAGAAGCTATGGCTAAAAGTTTAGTTTTTAATTTTTCTTTAAGTTTAATAAAGCTTGTTTTACCTAGTTTGTCTAAACTTGGAATAGATCCACTCACGCCCAAATATTTATCAATCAAATAAAGATTTTCCACTGGTAATAAAAGCTTATCAGAATTTTGATACTCTATAGCAACAAACTCTTTTTTTGCTCCGCTTATCACTATCATCTCAAGACCTAAAAATTTACCCACTCCGTAATCTTCGTGTACTATATAATCCCCATTTTTAAGCTCATCTATAATCAAACTAGCTTTTTTTCTTGTTTTTTGTTTTTCTTTTTGATTTAAAGAAATGATTAGCTCTTCAGGACTAATAAGATTAAGCCTTAAATCACTTTTTACAAAATAGATATTTTGAGTATCTTCAAGCTCTAAAGCTTTAAATAAAGCTTCGTTTTTAGCTAAAAGTGTGATTTTTTTATTTTTATGAAATTCAAAAAAATCTTTATTGTAAGAACTTTGCAATTCTTTAAATTTTTTAGCTTGAGGTAAAATTTTTGCATTCACAAAACTTATATCTTTTTCATATTCGTTAATATCAAACTTTTCACAAGCTAAAAAATCAAGTTCTAAATAATCAAAAAAATCATCAATACACCAAAACCCTAAAGAATTGATATCATGTATTAAAGTATCACTTTGAAAATCTTCTAATTTGTCCTTAAAAATTTCATAATTTTCTTTGTCAAAATATTTTAAAAAAGGACAAATTTCAAAATGTTCTAGTTCGTTAGGAATAGACTTTTGACTTTGCAAATCAAAATATCTTATACTTTCAATCTCTTCGCCAAAAAGCAAAATTCTAATAGGATTTTCTTCATTGATACAAAAAATATCAATAATATCCGCACGAATTGAAATTTCACCTTTATCCTGAACTATATCTACAAATTCGTATCCCAATCTTGAAATTTCATCTTCAAAACATTTCAAATCAAAATTTTGTTTTTTATCGATATGATAATTTTGTAAATGTTTTTTTGAAGGAAGTTTTTTTAAAACAGTATTTAAAGGAGAAATAAGGATTTTTTTTTCTTCTTCTTTATGATAAGCATTTAAAATCTTGCAAAGATCAAAAAGTTCTTTAGAAAAAGCCCTTAAATCATCTCCAAACTGCGCTCTAAAATCAGGTAAAACAAAGGTTTTTAAACCCTTAAATCGTGAAACTTGAGCAAGTAAATCTGCTTGTTTTTCATCTTTACAAAGCAAAAGTTCACAAATTTTTGGATTTTGTAGGTATTCATAAAATGAAGCTTGCATTATTCTTCGTTATTATTTTCAATAAGTTTGATAGTATCTTCTTTAATTTTACTAGTTCCATTAAAACGACCGCCATTTTCTATAGAAATTTTTTGCGTTGAAATATCGCCATTAACAACTCCGCCTGCTAAAATTTCTAAACTATTGGCCTCAAGTTGCCCTTCAAAATACCCATTTACTACAATTTTATCTGCTTGTAATTCACCTTTTAAATTTCCATTTTTTCCGATAACCACAATGCTTTCAGAATGAATAATACCACTTAACTCTCCATCAACATGAAGCATAGAAGCAAAATAAAATTTACCCTCAATTCTCGCACCTGAAGAAATTACTGTTGTTTCTGAGCTAGAGCTGGATGTTGGGCTGATACCGCCTTTATTAAAGATTGCCATGGAACTCTCCTTTCTTGATTAAAAAAATCATTCATATTTTTTCTTTGCAAATTTAAAAAATACAAAGGTTCTAAAGTTTTATTAATAAACCTTACCTCATAGTGCAAATGCGGCCCCGTAGAAAGACCTGTATTGCCACTATAACCTATCAACTGCCCCTTGCTAACAAATTGACCTGCTTTGACTACTTCTTTGCGCATCATATGAGCAAATACTGTTTTAAAACCAAAATTATGCAATAAAATTACATTATAACCATAGCCGTTATCACTATAACCTGAAAATTCCACTACTCCACTTGCTGGTGCATAAATAGGAGTACCAATTTCCGCTCTTAAATCAATACCAGGATGAAATTCCCTTCTTTTTAAAAGCGGATGCTCTCTCCAGCCAAAATTTCCTGTAATACCTTTATTTTCAATAGGCCATCCATTAGGAATTTGTCCCAAAATTCCAAGTTGCTGCTCATTGGTAAGCTGAAGATTATCAAGTCTTGCACTAATTGTAAGATTATTTTCTGCTTCTAAGCCCAAAGCCTCTTCAAAAGAAGCTATTTTATCTTCTATAGCTGCATACTGCTGAGTTTTTTCTTCTATGCTTTTTTGCATTTGCGAATTAGATAATTCCAATTCTTTGCTTTTTTTCAAAAGCTCCTCACGCTTTTCACTGATATCGCTAAGTTTGCTATCGAGATATTTGATATAAAAACCACTAAAAACTAAAAATAAAACAATAAAAGCAATAGTATAAAAAACTATTTTTTTGATTATTTGATTTAAATAAAAATGTCTTGAACCGTTAATATCTGTAATGGTAATAGTGAATTTATTTTTTACCACACCACTCCTTTAAAAAATTTTCTACCAGCATAAAAGAACCAAAAACTAGATTTTTTTTATTCTCTTCTAATTTTACAAATTCTTTGCATTGTATGCCTAGCTTTGATGCAATACTATAAATTTCATCATCGGCCAGCTTTCGTTCTGCACTTTTATATTTATATATTTGTATTGTATCAATAATAGGCTTTAATGTATTTAAAATTTGAAAAATATCCTTATCCAAATAAGCATTATAAATAAGATTTATTTTTTCTCCTTGAAATTTATCAAGCATAGCCTTAGCAGCCATGGGATTATGACCCACATCAACAAAAAAATTTGGAGAAATTTCTTGGCATCTTCCTTGTAAATTTAACTCTTGTAACTTTTTTAAAGCTTCTAAGGTTTTTTCTTGCGAAGTTAAAATTTCACAAGCCTTTAATGCAAGCTTTAAATTATGCTTTAAAAAACAAGGTAAAACAAACTTTTTACAATAAATCTCAAATTTTTCTTTCAAAAAAGGATTTAAGGAAGAAACTTGCAAATTAGCTTTTTTTAAAAAAGCAATTTTTTTTGCTAAATTTAAAACATTTTGCTCTTGCTCATCACTTATAAGTGCTATAGGAGCCATAACTTTAAGCTTGGTTCTTGCAATATCTTCTAAAGAATTGCCCAAAATTTGAATATGGTCAAATCCAATTCTTGTAAAAATATTCATTCTTCTTTCAAAAACAGAAGTAGCATCATATTCTCCACCCACTCCTGCTTCTAAAACAATGAAATCGCATTTTTGAAATAAAATCATAGCTAAAAAAGTAGCATATTCGAAATAACTTAATTTTTGCAAGTCTTGTTTAAAAATTTCTTCAAGTCTTATATGAGCTTGTTCTAATTCTTCATCATTTGCAATCTTACCATCAAGATAAAATCTTTCATTAAAACTGAAAATGTGGGGGCTAGTATAATGCCCTATTTTATAATTTAAATTTTCTAAAAGTTGGGTTAAATATCTACCCGTACTACCTTTACCATTTGTGCCTACAAGTTGAATTATAGGAATATTTTTAAAATATTTCTTATATTTTTCATACATTCTAAACATCAAAAAACGATCAATTTTATCGTAATTTATACTTTTTTGAGCTAAAAAATTCTCAACTTTCATTATATTTATTCATCAACTGTTGAAATCTGCTGTATCAACTCATCCAAAATATTAATATTTGGCTTACTTTGTTTATCAAGATAAGCCACATGAATTTTAGGTGTTATGATATCTTGCTTATAAATAAATCTAAAATTTTCTATAGTTTTAAGATTTGTATTTACAAGTTGAATGATTTCTTCTTTACTTTTTCCCGGTGAAACAATCAAATAACTCTTTTCATCTATCATCCACAGCTCATCAAATTCGCTACAAGAATCTTTTAAAATTTTTTTAAATCGAACAAAAATTTCATTCAAACTTCCCATACCATATTTTTCCATAATGAAACGGTAATTTACTATAGAAAATAAAGCTAAAGAATAATTAACTTTATACTTATTAAAATTTTCATCCATTTTATCAAGCTCTTTAAGAACACTCCAAGCCTCTCTCTCCTCCAAGCTTTGCGTGAATTCAATTTGATTATTTAAAGATGTAATTTTTTCTCCAAGTTTTTTAAATTTTAGTTTTAAATCCTCAAAACTAAGTTTTACTTCCCCATTTTCATCTGGTTTTAAAGTATTGATAAAATCCATATTTTTTTCATTCGATTTATTAAGCAAGACAAGCAATTCATAGATTTTTTTTAGATTATCATTAAAAAAATTTAAATTTTTTTGGACATACATATTATCAACCATTATACGATGATTTATAAATTCCATTAGTTCATTTTTAAAATTTTCTTCGCCTATTACAAAAGGCTTTTGTGTTAAATTTTGTATAAAACCTTGAATTTTTAAATCTTCTACCAATGAAGGATTTAAACCCAAGCATAATAATTCACTAAAGTGCTCATAACTGCGCTCTTCAAGTTTAACTAAGAGTTTTTTAATCACGCTATCATAATCATCATATTTACTAATGCCATATTTACGAGCTTGTTCTTCTAAGTCATTTTCATCGTAATTTCTTTCAAGCTCTTTCCATTTTTTAGTAAGCAAGTAAATACTTTCACTATCCATAGTTTTAGAAATTCTAATCGAAGTCACCTTAGCCAAATCTCTTATCTTTTTATCCTTACTTATTTGCAAAGTTTTAGATATGGTATATAAAAAATCAAAAAATTCACTAAATTGTTTTCCGCTTTGTCTATTTAAAACAGAAATTAAAAAACTAATTAGTTCTTCTAAACTTCTTATAGTTTTAGAATTTAATTCTTGTTGATAAATCGGTAAAAGCAAGGTTTTGTATTTGTCAAGTTTAGCTTTATTTGAGCTTGTGATACCATATTTTAAAGATAATTCTTCAAAAATTTCCGTATAATTTTCAGGAGTTGGTTTTAGTTTTCTTTCTTTTAATGCAATTAAAGTTTGCTTTGCTATTTCATTAGTATTTGGAATCACGTTTTTGCCCTTTAATAGCAATTACGGAAATAAACTCATCAAATGCCTCGCTTGAAGCTGCTCGAATAGCCTCATACCTTGCAGAATCACTAATAATACTATTTGGAGAAATTTCAAAATTATAACTTCCACTTGTACTAAAAGCCTGACTTGAACCATCTTTAAAGACAACATTAAAATCTAAATTTAATTTAGCTTTATAACTAATAACATAGCCATTTTTATCATAAGCTAAAGGAATAAATTCTAAATTATTCATTTTAACATTAATTACATCATCTGCCTCGTGTTTTAAAGCAAGTTTACGCCCTAATTTTGAAATTACCATTTCTTTTAAAGTATCGGCAACATAGATACTATTTTTTGGGTCTTGTTGACTTAATTCAACATTAACATAAACTTTCTCATCGAAAATATTATTAGCGATTTTTGATGTAGGAACATATCCACAAGCACCTAAAAATAAACCTATACAAAAAATTAAAATCTTTTTCATTTAATCACTAGATTAACTAGCTTTCCTTCCACATAAATTTCTTTAACTATACTCTTACCTTCAAGCCATTTAGCAGTATTTTCTTTTGCAAAAGCTAAAATTTCTTCTTTGCTCGCACTACTTGAAATTTCAAATTCAGCCCTTTTTTTACCATTAATACTTACAGCTAAATTTAAAGTATCTTTTACAAAAACCTCTTCTTTAAGTTCTAATTTTTTGAAATTTTTACATTTAAAAAGCTCCTCGCTAAGCTCAAAACAAACATGAGGAATAATAGGCTCTAAAATATTTAAAATAATATAAAAAGCCTCTTGCTCCAAAGCTTCATTTTTACAAAGCGCTAAAGCGTTTAAAGCTTCCATGCAAGCTGCAATTAAAGTATTAAAAGCAAAACTTTGATGATAAACTTCAAAAGATTTTTTCAAAGCTTCATATACCTTTAATCTTGCATATTTTTCTTCTTTGTTTAAATTTTCTTGTTTTAATTCTACAAGCTCACCTTTTTTAACATTTTGCGCCCTATCATAAAGTTTGCAAATAAATCTATAAGCCCCTTCAACAGCATCATCATTCCATTCAAGCTCTTTAGCCGGAGGCGCAGCAAAAAGTATAAAAAGTCTTGCGGTATCAGCACCGTATTTTTCTATAATCTCATCAGGATCTACAACATTGCCTTTTGATTTTGACATTTTAGCACCATCTTTTAACACCATACCTTGAGTTAAAAGTCTATCAAAAGGTTCATTTTGCGTTAAATAACCCAAGTCTCTTAAAGCTTTTTGGAAAAATCTCGCATAAAGTAAATGCAAGATTGCATGTTCAATACCACCTATATACTGATCCACACTCATCCAATACTTCACACTTTTTTCATCTAAAGCTTTTTCCTGCCAAGTTTTCTCATCACTTGCAAAACGTGCAAAATACCAAGAACTTTCAAAAAAAGTATCTAAAGTATCGCTTTCTTTTTGAGCCTCTTTGCCACATTTGGGACAAATACAATTTTTCCAAGTTGGATGTTTATCAAGTGGATTGCCCTCTCCTGTAATTTGCACATCTTCAGGCAGAGTAATAGGTAAATTTTCTAGTTTTTGAGGTACTATACCACAGCTTTGACATTTAATCATAGGAATAGGCGCACCCCAATATCTTTGACGCGAAACACCCCAATCACGAATTTTAAAATTTACAACCCTTTTTCCTATATTTTTAGCTTCAAACTGAGAAATAATTTTTAATCTTCCCTCATTACAATCAAGATTATCAAATTCTTGACTATGGATTAATTTTCCTGATTTTTGCGTATAAGGTAAATTTTCTTGAGTTTGAATAACTTGTTTGATGGCAAGATTATATTTTGTTGCAAATTCAAAATCTCTTTCATCATGAGCTGGAACAGCCATAACCGCTCCACTACCATAATCAGCCAAGACAAAATTAGCCACCCATAAAGGAATTTTTTCTCCGCTTAAAGGATGAATGGCATAAATTCCTAAAAAATAACCTTCTTTTTCAGAACTTTGTCTTTCTCTTGGGCTTTGATTTTGAATAGCTTTGATTTTATTTAATACATCTTGATTTAATAAATTTTGCGAAAGCAAATTTTGAACAATTTTATGTTCTGGAGCTAAAGCGATATACGAAACTCCATAAATTGTATCTGCTCTTGTAGTAAAAACTTCTAAAGAACTTTCTTTAGTTTTTTGCTTGCTTTCTTCGTCTAAATTTAAAGAAAATTCCAAACCTTCGCTTTTACCAATCCAATTTTCTTGCATAGTTAAAACTTGATTAGGCCATTTATCTTTTAATTCTTCTAAATCTTTTAAAAGTTCCTCAGCATAAGCAGTGATTTTTACATAATAACCTGGCATTTTTTTCTGCACCACTTCATGACCACAACGCCAACATTTTCCGTCTTCAACTTGCTCATTAGCCAAAACCGTTTGATCTTGCTCACACCAATTCACATTTGCTTCTTTAGTGTAAATCAAACCTTTTTCAAACATCTTAATAAAAAATTCTTGCTCAAATTTTGTATAAAGTGGATCTGAAGTAGCAAGCATTCTTTTTTTAGAAAAAGAAAAACCTAAAGAAAAAAGTTCTTTTTTCATATAAGCTATATTTTCATAAGTCCATGACTTAGGATGAATTTTATGTTTAATAGCTGCGTTTTCAGCAGGCATACCAAAGCTATCAAAACCTATAGGATGTAAAACATTAAATCCTATCTTGCGATAATATCTTGCTAAAGCATCACCTATAGTATAATTTCTTACATGCCCCATGTGAATGCGTCCGCTAGGATAAGGAAACATCGATAAAATATATTTTTTAGGCAAATTTAAATCATCTTTTGGCTCAAAATATTCATTTTCATCCCAAATTTTTTGCCATTTTTTTTCTATTAAACTTGCTTCATAAGCCATAAATTCTCCTTACACTGTTCCTTTTTCATACATTGCACGATTGCGTTCTTTATCTTGTTTTCTTTTTGCTTTTTCAATTTCTTTATTTCTAAACTCAAGCACACTAAATTTAAACCATAATAATGTCGGACTTGCAACAAAAATAGAGCTTAAAGTTCCCGCTATAATACCTATAATTAAAGTCAAAGAAAATCCTTGTATCATTTCCCCGCCAAAGAAATAAAGTATCACAACGGTTGCTAAAGTTAACCCTGAAGTTAAAACCGTTCTTGATAAAGTTGCTGAAACACTTTCATTGATAATAGGTGCAAGTTCGGTTTTTTTACTTGTTTTAATGCCTTCTCTGATTCTATCAAAAATAATAATTGTATCATTCAAAGAGTACCCAAGCACAGTTAAAACAGCAGCCAAAGTATCTAAATTAACATCAATTTTAAATAAAGAAATTGCCCCTAAAGTAATCACAACATCATGAATTTCACTGATTATAGCCGCAAGAGCAAAACGCCACTCAAAACGCAACGCTATATAAATTAAAATTGCTATCAAAGATACAGCTATAGCCATAAGTCCTTTATTTCTAAGTTCATCACCTACTTTTGGACCTACCACATCAGCACGACGCACTTCAAATTTTCCCGTATCCTTTAAAAGAGTGCTTATATGCTCGCCTATATCATTGCTTACATTATCGTTGCTTCCTAAAAAGCGTATGGTTACTTCTTCATTGCTTCCAAATTCAGTTACAGATAAATTTTGAAAAGTTCCTTGTTTTTCTAAAATTTCTCGGATTTGTGTTATAGGAGCTGCATTTTCATATTTAAGCTGAACTAAAGTTCCTCCGCTAAAATCAATACCATATTGCAAACCCCTATCCCAAAGCAAATAAATAGAACCAAAAAACAAAATAAAAGAAAGAGAAATAGCAGCAAAACGCATTCTCATAAAATCATAAATTTTCTTTTCGCTAAAAAACTGCATTATCTTCTCCTGTAACCAAACCAAAATCTTGTATTATTACTTTTTTCTATGCGTTGCATAAAATAATCAAACATTCCGTGAGTTCCTAAAATAGCTGTAATCATAGAAACGACAATACCAATTCCCAAAGTCACAGCAAAACCTTTAACTGCTCCTGTTCCATAGGCATAAAGTGCTACCGAAGTAACTAAAGAAGTGATATTTGAATCTATAATCGCACTCATAGCATTTTTATAACCTTGTTCTATACTAGCTCTTATATTTACTCCATCTCGCAAGAGTTCTCGTATGCGCTCATTGATAATCACATTTGCATCTACCGCCATACCCACAGTTAAAACAAGTCCTGCCATCCCTGGTAAAGTTAAAGTTGCTCCAAACATAGCCATAACAGCCACTACTACCAAAACATTAACCAACATTGCAATATTTGCAAAAATTCCTGCCACACCGTAATACATCATCATAAATATTACAATAAAAACCGATGCACCGATTAAGGCTATCATACTCATTTTAATACTATCAGCACCTAAAGATGGTCCTATACTTCTTTGTTCAAGTAATTTTACAGGCGCAAGCAAAGCTCCACTTCTTAAAGCTACCGCCACATCACGCGCTTCTTCTTGGGTAAAAGCTCCACTGATTTGCCCACTACCTCCACCTATGCGTTCATTGATAGATGGAGCAGAATACACTTTATTATCAAGTACAATAGCAAGACGCTTTCCAACATTTGCTCCTGTATAATCAGCAAATTTTTTAGAACCCTCGGCATTTAAAGTAAAATTAATTACAGGATAATTACTCTTATCACTAATCCCTACTCTAGCATCAGTAAGCATAGATCCATCTAAAATAGGTATGCTTTTTAAGGTATATTTTAAATTTGGACTTCTAGAATCAGACACTAAAATCAGTCCATAACTCGCAGCCTCAGCATCACTCATTGTAGAAGCTTGACCCATTTTAGAATCATCAACTTCCATAAGTTGCAAATGTGCTGCTTTTGTGATGCGTTCTTTTGCTCTTAGTTCATCTTCTTTGGTTTTAATCCCTGCAAGTTCAACCAAAATCTTATCATCACCTTGTTTAGCAACTGTTGGCTCTGCTAAACCAAATTGATCAAGCCTATTTCTTATGGTTTCAACTGCTTGCAAAAGTGCAAAATTTTCTATATTTTTTACTTCTTCTGAGGTAAAAGAAATTTTATAGTGCATATTTTCACTTTGTATATTAATTCCTTTTATTTCTTTAAGCAAATTTTCAACTTTTGCAATATCTGCATTATCAAGCAAAGTAAATTCTAAAATATCATCATGGGTATTTAAGCCATTATTTAAAATATTTTCTTTATTAAAAGAATAACTCAATGAAGATGCAATTGATTTTATTTTAGATTTTACAGCTTCTTCATTATCTACACCTAAGAGCATATAAAGCCCGCCTTGCAAATCAAGCCCTAAATTAATCTTCGCACCACGTTCTGACTGCAAAAAAGAAGGGAGTGAAAAAGCCACTCCAAAAATAAATACCGCTATAAAAATAATCAAGCGATAATTGATTTTAGAATTACGCATCAATTTTCTTTGCTATAAATTCTCTTGAAATTTTTGCAGTAACATTGTCTTCATTAAGCTTAACTTTGATAAAATCCTCCTCTGGTTTTACGACTTCACAAATAAGTCCGCCATTAGTGATGATTTTATCTCCTTTTTGCAAAGACTCAAGCATTTGTTTATGTGCTTTTGCTTGTTTTTGTTGCGGTCTGATCACCAAGAAATAAAAAATTGCAAATAACACTACAAGAGGTAACAATGAAGTTAAAATTGAATTTTCTGCCATATTTTTCCTTTATTCCAAAAAAATTAAACACTAATTCTATCATTTTTAAAATAATAAAAGTCTTTTTTATTGCAATTTTACTTTCAAATTCTATTTATCTATCATTTTTTGAAAATATTTTTACACAAACTATTAGCCCATTTTTAGCTATTTGGGGGTTAGTTTTACTTCTAAAAAGTAAAAATTCTAAACAATATTTTTGGATAGGTTTTTTTGTAGGGATTCTTTGGTTTTGGTGGATTGGTTTATCTTCAATTTATTTTAATCTAAACTATTTAGTGCCAATTATACCAATTATCATTGGTTTTATTTATGGACTACTTTTTAGATTATGTTATTTATTAAAATTTGATTTTTTAAGACTTTGTGGAATTTTTTGCATAAGTTTTATCCATCCTTTAGGATTTGATTGGCTTAATTGGGGAATTTTTACAGTTTATGGTTTTTTTGACCCAAGTTATCGTGGCATTATTTGCATATTTTTAATAGCATATTTCATCTATGAGGGTTATATATCAAGATATTATAAAATAGCGATTGTTCTTATTTTATTCTTTAGTGGATTTCAATATAATGAAAAACAAGCTCAAACTCTTAATTTAAACTACAAACTCATCAATACTAATATTTCTCAAGATCAAAAATTTTTACAAGAAAATTTAAAATCAAATTCTGATATCCTAATTCAAGATATATTTCAAGCTATAAATGAAAAAAAAGAACTTGTAATCTTGCCTGAAACCGCTTTTGCTTTTGATTTAAAAAATACCAAATATGAACTTATACTTAAAGAATTATCTTATAAAATTACCATTATTACGGGAGCATTTCATGTTGAAAAAAAACATACTTACAATAGCACTTATATCTTTAAAAAAGGTAATGTCTATATTTTAAATAAGCATTTTTTAGTTCCCTTTGGTGAAGAAATTCCATTTTTTAAAGACTTAATAAAAAAATATTTTCTTAAAAATATTGAAGAATTTTCCCAAGGTCCTATACAAAGCAAATATAAATTAGACAATCAAATTATTACAAATGCAATTTGTTATGAAGCTACCAAAGAACAAAACTATCAAAATTCACAAATTATTATAGCTCTAAGCAACAATGCTTGGTTTAATAATAGCAGCGAATACAAACTCCAACAACTCTTAATGAAATTTTATGCGAGTAAATATGGGGTTAGTGTTTATCATGCTACAAATGGCAAAGAGAATATAGTTATACTCCCTAAAAAACTTTTAAGTAAAGATTGGACAAATTTATCCAAAGAAATATTTAATGATAAAAAATAATATTAAAATTTTAATTTTAAAGTAATTTAAGTTATTTTATATTATAATTCTATCAAATAATATTTTGACTTAGAGGGGTTTTTACCCCAAAGCTAAATTAATTTAGCTTCCTTCCTAACTTTTATATTTATGGGGGATATTGAAAAATATCCCTCTAAGTCAAAAATTAATATAACTTCATTAATTCTTTATAATTATACAAGCCTTATTTAAGCTTGTATAATATTGTTAATTTTTTAAAGTAGCTTTTTAAACTGTTCTAGGGCATCAAGTTTTTCCCAAGGATAGTCCTTTTGTCCTACTTGCCCACGAGCTGCTACATCCGCATAAAGAAAAGTTTCTTTACTTGGTTTATCCAGATGAAATTTATCACGGATCCAATTTGGCGTTAAAGAGAAATTTTGCATTACAAAACCACTTAAAACATCGTCATTTACACTAGTATTTGTACCCATACAATCCACGCTTACCGAAGTAGGTTTTGCAACACCTATAGCATAACTAAGTTGAACGATACATTTTTTAGCAAGTCCTGCTGCAACTATGTTTTTAGCTAGCCATCTACCTGCATAAAGCCCACTTCTATCAACTTTAGTATAATCTTTGCTCGATTGCGCACCACCACCTATTGGAGAATAACCTCCAAAACTATCTACTATAAGTTTTCTTCCTGTTAAACCACTATCATGCAAAGAAGAGTGATTGATATATTTACCAGTTGGATTGATTAAAATTCTAGTTTTATTCGGATCAAAAAGCTCTTTTGGTAAATTACTATCCAAAATAAGTTTCATTACCAAAGATCTTAAATCTTCTATTTTCATACTTTCAACACAAGGCGCAGAAACCACTATAGTATGAATACTTTGCGGTTTGCAATTTTCAAAATTTGCCTTAGTGCCATAATCAATAGTTACTTGAGTTTTAATATCCACTCCAAGTTCATGTGGATTTGCTTTTGCATAAGCATAAACTCTATCACATAGCATTCTTGCATAACTAATAGCTGCTGGCATATATTCCTCAGCTTCACAACTTGCAAAACCAAACATAATGCCTTGATCACCTGCTCCTGTTTCACCATCTTCTTGATCGACGCCTTGGTTGATATCGGGGCTTTGTTCATTTAAAAACACCATAACATCAACCTCATCAGGATGCAAACACTGCTCTTTGCTAAAATGCCCTGCTCCGTCATAACCAATATTTTTTAAAACATCTTTAACTAAATTATCGTAATCAGCTTTACTAAGCTTGTGATTTGATTTAACTTCGCCTCCTATCACAACCTTATTTCCTGCGACAAAAACCTCACTCGCCACCCTTGAATTTTTGTCATTTTTCAAGAGTATATCCACTATCGTATCAGCGATTATATCAGCGCACTTGTCTGGATGACCTGCACTTACGACTTCTGAAGTGAATAGATACATAAAAAGTCCTTTCATTTAAAATGAACCACAATTGTATCCAAATAAACTTATCAAAGCTTGATAAATTAAAAATTCTCTAAAATTAAGCAAAAGTTAGTTAAAATCAACTTCTAATATAAAAAATATTTAAAAGGTTTTTATGTTTTCTAAAATCATTCAAGGCTACGCTAAAGGCAACCTCATAGTTCAAATTTGCATAGGTATAGTACTAGGAATACTTATAGGCATTAGTTCTAAAGAAATATCTGAAATTGCAAATTTACTCGGAATACTTTTTACAAGTGCCTTAAAAGCTATCGCTCCTATGCTTGTTTTTATTTTAATTTTAATCTCAATTTGCACTAAAGATTTTTCTCAAAGTGGTACTAAGATCAAAAATATTATCATTTTGTATATAGTAGGCACCTTTCTTGCTTCAGCTTGTGCGGTTCTTGCTAATTTTTTCTTCCCCGTAAAGCTTGTTTTAGATGGAATTCAAACCGCTACAAACTCATCTCCAACCCACATGAGTGAGATTTTTAAAGATCTTTTATTTAAAATTGTCGATAATCCTATAAATGCTCTTTCAAGCGGAAATTATTTAGGAATTTTAACCTGGGCAATAGCTGGAGGTATAGCATTAAAACACTGTTCTAACGAAGCAAAACAAGTTTTTATAGATATTAACGAAGGGGTTTTGAAAATTGTTAAATTTGTAGTAAAACTTGCTCCTTTTGGAATTTTTGGACTTGTAGCTAATTCTGTAGCACAAACAGGAGCGCAAGGTTTGATAAGCTATGCAAAACTCTTAATTTTACTTGTAACTACTATGCTTTTTGTTACTTTTGTTATCAATGCTTTAATAGTCTTTTTTTATACAAGAAAAAATCCTTTTCCTTTAATTTTTATCTGCTTAAGGCACAGTGCATTTTTTGCTTTTTTTACAAGAAGTTCGGCAGCAAATATTCCTGTAAATATGGCACTTTGCGCCAAACTTGGCATAGATAAAGAATTTTATGGCATTTCTATACCTTTAGGAGCTACTATCAACATGGCAGGAGCGGCAGTTACTATAGCTATTTTAAGTCTTACTGCAGCCAATACCGTTGGTATAGAAATCAGTCTTTTGCAAGCCTTTTTATTAAGCATTATTGCTACCTTTGCAGCTTGTGGGGCTAGCGGAGTTGCGGGCGGATCTTTACTGCTTATACCTTTGGCTTGTTCTTTATTTAATATAGACTATGATATTGCTATGAAGGTAGTTGCCATAGGTTTTATTATAGGGGTTATTCAAGATAGTGTTGAAACTGCTTTAAATAGTTCTACAGATGTTCTTTTTACAGCAATTTGTTCTAAAAATGAATTAAATTACAATATCAAATAAGGTAAAAACATGCGTCATCTCATCACTACAAAGGATTTTAATAAAGTCGAAATTATGGAGCTTTTTAAAGAAGCAAGTGATTTCTTAGATGAAAAACCTAGAACTTTTCTTAAAGGAAAAAGTATCACGACAATTTTTTTTGAAAATTCTACACGCACCCTTTCATCTTTTGAAAGCGCTGCAAGAAGATTGGGTGCTAGGGTTTTACGCCTTGATGTTTCAAGATCAAGCTCTAGCAAAGGAGAAACTCTTTATGATACTGCTGCTAATTTAGATGCCATGAGTCCTAATGCTATTGTTGTAAGACACGCAAACTCAGGAGTTCCTTTGATATTAGCAAAGCATATGCATTGTCCAGTTGTTAATGGAGGAGATGGAAAACACGCCCATCCTACCCAAGCTTTGCTAGATTTATTCACTATTTATAATCATTTTCAAGCCGATGTCGAAGGTAAGAAAATTTGCATCGTAGGTGATATCAAAAATTCCCGCGTTGCAGCGTCCAATATAGAACTTTTAAGCAGATTTAATCTTGATATTACCCTAGTAGCTCCACCACATTTTATGCCTAATACTCATCTTAAAAAACATTATAAGCTTGATGAGAATATCATAGCAAATTCAGATATCATCATGAGTCTTAGAACACAAACAGAAAGACATAATAAAACCGTTTACGCTTCACTTAAAGACTATGCAAATGATTTTTGCATTCAAAAAAGCTTAGTAAAAGATAAAAAGCTTATTTTACTACATCCAGGCCCTGTAAATCGCAATATTGACATAAGCGATGAAATGATGAGCGATGAAAGAACTTTAGTTTTAAAACAAGTTAAAAATGGAGTGGCCATTAGAATGGCTGTTCTTAAAAAACTCATATTAGAAAATGAAGGATAAAAAATGTTAGAATGGGACTTAAGTGCTTTATTTCTTGATAAAGAAGCGTTGAAAAATTTTACACAAGATCAAATCCAACAAAGTTTAAATTTCAAAAAAAACTATGAAAATAAACTTTATACATTAAATGCTAATGAGTTTTTGCAAGCTTTAAAAGATTATGAAAATTTAAATCAAGCTCTTGGCAAAATCATGACTTATGCTTATTTGCTTTTTGCTAAAAACACTCAAAATGGTTCTTTTTATGCACAATACGAAGAAGAATGCAAAAAAATAGAAGAAAATTTACTCTTTTTCGAGCTTGAATTTTGTGAGTTAGCTCCTGAAAAAAGTCAAGAATTTACAACTTTTTGCAAAGATTATGATTTTTATCTTTCTAATTTATTGCAAAACAAACGCTATAATCTTAGCAAAAACGAAGAACGCATTATACTCTATCTTTCAAATACAGGTGCAAATGCTTTTAGTAGACTTTTTGATGAAAGTATGAGCGCTTTAAAAATCCCTTTTGAAGGTAAAAAACTTAGCGAAGAAGAAATTCTAAGCAAAATGTATGATGAAGATAGAAAAATACGCAAAAAAT
Organism: Campylobacter sp. CH186; assembly: GCF_004378925.1. Classification (NCBI taxonomy): domain Bacteria; kingdom Pseudomonadati; phylum Campylobacterota; class Epsilonproteobacteria; order Campylobacterales; family Campylobacteraceae; genus Campylobacter; species Campylobacter sp. CH186. The sequence continues at coordinate 432,542 of NZ_RYYB01000001.1, read as the reverse complement.
CTGCTAAAAAATTCAGTAAAGTTTTGCAAAAAAATAGCAGACTTTTAAGTTTTATTATCAATATGATAAAAACAGAAAGAAAAAACATAAGTTTATTAAGAGGTTATGAAAATGCTGAAATTTCAAGACATATCAGCAATCAAATTTCGCAAAAAAGCGTTGATTCTTTAATAGCAAGTGCGCAAAAACATTTTAACTTAGTATCGCAATTTTACAAAAGAAAAAAACAAATTTTAGGCTACGATGAGCTTAAAGACTATGACAGATATGCACCCATAGGAAAAGAAGCAAGTTTTGATTTTAAAACAAGTAAAAATATTGTTTTAGAGGCATTTCAAGCTTTTTCTCCACAATTTTATGATATAGCAAAAAATGCTTTTGATCAAGGTTGGATTGATGTTTATCCGCAAGAAAATAAACAAGGGGGTGCTTTTTCGCACTCTGCAACTTCTGATGCACATCCTTTTGTTTTATTAAACTACACCAATAAAAGACGCGATCTTTTTACACTTGCACATGAATTAGGACACACTATCCATCAAAAACTTTCTTATAATGTAAGCTATTTAAATCAAAACACGCCTTTAACCACCGCAGAAACAGCTTCAGTTTTTGCTGAAATGCTCGTATTTGATTTTATTAAAGATAAGTTAAAAAAAGAAGAACTCCTATCTTTATATGCAAATAAAATCGAAGATATTTTTGCAACTTTTTATAGACAAATTAATTTTACTTGTTTTGAAAGACGCTTACATGCTCAAGAAAATGAACTTAGCACCGAAGAAATCAATAAAATTTGGATGGAAGAATCTCAAAAGATGTTTCAAGACAGCGTAAAACTTACAAAAAATTATGCTTCTTGGTGGAGTTATATTCCTCATTTTATCCATTCTCCTTTTTACTGCTATGCTTATGCTTATGCGCAACTTTTAGTTTTAGCTCTTTATGGACTTTACAAAAGTAAAAAATGTGAAAATTTTAAAGAACTTTATATCAAAATGCTTTCTTTAGGTGGAAGCGTGAGTCCAAAAGAACTAGTAGGAATGTTTGGCTTTGATATAGAAGATGAAAATTTTTGGGAAATAGGCATAAAAGAAATTCAAAAACTCATCAATGAATTTATGGAGTTACAATCATGCTAGAAACAATCTTAAAAAATGAAAATTTTATCCATACCATGCAAAAGCATTGCTATGAAGTTATTTCACACCTTATAGAAGAAAATATAGAATTTTCCATAGTTGCAAATACAAATTTCATAGATTTTAACCCTGAACTTCCCAAAGAGCTTGATGTTAAACAAAATCCTTATGCTCTTTTTGCTCTTGGAGGATACACCTTTGAATCCATACAACTAAATAAAGATTCCATTCAATTTCACGCAGGTTTTGGAAATGATGATTTTGATAGTTTTGTAAAGGTTGATTTAGGAGCTATCACGCAAATTCAAATAGAAAATAGCATTTTATTTGTTAATTTTAGCCTTTATAAACGCGAAGATAGTAAAAATTTACAAAAATCTAAAAATATATTTTTAAATAATCCAAAAAATAAAGATATTTTCAAAAAATGAATCTATTTGAAGATTTAAATGATAGTCAAAAACAGGCAGTAAGCCACATTGATGGAGCTATGCTTATCCTAGCGGGTGCAGGTAGTGGAAAAACCAAAACTATCACCACTCGTCTTGCTTATCTTATCGGTGAAGTAGGCATCCCCTCGCATAACACTCTTACTCTTACTTTTACAAATAAAGCAGCTAGTGTTATGCGTCATAGAGCGTTAAATTTTCTACAAGGCAATCACAATCCTTTGCTTTGCACCTTTCATAAATTTGGACTTTTATTTTTAAAACTCCATTTTGAAAGATTGGAGCGTAAAAATAGTTTTATTGTTATCGATACAGATGATACAAAAAAAATAATTAAAGACTTAATCCATGATAAAAACAAAGATAATGTCTATGATATTATCAAATACATATCTTATTGCAAAAATGAAGGCAAAAGAGTAAGCAATGTCTTTGAAGATTTAAATTTACTAAAAGAACATAATTTTGAAAAATATCAAAATGAATACAAATTTGCCAACTATTACCGTGCTTATGAAGAATACTTATTAAAGCAAAATTTTGTAGATTTTGATGATCTTTTATTGCTAAGCAATCTCATTTTAGAAAATGATATAAATTTTGCCAAAGAACAAAGCTTACTTTATAATTACATTACAGTTGATGAGTATCAAGATACTAATACCTTGCAATATAAAATTCTAAAAAATCTATGTTGTATGCATGAAAATATCACAGTTGTTGGTGATGATGATCAAAGTATTTATAGTTGGCGTGGAGCAAAAATTGAAAATATTTTAAATTTTCAAAACGATTTTAAAAATGTTAAACTTATAAAACTTGAACAAAACTATCGTTCAGTAGGGACTATTTTACAAGCAGCAAATAATCTCATATCTCACAATGAGCAACGACTTGGAAAAACTTTAATCTGCACTAAAGATACTGGGGAAAATATTAAAATATTAAAAAACGAAAACGAAAAACATGAAGGTTTATATATCGCTCAAGAAGTGAAAAAATTGCTAAATTCTGGAGTAGAAGCTAAAGAGATCGCCGTTTTATTTCGAGTTAATGCACTATCAAGAGCAATAGAAGAAGCATTTATGAAGGAAAAAATTTCTTATAAACTGCTTAGCGGTATGCGTTTTTATGAGAGATTAGAAATAAAAGATTTAATCTCGTATCTTAGACTTATCTTAAATCCAAATGATGATTTGTCATTTAGGCGTATTATTAATCGCCCTAAAAGATCCATAGGGGAAAAAGCCTTAAAAAATTTAGAAGAATATGCAAAAAAACGTCAAATTTCACTTTTTGATGCCTTATGTGAAAGCGATGGCGGTATAGGAATTTTAACAACAAAAAAAGCGCAAAATGAAGCAAATATTTTTATACAAAATATTCACACTCTAAAAAGCTACGATAATGCAAAAAAAGTTTTTGACAATATGGAAGAATTATTTAAAATCAAAGATTATTTTTCAGAGCAAGATGATGGAGATGAAAGAATCAGAAATCTTGATGAGTTTTATGCTAATCTAAGAGAAAAACTCAAAGAAGATCCCGAAGCTTCTTTAGAAGATCTACTTAGTGAAATTTCTTTATTAAGTGATCAAGATAATTTAGATGAAGAATGTGTTTGCTTGATGAGTATTCATGCTAGCAAAGGTTTGGAATTTGATTATGTTTTTATAATAGGCTTTGATGAAGGATTTTTTCCTTTAAATAGCGAAGAAAATCTCGAAGAAGAACGCCGTCTTGCTTATGTTGCCATCACTCGCGCCAAGAAATTTCTCACAATAAGTGTTGCAAATTCTCGTTTTTATCATGGTTCAAGAGCAAGCATCAATCCTAGCCGCTTCTTAGAAGAAAGTAAATTAATCAATGAAAAATCAAAAAATCAAAATATACAAAAAACTAGTTTTTGCAAAGGAGATCTAGTTAAACATAAAATTTTTGGCATTGGCAGGGTTGTTGAAGTTAATAAAAGCGGAAAAGAGGAAAAGCTTAATATTAATTTTGGTGGTATAATACGTGTAATCATGGCAAGCTTTGTGGAAAAAGCAGTATGAACAAGATCTTTGCAGCCTTTAAACCAAGGGGTTTGAGTTCTAATGCCTTTTTAAGTACTTTAAAGAAAAAATATAAAAATAAAAAAGCAGGATATTCTGGCACTCTTGATCCTTTCGCCAAAGGGGTTTTAATCGTTGCATTTGGACAATACACAAAACTTTTCCGTTTTTTAAAAAAAACTCCAAAAACCTATAAAGCTACTTTATGGCTTGGAGTTTACTCCTTAAGTCTTGATGATCAAAATATAAAAGAAATTAAAAATATAAAAGAATTTGATCTTGCAAATTTACAACAAATCATTGATCAAATGCAAGGAATTATCTCCTATACACCACCGCAATTTAGTGCCAAAAGAATCAATGGAACTCGCGCCTATGAACTTGCAAAAAAAGGTATAGAAGCAAATTTAAAACCTTGCCAAATGGAAGTATTTGATTGCAAGATTTTAAGCTATAATCATCCTTTTTTAAATATCGAAATCACAGTCAGTGAAGGTGCTTATATAAGATCTTATTGTGAACTTTTTGCTAGAAAACTAGGTATTAATGCGACTTTAAGCTCTTTAGAGCGCATTAAAGAAGGCAAATTTGTTTATAATAATGAGAAAAGCTTAAATGTGTTAAAATACATTAACCTAAAGCCAAATTTTATCAAGGATTTAAATAAACTCGAAAATGGTGCTAAAATTTTTGTCGAAGAATTAGAATTTCATGATGAAGGAGATTATTATATTGAAACAGAAAAATATTTTAGCATAATTAATATTAAAGAAAATACAGTAAAATATCTTCTAAATAAGGTTGAAAAATGTTAATATTATCAAGAAAAGAAAATGAAAGTATAATTATCGGAGAAGGTATAGAAATCAAAGTCGTTCAAACAGGGAAAGGATATGCCAAAATAGGTATAGAAGCTCCAAAATCCCTTATGATACTTAGAAAAGAACTTGTTCAACAAGTAAAGGATGAAAATTTGCATTCTGTTGTTCAGAATGATATTAAACTTGATGACTTAAGCAAAAAACTAATCAAATGAAAGCTTACGCTAAAGCAAATATTTTTTTAAAACTTACCGGTTTTGACTCAAGAAAATATCATCTTTTAGAATCACGATTTATACTTTTAAAAGATCTTTTTGATGAGCTTGAGCTTATTGATAAAGAATCAGATTCTAAAAAAGAATTTGAAATCATTAGTAATTTTAAATGCGAAAATAATATTATTCAAAAGGCTTATTTGCTACTTTCTAAAAGATATAATAACGAATTAAAAGAATTATTTAGCAAAAAAAGCCTAAAACTCACAAAAAATATCCCAGTATGTGCTGGACTTGGCGGTGGAAGTAGCGATTGTGCGAGTTTTTTACTGCTAATGAATGAAACCCTAAATTTAAAATTAAACCTGCAAGAACTTATAAATTTAAGCATGCAACTAGGAAGTGATATTGCCTTTTTTTTAAGTGGCTTTCACTCTGCTAATGTAAGTGGCTGTGGTGAAATTATAAAAGAATTTGAAGATGACATACCTAATTTAAAATGGACTTTTCCACAAATATCTTGCCAAACTAAAGCTGTTTATGATGAATTTGATAGAAAAATATTTGACTTTCAAAAAAACAATAATCAAGCGCAAATCTACAAAAAACTCAGCACAAAAGAGTTGTTACAAAACTTTAAAAACAAAGAATTAAATGATTTATTTACTCCTTGTGCAACTTTATATCCTAAAATGAAGTTTTACTTACAAGAAGATTTTTTTCTAAGCGGTAGCGGTAGTAGTGTTTTTAAGGTTGATCGATGAAAATTATTGCGAGAAATAAAAAAGCTTTATTTGATTATAGCATCATAGAACGCTTTGAAGCCGGAATTGTCCTTAAGGGAAGTGAAGTTGTAGCCTTAAGGGCAGGAAGAGCAAATCTTAAAGACTCTTTTGTTCGCATTATAAAAAATGAGATTTTTTTACTTAATTCTCATATTTCATTGCTTCACACTACACATTCTTTCTATAAACACGAAGAAAGAGGTGCTAGAAAGCTTTTAATGCATAGAAAGCAAATTGATAAATTATTAGGTAAAGTAAGTATAGAAGGATATACTATCGTTGCATTAGATCTTTATTTTAACACAAAAAATAAAGTAAAAGCCACTCTTGCTTTAGCTAAAGGGAAAAATTTGCACGACAAGCGTGAAACTTTAAAGAAAAAGCAAGCCGATTTAGAAGCTAGAGCTGCTATGAAAAATTATAAATAAAGGAAATTAAATGAAAAAAATTTTAACCCTATTTTTAATAAGTTTAGCATTTTTTCTTAATGCTTGCTCCAAAGAAGAGGAAATTCAAAATGATTTTATGTTTGAAGAGTATCACAAAGGAGATAAAATAGTATTAAATAGTGTAAATGGTGGAAGCAAAACTTTAATAAGAACAGATAAAGGTTTTGTGGTAGAAGGAGAGGAAGGAAAAGTTCTAATGTTTGATTTTTTTGGCACTTTTTGCACCCCATGCAAAGAAGAAGCTTTAGATCTTAGCAAACTTTGGAAAAATAATTCTAGCAAATTTATCATTATAGGACTTACACATTTTGAAGATGTTAGCGATGAAACAGTTAAAAAATTCGCGGATGATTATGGTGCTTACTATTTTCTAAGCAATGACAGTTCTAATGATCGTATTATTGCTCAAATTTTAAAAGATATAGACTATCAAAATATGGAGCAACTTCCTTTTAAAGTTGTTTTAAAAAATGGAATTTATCAAAAAATAAGCGATTACTGGAATAATAATGCTCCAACAAATTTTTATCTTGGCAAAATTCCAACAGAACTCATGCAAGAAGATTTAAATAAAATCTACAAAGGAAAATAATGCCAAAAACCCAAACTCTAGAGCAGACAAAACTTAGTGAACCAAAAATGTATAAAGTTATACTCTTAAATGATGATGTAACAACCATGGATTTTGTCATAGAAATTTTGATGAATATTTTTCATCAAAACCTTGAAAAAGCAAGTCAAACAATGTTAGAAATTCATCACAATGGTTCTGGAATTTGTGGCATTTACACTCAAGAAATAGCTCTTTCAAAACAAAAAAAAGTTATAGATGCGGCTAAACTTGCTAATTTTCCACTACAAGCAAAGGTAGAAGAAGAATGAAATACCAAGAAAATTTACAAAAATATCTTGATAATGCCAAAAATCTAAGCTTAATAAACCATCATGAATTTGTTACCTGTGAGCATGTACTGTTTGCATTACTAAAACTAAGCACTGATTTTAAGGATATATTTGAAGAATTTTCAGATGGAGATCTTGAGCTTCTAGAAACCGAATTAAAAAATTACATTTCTCAAAACAATCAAGTTATTAAACAAGAAATAGAACCTACAATATCTGTTGTTTTAGATGAAATCTTACTTTCATCTAAAAATAAAAATAATGAAATTAAAATTATAGATTTTTTAGAAAAGCTCATACAGGATTCAAGAAGTTATTCTAGCTATCTCTTAAAAAAACACAACATAAATCTTAACAAAATTCAAGAACTTCAAAATCATGAAAATATACAAAATTTAAGCAACCACACAAGTGATTTAACACTTTTAGCTCAAAATGGCAAGATTGATCCTTTAATAGGAAGAAAATTTGAACTTGAAAGAATGATGCAAATTCTTTCACGTCGCAAGAAAAATAATCCTATTTTAGTAGGAGAAGCAGGAGTTGGCAAAACGGCCATTGTAGAAGGATTAGCATTGGCTATTGCGGAAAAAAAGGTGCCTAAAAACTTACAAAATGCAAAAATTTTTAGTCTTGATATGGCTAGTATACTTGCGGGAACAAAATACCGTGGAGATTTTGAGAAACGAATTAAAGAAATTTTAAATGAACTTGAGAAAATACCGAATGCTATTTTATTTATTGATGAAATTCACACTATAGTAGGAGCTGGAGGCACAGGAGAATCTCATACTGATTTTTCCAATCTTTTAAAACCAGCTTTAAGCAATGGAACTTTAAAATGCATAGGTGCAACAACTTTTATGGAATATAAAAATACTTTTGATAAAAATAAACCCCTAAGTCGCCGTTTTGCTAAAATAAATGTAGATGAACCAAGCCAAGAAGAAAGCTTGCAAATTCTGAAAGGATTAAAAAACAAATATGAAGAATTTCATCATATAAAATTAAACGATGAAATTCTTCAATATGCTGTAATTTGGGGTAAAAAATTTTTTAATGATAAATTTTTACCTGATTGTGCTATAGATCTGATCGATGAACTTGGTGCTTCTTTTGCTTTAAATCCAAAAGCTAGAAAAAATGCCAATTTAAAAGATTTAGAAAATGTTTTAGCAAAAATGACCCACCATCACAAAATGTTTGAATTCGATCAAAATAAAGCTTTAATGAATTTAAAAACAAGTTTAAAAGCAAAAATTTTTGGCCAAGATGAAGTTATAGATAGCCTTGTTTCATCACTTAAGCAAAGTTTCGCAGGATTTAAAAATTCCAATACACCACGCGGAGTGTTTTTGTTTACTGGATCAAGTGGAGTTGGAAAAACAGAACTTTGCAAAGCTTTAGCTGAATTTTTAGGTTTAAATTTAGAACGCTTTGATATGAGTGAATATGCAGAAAAACATGCTATAAGTAAACTAATAGGATCTCCAGCTGGATATATAGGTTTTGAAGAGGGTGGACTTTTAAGCAATGCTATTCGCAAAAATCCTTTCAGTCTTGTTCTTTTTGACGAAATAGAAAAGGCTCATCCTGATTTAAGCAATACCTTTTTACAAATTTTTGACAATGCCGAGCTCACCGACAATAGCGGTCTTAAAGTAGATTTTAAAAATACAATCATTATTATGACATCTAATCTAGGACTTAAAGAAAGCAATGAGCTTGGTTTTTTAAGTAAAAATGAAGAAAAAAGTAATCGTGCTATCAAAGACTTTTTTGCTCCAGAATTTATTAATCGCATTGATAAAATTTTACATTTTAATGATTTAAACGATGCTATACTTGTTAAAATTATCGAAAAAGAACTTGATGAAATTTCTAAAAATTTAAATAATATAAAATTATCAGCGGATGATAAAGCTAAAATTTATTTAGCTAAAAAAGCCTATAATAAAGAATTTGGAGTAAGGCTTTTAAAACGCATAATTTCTGAGGAGATAGGAGAAAAAATCAGTGATGAAATTTTATTCGGAAGGCTTAAAAAAGGCGGTATAGCTAAAATCAAACTTGGTAAAAATGGAAAGCTCGAATTTATATTCTAAATTACTCAATGCACCTAAAAATGCTCCTGTATTTTTAAGTCAAAATTTAGAAGCTGATTTTATTGTAAAAGCTTATACTTTTGGTCTATTCCCATGGACAAGTAAACCTGTAACTTGGTGGTGTCCAGATCCTAGATGCATTTTAATTCCAAATCAAATTCACATCCAAAAAAATATGAAAAAATTTATTAATCTCTATCAAATTAAACTTGATTATGATTTTTTAAAATTAATTACATTATGTCGCGATACACGCTCTCAAAGCTGGATAGATGATGAATTTATTACCACTTATTATAAGTTATTTACCCAAGGCTATGCGCATAGCCTTGAACTTTATGAAAATAATGAACTTATAGGTGGAATTTATGGTTTAATTTTAGGAAAGGTTTTCTTTGGTGAAAGTATGGTAAGCATTAAAAAAAATGCATCTAAAGTTGCCATGATTAAACTTTGTGATTTATTAAAACCTTATGATTTTATCATAGATTGTCAAGTTTATAACCAACATTTAGAATTCATGGGTGCTCATAATATTTCTAGGAAAGAATTTTTAAATATTTTAAAAGAAAAATGCAATCAAGAAAGTGGTTTTAAAAATTTTAAAGATTTAATGACTTAAAAAATAAGCGTGAAAATCACGCTTATGACATTGCTTTAGCAACTTCAGCAGAGCTTTCACGAATTTTCTCCATACATTCTCTTGCTTCTTTTGCAAGTTCAACACTCTGATTAACATCCTCTAAACCGCTTTTAATACTCTCAACCACTTGTGATGTAACATTACGAATAGAATTAATCGTAGTGGTAATTTCATTAACTGAATGCCCTGTTCTTTCAGCTAAATTTCTTACTTCATCAGCAACAACAGCAAAACCTCTACCATGTTCACCAGCACGTGCTGCCTCAATAGCAGCATTTAAAGCAAGCAGATTAGTCTGATCAGCAATATCACTAATAGTCTGAATAATAGATTTAATTTCATCTGATTGTTGATTTAATGAGGAAACAAGATTTGAACTTTGAGACATCATATCAGCAATATTCTGAACATTTGAAACAGTGTTTTCAATTACACGATCTCCATCTTGAGTAAGATTATCATTTTTTTCTGCAAGTTCGCTTATGAGGCGAAGTTTTTCTTGATCTTTTTTAACTTGTTCGCTTATATCTGTAGCAAATTTAATAACCTTGTAAATTTTTCCATCATCATTTTTAACCGGATTATAACTTGCTTCAAGGTATACTTTTTTATTATTTCTTCCGTATCTTATATATTTACCTGATTGAAATTTACCCTCTCTTAAATCTTCCCAAAATTGAACATAGTCCTTAGAGTGTCTATAATTAGAATCACAGAACATACTATGATGCTTTCCTTTAATCTCATCAATATTAAAATCCATAGTTCTTAAAAAATTTTCATTAGCCGTAATAATAGTCCCATCAGGTTTAAATTCAATAATAGCCATAGAACGATTAGCAGCAGCAATAGTATTTCTAAGATCAAGCATTTCATAATGTCTTTGAGTTATATCATTGGCAAATTTAATAATTTTATAAACATGACCATTATTATCACTAATTGGAAGATAATTTGCTTCTAAATAAACATCTATCCCTCCCTTAGCTATACGTCTAAAAAGACCACTTCTAGCTTTTCCATCTCTTAAATCTTTCCAAAAATCACTATATGCTGAAGAATTAACAACTTCAGACAAACAAAACATACTATGATGCTTGCCCTTGATCTCTGAAAGGGAGTATTTCATAGTTGTTAAAAAATTTTGATTTGCCTCTAAAATAACGCCATCGGTGGTAAATTCAATTACCGCCATGGTATTCCCAATAGATCTTAAAATATCTCCTAAACCATTACACTTTTTTTCAAGTTGTTCAATTATTTCAGTATTGTTTTTCTTAGCACCAAACATAAAACTCACCTTTTTAATAATAAATTATTTTAAAATTATATCATATTTATATAGTATTATTTACTTAAAATTATATTAATTTATAAGTTAAATATATCTTTTAAACCTACAATAATCATCTTAAACCCCATAGCAGCAATAAATACTTGTGCTATACGAGAAAAAACATGTAAAATCAATTTTCCAACTATTTTTTCTATAGTAGCTGCAAAATGAAAAAGTATAAACATAAAAATAAAAGCTATCATTACTCCGCCAAGAGCAACATCAAGCCCACCATCTTCGGCTATAACGATAATACTAGCTAAAGTTCCAGGCCCAACAAGCATAGGAAATGCCATAGGTATTAAACTCTGTCTTAAAATTTCCTTATCATCCATATCCTGATAAGAACTAAAATCCTTAGTTGCAATTTTTGTTGAAAAAAGTAAATTTTTAATAGCCATTATAATAAGGACTAAGCCACCAGAAACCCTTAAATCATCTAATGAAACTCTAAAAATATAGTTCATAAATAAAGGTCCTGATAGTAAAAATACCAAAACTATAGTAAAAGCTGTATAGAGAATAGTTCTAAAAAGTTTTTTTCGAAGCATTAAAGGCAATCCATCACTCATAGCCAAAAATTGAGTTAAATTACCAAAAGGATTTAATATGGCAAGTAAAGTAATTGCAGCAAAGAACATCAAATAAAGCTCAGAACCCATACTAGAAAACACTATCAATCCTTAGCTTTTACAAATTCCAAAGAAATAGAATTTACACAATGTCTTACATTTTTAGCAGAAAATCCTTCTCCTTCAAAAACATGACCTAAATGTCCATTGCAGTTTGCACATACAATCTCGGTTCTAATCCCATCTTTATCAGGAATTCTTTTAATAGCCCCTCTTATTTCATCATCAAAGCTAGGCCATCCGCAACCTGATTTAAATTTATCTTCGGATTTATAAAGCGAAGCTCCACATTGTTTGCATTGATAGATTCCTTTTTCATAAAAATCATTATATTTCCCACTAAAAGGAGCTTCTGTTCCTTTATTTAAAATTACTTTTTTTTCTTCTTCATTTAATTCTTTCATGATCTGCCCTTGTAAAATAATTTTTATATTATATAATTAAAATTTCAATTTTAAATGATAAATTTTTATAATTTTCAAGAAAGTTTTAAATGCAAAAAGAATTTTTTCAAGAACTTCAAGATATTTTATATGAAAAAAATATAACTATAAAATTTCACTCTTTTCAAAATTTTTATGAAGACTTTAAAAGCCACAAATTTATTTTTAATCACGAGCATCAAAGCATTTTCAAAAAAAATACATCGCAACAAATTACCTTGCTTCATCCTACGCGTATAAGAAGGCCTAAATTTCTCAATTCAACTCATGCGCTTGCTAAAATAATTCATTCAGTCGCTCATATAGAATTTAATGCAATTAACCTGGCTTTAGATGCGAGTTATCGCTTTAAAAATCTACCTTTGCAATTTTATTACGATTGGCTGGAGGTGGCAGATGAGGAAATTAAACATTTCAAACTTTTAAATTCAGCACTTGAAGAACTTGGTTACAAATATGGAGATTTTCCAGTGCATGATAATTTAGAATCTGCTCTAGAAGCTACAAAAGACTCTTTAAGCTTTAGAATGGGAATAGTTCATAGAGGTTTAGAAGCTAAAGGGCTTGATGCCAACCCCTTTGTTGTTCAAAAACTTCAAAGTTCCAATCATTCCATTAAAAATCTTTTAATGGAATATCTTGAAATTATACTTAATGATGAAATAAAACACGTTAAAAAAGGAGATACTTGGTGGAAATTTGCAAATCAAAAAAAGTATGATTTTATCGAGCTTTGTAAAACGTTTAAACAATTCTCTCTTGCAGGAAAAAAACTTAACATTCAAGCAAGAATCAAAGCTGGCTTCACTCAAGAAGAATGCGAAGTCATTGAAAAATTTTACTCTTGATTTCTTATCTTAAATTTTGAAACAATAATTGTATATAAAACCCGAATAATTCCATAAAGCACATACAAGCTTGCTAAAATTACTAAACTTTCAAGAGGATAAAGATATAAAAATGAAAATATTATAATTAAAATAATCAAAACTTTTAAAACACTAGAACGATTAAAATCAAGCTTTTTAAAGCTAGGATAGCGTATATTGCTTACCATTAAAAGCCCTAAAATTGCTTGAAGCACCAAAAAAACTACACCATAAGGCTTTAAAAAATCATAACTAATAAACGCATAAGTCCATATAGCACTCACAACTGCTGCAGTAGGTATAGGAAGACCTATAAAAACAGAAGGTTCATAAGTGCCTGTGGTAACATTAAATCTCGCCAAACGAATAGCTCCAAAAACCACAAAAAAAGCCGTAATCAAAGATCCAAGCTTTCCAAAATCATAACCTATAGCCATATAAAAAAGAACCGCTGGAGCAACTCCAAAAGCTACTAGATCAGCTAAAGAATCAAATTCTACTCCAAATTTTGAAGTAGAATTTGTAAGTCTTGCAACACGGCCATCAAGCCCATCGCAAATCAAAGATAAAATAATATAAATCAAAGCTGTATAATAATTTCCATGTATTGAAGCTATAATAGAAATAACCCCTAAAAAAGCTGAAGCAGCTGTAAAAAGATTGGGTAAAATATAAATTAGTTGCGGTCTGTTATTCATTATTTTTCCTTACGCAAAATAGCCCAACAATGAACCTGCTTTAATTTCATCATTTAAGCCTATATGAATTCTAGTATCTTTTGGTAAAAGTAAACTTATAGAGCCATTGATTAAAAAACCCATTCTATCTCCTGCTTTTAAATCATGAGAAATATTATCGAGCTTTAATTTTCTATCAAAAGAACCTGCATAGATTCGCAAGGCTATCGTTTTATTCTCTTTAACTTTTGCCAAAATAAAAGCTCTTTCATTCATCATTTTTGCAGATTTTAATTCACTGCACAAAAAAAGCCCATGTCGTAAACGAATATCTATTATAGACATTGCAAAAGGTGTATTAAAATTCCCAGCATCATAAAGAGCATTTTTAATAGCAATTTCAACACATTCACCCAAATCTTTATGATGAATATTTTCTATTTTAGTAACCCTACCATCCATAGGTGCAAAAATAGCTTTTTCATCACTACAAACAAGTTCTCTTTTGGGCGCTCTAAAAAGAAAAATACAAATTACAATTAATGCTAATAGCAAGATGGAAAAAGAATAAAAAATCCACACAAAAATAAAAATCAAGCTTAAAATAATAAGACTTAAATATCCATCTTTTGCAATAAAATCTTTCATTCTTCTACTTTAACTTCAGTTTTAACTTCTTCGAGTTCTTGTAAACGAGTTGGTAGACTATTTTGATCCTCAAACTCTTTAATAATCTCACGCACTTTATTACCTTCAATAGTTTCTTCTTCATAAAGGGCTGCAACCATAGTCTCAATCGCTCCCTTATAAGTATTTAAAGTATCTTTAACATCTTTATAGCGTTCATCTAAGGTTTTCTTTACATAATCATCTAAAGATTCTGCCATCTTTTCAGAATAATCTTTTATGGTTTGTCCACCACTTAAGAAAGTATTTCTTTGTTTTTCAAGCACCATAAGTCCTGCAATTTCACTCATACCATACATAGAAATCATAGCTTTTATAATATCGGTTGCTCTTTCTAAATCATTACTTGCACCCGTTGAAATTTCACCTATAAACACTTCTTCAGCTGCACGACCACCCAAAAGTACATCTACTTCAGCGATAAGTTCATGTTTTTGCATTAAAAATTTATTTTCCTCAGGAGTATTTAAAGTATAACCTAAAGCCGCAAGACCACGCGGAATCACAGAAACCTTACTTACACGTTTTGCACCTTTGGTAGTTTCAGCGATTAAAGCATGACCGCATTCATGATAAGTAACAATTTTCTTTTCTTTTTCATTAATACGACGTGATTTCTTCTCAAGTCCTGCTATAGCTCTTTCAACAGCTTCAACTAAATCATTTTGTTCTACATATTTTTTAGAATCCCTACCTGCTAAAAGTGCCGCTTCATTAATAATATTTGCAAGATCAGCTCCTGCAAGCCCTGCGGTTAAGCGTGCTATGTCTTCTACCTTAACTTTTGGGGAAATTTTGACATCTTTCATGTGCACTTTTAAAATATCACACCTACCTTTAAAATCAGGTTTATCAACTAAAACTTGTCTATCAAACCTTCCTGGTCTTAAAAGCGCTGCATCTAAAACTTCTGGGCGATTTGTTGCTGCTAAAACAATAACTGGGGAACTTTCTGTCCCAAAGCCATCCATTTCAGCCAAAAGCTGATTTAAAGTTTGTTCTCTTTCATCGTTTCCACCCATCATGCCACTTGCTGCACGACTTTTACCAATAGCATCTATTTCATCTATAAAAACAATAGCGGGAGCTTCTTTTTTTGCATTTTCAAACAAATCTCTCACACGAGAAGCACCTACACCCACAAACATTTCTATAAAAGAAGAACCTGAAACACTAAAAAACGGCACATCAGCTTCACCTGCAACTGCTTTTGCAAGCAAAGTTTTTCCTGTACCTGGAGGCCCAACAAGTAAAAGCCCTTTTGGAATTTTAGCTCCCAATTTAATATATCTTTCAGGATACTTTAAAAAATCTACAATTTCTTTTACTTCTTCTTTAGCTTCTTCAACACCAGCTACATCGCTAAATTTTACTTTAGGTTTTTCTGAATTTACAAGCTTCTTAGAACTTCCTATACCCAATATAGAACTTCCCATATTTTTTTGCATACGACTTGCCAAAAACATCCAAATACCAAAGAAAATAAATACTGGCAAAACCCATGAAAAAAGTATATCTGTAAACCAATTTGTTTCAGAATACGCACCATAAGCGATATTTTTACTATCTAGTAAACTCACAAGCTCAGGATCATTAACTTTTTTTGCCGTATAAACAGTATTGTGAGAGCTTGAAATCGCTTTGATTGTTGTTTGTCCTATGCTAACTTGATTGATTTGTCCACTTTCAATAAGCTTTTTTAACTCAGAATAAGGGACATTTTTATTTACTTCATTGCCATTCAATGCCCCGCCAAAAGAACCATTGCCATCAAAAAATCCCTTAAAAATAATTATCATTACAATTGCAAAAATCGCAAAAATAAAAATGGGATTTTTGTTAAAAAAATTATTGCCCTGCGGATTACCCTTATTATTTGGGGTATTATTATTCATTGCTTATCCTTTTTATTATTTTTATATACAAAACTACACCACTCATTGATTTGCATTTCATCAATGAGTTTCAAATCTTGAAATTTTTCTTTAATTCTTGTTGAATATTTATCTAAAATTCCTGACAAAATAAGTATAGCATTATCTTCTAAATGGTTTTTAATATCTTTTTCTAAAATTAAAATCACATCTGCAATGATATTTGCAACAATTAGATTATATAAACCATTTGCTTTATCTATAGATCCACACCAAGCCTTGTGAAAATCGACACCATTTAATCTTGCATTTTCCAAAGAACTATCAATAGCCAACTCATCAGTATCACAAATTTCAACATTACAGCCAAACTTTGCCATAATAATACCCAAAATTCCACTACCACAACCAAGATCTAAAGCTCTTAATTTACTTTTAGAAAATTTTTGTAAAAATTTTACACAAGAATATGTGCTTTCGTGATGTCCTGAGCCAAAGGCTAAGGCTGGATTAATCTTTATATTTATACAATTCTTTTTTTCTTCTTGCCAAGTAGTATGGATGTAAATATTATCCACTAAAATAGGTTTTATGCCTTTTTTATATTCTTGTATCCAGTCCTTGTTTTCTTTCTCTACAAGACTTAAATTAGAAATAATTTTGCGGTTTAAATTGAAAGTAGTTGTAAGTTTTTGAGCAAATATTTCAAGTGCCCATGAAAGCTCTTCTAAACTCTCATGGGATCTAATGTAAACACCATTATCTTTCTCTTCTATGGCTTCTATACCTAAATCAAAAGCAAAATCAAGAAATAAATTTTTATACCGCTCTTCTACAATAAAGAACAATTCGTAATATTTTTTTTGCATTTAGAATTTTAAAAATCAGCCTTTACTCAGCTGCACCTTCTCCACTTCCTGTTCCTAAAACATCTTCAAGTTTTTCCTTTAAAACTTGTGGAGTAAAAGGTTTTACAATATAGTTGTTTACGCCAGCTTTTAAAGCAGTAATCACTTCAGCTTTTCCGCCCTCAGTTGTAACCATGATAATAGGCATATCTTCATATTTTTTCTCTGCTCTTACTTTTTTTACCAACTCCAAGCCATTCATTTCTGGCATATTCCAATCTGTAATTAAAACTTTTACATCTTCATTTTTAGTTAATAAATCCCAAGCTTCAACGCCATGCTCGGCTTCTAAAACATCATCGTGTCCAAGTCTTGTTAGGGTATTTTTAATAATCCTTCTCATAGTAGAACTGTCATCAACAACTAACAATTTCACAATTTCGTCCTTTCAAAGTTTTTATAGTTTTATTTTACCCTTTTTAGCCTTATTAATCAAGCTAAAAAATTTTAAAAAACAGCATTATATCATCTTTTACTTAAATTTTTACTCAAATATTATTATTTTTATACTTAACCGTAAATAAATATACACTTAAACCTAAAAGAAGCAAGCTCACTCCACCGATAAGATAAATCGCATAAATCATCTGAGAAAGATCACCAATAGCAAGTTTAAATACCAACATCAAAGCTTCTATGGCCAAAGCAATGATAATAGAACCTAAAAATCTCACCATAGTTTTTTGAATTCCACCTTCTTCTTTTTTTGTCCTTCCTAATACTTCTTGTTCGATCAAAGTTTTTGCCAAATCAAAAATGGCCAAAGCTAAAGTTATAGCAATAGTACTTTCAAACATATGTTCTATACCTATAGCTTGATTATCAAAAAGACTAAAAAAACCTTTTTGAAATAAAAAACAAGTAATCACAAATAAAACTAGTGCGAAACAAAAATATACCAAACGACTAAATTGAGTAAAAACAAACTCAAATTTTCCTGCTTGAATAATCTTTAAAATATCTTCAAGCTTGATATCAATACAAACAACAAAAAGTAAGTTATTTTTATCATCGTAAATTGGCATAGAAGCTGTCACGCAAAGTTCGTTGTTTAAAACTGAAGGATAAGGATCGCTCAAAACACATCGTCTTAATTTTACAGCTCTATAAAAATAAGAACGAGTACTTCTATCCTCACCCTGTCCTATTTCATGAGCCTTATTTAAGGAAATCGCATTTTCTATTTGCATGCCTGAAATATCTAAAATATACAAAGCATCAAAAACAACAACTTCATGAGCTATTTTATCCAAAGCTATTTTAATCGTTTCAAGGTGAATATCAGGAAGTTTATTAGGCAAATTTCTTGTTAAAATATAACTCATATAAGCTCTAGCACGATAGCGATTATCTTCAAATCTTTGTATATCTTTTATATACATTATACACCTTCTTTATTGTGTTTAAATTCAGGTACAATCTTTAATAAAGCCTCTGAAATATCTTCACATATTTGTAAATTTTCTATCTCTTTATTAAGCCAATCAAGATCAACCTTCTCATTCTTTGCTACAAAAATACTCTCATATTGCGTTTTAGCATCATTTTCATCAATTAAAAGCTCTTCATAAAGCTTCTCACCTTTTCTTAAGCCTGTGATTTTAATTTCTAAATCATTGCGATTAGAAAGCAAAAGCATTTTTTTAGCTAAATCTATGATTTTCACAGGCTTACCCATATCCAAAACAAAAAGTTCTCCCCCTTTTGCGATAGCTCCAGCTTGTAAAACAAGTTGCACTGCCTCAGCCACAAGCATAAAATAACGCACTATATCAGGATGTGTTAAAGTTAAAGGCTCATTATTGGCAATTTGTGCTTTAAATTTCGGTATCACACTACCACTAGAACCTAAAACATTACCAAAACGCACACAAGCAACTTCAAAATTTTCATCACTCATACTTAAAGTATAAAGCTCGCAAACTCTCTTAGTGCAACCCATAATATTTGTTGGTCGCACTGCTTTATCTGTACTTATCATCACAAATTTAGCTACTTTATTTTCTTTAGCACTGTCACATAAAATTTTAGTTCCTAAAATATTATTAATTACTGCTGAATGTGGATTTTGTTCACAAAGAGGCACATGTTTATAGGCGGCTGCATGTAAAATAAGCTCAGGTTTATAAGTTTTTAATACCTCATCTAAACTTTGCTTATCTAAAATACTCAGTAAAATAGGAGTAATTTTTTCTTTATATAAATTTAAATCATCATTGATCTTATAAAGATTATACTCACTATGATCAACCATAATAAGATGCTTAGCGCCAAATTTAATACATTGTTTACAAAGTTCACTGCCTATAGTTCCACCTGCCCCACTTACCAAAACTACCTTGTCTTTTAAAAAAGCTGCCACAGCACTATCGTCTAAATCTTTTGGTTTTCTAGCAAGCAAGTCTTCTATACTAATATCTCTTGCTTCGTTTCTTGTAAAAGAAAATATTTTTACATCGCAAATACCATAAGCTACAAGTTCTTCAAAAAGTTTTTTAAGCTCTTCTTGTTCAAGTCTTAAAGCAATAATGGCAGTTTTTACCCCTTGTTCTACATAAGATTTTATTTTTTCTTTTTCTTCTACAACAAATTTATCACAATAAGTCCCTATAAGCTCTTTTCTCGCATCAACCACACCCACAGGAAAAAGTCCCAAAGAACCTTCTTTTGCACCTTTTAACAAATGCAATGCCTTAGAAGTTGCCCCTACTACAATACAAGGAGTTTCTTCTTCTTTCATTCTAGAAGGTTTAAAATCCACAAGCATTCTTTTGCTAATTCTTAAAGTACCTATAAACATATAAGAAAGAACAAAATCTATCACAATAGCACTTCTTGGAAAAGGATTAAAAAAATCACTAAAAAAATAAAAAATAAGAAAAAAACAAAACTCAGCTAAAAGCAAAGCAATAAAAATTTTTCTTGCTTCATTGAGAGAAAAAAATCTCCAAGCTACTTTATAAATTCTAAAAATAAACAAAAATGAAAGTTTTAAAATAAGCAAAATAATAGCAGAAACCATCATACCATGATAAAAAATACTCGGAATATCTCCACTAAATCTCAAAGAAAAAGCCAGATAAACACTAAGTAAAATTAAAACAATATCTGAAGTTAAAAAAAATGCTAATCTTTTGCTTTTATAAAAAATCATTTTAAGCCTTTATGCTCTTTAAGATCAGTTTTGAAATTTCATAAACATCATCTTTACTCATCGCTGTACCACTTGGCAAACAAATTCCTTTTTGGAAAAATAACTCACTATTGCCATTAAGATAAGCCTTAGCTCCTTTAAATACTTCTTGAGTGTGCATAGCTTTCCATAATGGTCTTGTTTCTATTTGTTCATTTTTCAAATCTTCTATGAGTTTTGAAATTTTTGGATGCAAAGTAATATTTTTTTGACTGATATTTATATCTTTTTGACAAGCATTAAGTTCATTTTTATCAAAATCAATCAAAGCTGTACTTAACCAACGATTACTTCTTGAATTTTCTAACTCATCTAAAAAGCTAAAATGCTCTCCTAAAAATTCTTTATACCACTCATAAATTTCTCTTTTTTTAAGCACTCTTTGCTCTAAAACCTCCATTTGCGCTACACCAATAGCTCCTAAAACATTGCTTAAACGGTAATTATAACCATAATCTAAATGTTCATAATGCAAACAATTTTCCCTTGCTTGAGTGCTGTAAAATCTTGCCTTTTCAATCTTTTCTTTATTTTTTCCTATAAGCATACCTCCACCTGAAGTGGTGATGATTTTATTACCATTATAAGAATAAGCTCCAAATTCTCCAAAAGTTCCTAAAGCTTTATTCTTATAAAAACTTCCTAAAGCTTCGGCAGCATCTTCGATTAAAACAATGTCATTTTCTTTGCAAATTTCAACAATTTCATCCATTTTTGCAGCATTACCATAAAGATGAGTTAAAATCAATGCTTTTGGTTTTTTTTCACATTCTTTAATAGCAAGCTTTAACAAATCTACATCGATATTATAAGTTTCATCACAATCTATAAATACAGGTTTTGCTTTAAGATAACAAATAGGTGCTACTGAAGCGATAAAAGTAAAAGAAGAAGCCAAAACAATATCATCTTGTTTTACCCCCGCCACCCTTAAAGCTAAATGCAAAGCCGCTGTAGCCGAATTTAAAGCTAAGGCATTTTCACTTTTGCTATAATCTTTTACACTTTGTTCAAAGCGATTTACAAATTCACCCAAAGGTGCCATATAATTACTTTTGAAAACTTCTTCTATGTATTTTAATTCATTGCCGCCCATATGCGGAGGAGAAAGAAAAAATCTCATGATTTATCCTTTGTATAAAACAAAATTTTTATAAATTGACTCTATTTTACCTAAAAAAATTTACAAAGAATCAAACAAAAATCTTTTTATAATCATTTCATATTTTTCTTTTTGCAGGCACTCCCACAAAAACACCTTTTTCATCTTGACTTTTAACCAAAGTTGCTCCACCACCCAAAATACTATCATCTGCTAAGCTTAAATTAGGCAAAACACAAGAATTAATCCCTAAAAAACAATTTTTACCGATTTTTACATTACCTGCACATTTAGCCCCCACACTCACATGAGAAAATTCCCCTATCATGCATTCATGTTCAATCACACTTGAAGTATTTAAAATCACGCCTTTTTCTATTTTGGCTTTAGCATTAACTACTACATAAGGCATGATTAAAATTCCTGCATTTTCTTCCACACTTGCACTAGGACTTATAAGCGCGCTTTTATGAATAAGATTAACGATTTTAAAGCCATTTTCTGAAATTTTTTGATAAATCTTTTTTCGAATTTCATTGTTTCCTATGGCTATAAAAAAATCATACTTAGGCAAGGTGCTTTCAAATTTCATTCCTTTAAAATCATCTAAAAAAATACATTCTTTATAACCCATATTTTTAGCCACATCTTCACAAACAAGCCCATGACCACTAGCACCATAAATATAAATTTTTTCAGTTCTTGCCATTAAATTTCTCTGTTGTAACATGGCCTTCTTTGCTTACCCCACTTCGTTTTAAAACCTTTAAGGCTGTTAAAAACATGATTTTTAAATCAAGCAAAAAAGAAATATTTTTCACATAATACACATCAAGTTCGAATTTTTTCTGCCAAGAAATAGCATTTCTGCCATTTACCTGCGCCCATCCTGTTATACCTGGACGCACTTTATGACGCAATTTTTGCTCTTCATTGTAAAGGGGTAAATACTCAACCAAAAGAGGTCTAGGCCCCACAAAACTCATATCCCCTTTTAAGACATTAAAAAGTTGCAAAAGCTCATCCAAACTTAAGCTTCTAACAATTTTTCCAAAAGCTTTTAAGCGAAGTTCATCGCTTAATAACTCACCCTTCTCATCTCTTTCATCGCTCATGGTTTTAAATTTATAAATTTTAAAAATTTTTTCATCTAACCCAGGGCGATTTTGAATAAAAATCACACTTCCTTGAGTGATTTTTAAAAGCAAAGCAGTGATTAAAATCACCGGAGAAAAAAGCACTAAAAGCACTAAAGCTAAAATAAAATCAAAAATTCTTTTAAAAACTTTTTCATACATTCTTAATTACCCTATCATAAAGTTTTAAATAACGCTGTGCGATATTATTTTCATCGTATTGTAAAGCATCTTGGGCGGCATTTTTAGCTAAATTTAATCTTAATTTTTCATCTTCTAATAAAAGTGAAATTTTTTCGCTTAAATCCTTAGCATTTTTTGTTTTTACCCAAAGTCCATCATAAGCATTAGAAATAGCCTCTACACAACCTTCGCAGTCACTTACCACTATAGCCTTACCACAAGCTTTTGCCTCCAAAACACTTACAGGAAAGCCTTCTTTATAGCTTGGCAAAACAAAAATATTACAATTTTGTAAAAGCTCGACTATATCACTTCTAGCACCCAAATAATGCACCACACCCGAGTTTAAAAACTCCAAACTTGCACAAGAAGGATTTTCATCTCTTCCACCAACTAAAACAAAATTTGCTTTGTCTTTTAGCATAGCAGCACTTTCATAAAATTCTTTTACACCTTTATGCCATAAAGCTCTTGCTATCATAAGCACAATGGGTTTTTTATCTATGTTTAAATTTTTCCAAAAAAGCTCTTTTTTTTCCGATTCTACATAAATAGGAAAAAATTTTTTTAAATTGATCCCTACGGATTTTATCACACAAATTTTATTTTCCTTAAGCCCTAAATTCCGCATAAACTCAGCATTACTTTCATTGACAAAAATAAATTGGTGTGCAAATTTAAAACTTAATTTATAAAGATTATTAATAACAAAACGCACTAAATTTGCCTTAAAACCTTGATCTATATAAAAAGATCCCAAGCCTTCTACTAAGGCAAAACGATAAGGAATTTTTGCCCATTTTGCTGCTAAAATTCCAAAGGTATTGCTTTTGTGTGCCGCACTTTGAATAAGATCAAGATTTAAATTTTTCAAAACCTTAGCAAGATAAAAAAAATTCTTTAAAACCACAAAAGGATTTAAACTAGCTCTTGAAAGCTCGTAAACAATTACTTTCAAGCCAAGATCTCTAAGTTTTTGTGTGTATTCATCTTGTGGCACTATAACAAAAACTTCATCTTTTCTATCTTTTAATGCTTTTATAATAGGCATTCTAAAATGATAAATACTTGCTCCTGCATGTGATAAAAATCCTATTCTCATTTTCAACCCTTAAATTTTAAGTTTAAAAACCTTAGCATCTCTAGAATTAATCACCAAGTCAAATAAATTCTTATCATAATTTCCTAAAAAAAACATTTGCACATAAGCACTATTAAACATGGTTTTATCCATTAAAATAAATTGTGCGTAAGGAATAGCACTATCTTTTAAATAAAAAATATAAAACTGAGCCTTATCATCAATTGGAGTGATTTTGTATTCACCTTGTTTAATAGAATTAATCTCTACGATACTATTTACAGAAACCACATTATCACCTATTTTAAAACTTCTAAAATCATCGCTTAAAACCACTCCGTTGCTAAGATAAATTTCTCCATTTTTAACATCAAGTGGATAAGCTGTGCTAAAGGTAAAAGGTTTATCCAAAACTCCTGTATCTAAATTAATAAAAGAAAAACTAGTCACCGTAGAAAAAATCAAAGACATTCTAGCGGGCATATAAAGATAAATATCACGAGTTTTTGGTATATCGATTTTAAAATCAGGTTTTGATAATGAAGCTAGAAACAAATCCACATTGCTTTGATTATAATCTTTCATCATAGCTTGTAAAATGTCTGTTTTTAAAATATCATTTTGCGGAGCATAAAAGCTTTTTTCTGTATATTCTACACTAAGCCTTGCCATATTAGCTGCAGCTTGTTCATCTTTGCTTAAAGCAAAAGAAGGGAAAAAATTATCCTTGCCTAAATGCTTTCCACCATCTACTAAAGTTTTCACATCGCTATAATAACGCACAGGATAACCATAATCCCACCAAGTTACCACATAATCTTCTCTATTGGCTATATTTTTTAATTGATTTAATAATGATGCTTCATTTTGAGAAAAAACTGTTGGTGCTTTGTAGTTGTAAATATGGATAAATACTGGAGTTAAAGTCAAAATAGTTGCAAAAATAATACAAATATTTGAAGTTAATTGGCTATATTTTTTAACCAATATAGCCTTAAACTCGCTCAATAAAAAACCAAATCCTAAAGCCATTATAGGTACAGAATAAATGGTAAATCTAAGCCCCCCTTTTAAGGCTAAAAACCCAAGCACCAATATAGGTAAAGCCATAATCATACTTTTATATTTTCTCAAAAGCCATACAAAACCAAATAAAGAAAACAAAAAAACAATTTCACTGCCACTAATTCTTCGCATAAATTCGCTAAGATCTACATTTTCAACTTCTTGTATGGTTTGATTGACATTAAAATACATAAAGCCCTGCGTTAAATTCGCACTTTCATCACTTCTAAAAATATAAAATTTAAGCTGATAAAGTATGGGATCAACCCCACCACTTAAAATCAAAAATATCAAAGTTGCACTACCTAAAATTCCTATAATCATAAAATTTAAGCGTTTTTGCTCTAAAGCAAATAAAGCAAAAAGTATTACTATAATGGCACTTTGATAAAACCATGCTATATTTGAAAGAGTAAGAGAAGATAAAATCACAGCTATATAAAAAATCTTTTCTTTTCTATGAAAAATAAGCGTATAAATTAAAAAAAGTCCAATTAAAGCTACATTTAAAGTATAACTTGAAGGATACCACCAAAGATAAATTCCTATAAATAACGGCAAGGCAATCAATGAAAAAAAGTCTTTTTTTAAAATCATTCTTACCATAAAAAATAAAATAAACATAGGTAAAACAATTACCAGCATATCCGTATCATAATACCCACTCATAGTGCGATTATAATAACTGTTTGCTATACTTGCTAAAAGAGCAGCTACAAAGCCCATTAAAGGACGTTTATATTCATTAGCTAGTAAAATAATAGGAATCACCACCAAAGAAGATAAAAAAGTACTCATATATAAAATGATACTTTCGAAAGAAAAAGGTGTGATTTTATAAAGCCAATAAGTAAGCGCGGATAAAGAAGATCCATAATAACTCAAATCATTAGGCTGATGAAAACCTGCTATCATATCTCTTGCGCCCTCAGCAAAAGCATAGCCATCATTTGAAATGATCATTAACTGATTATTGAAAAAATACTCGTTAAACTCACTTGCCCACCAAACCCAATAAAACCTGCAAAATACACTAAAAACATAAGCTAATATAATCATCGCAAACAAAACTAAATAAGGGTTTTTTAAATACTCTTTTTTCAACATCTTTTATCCTAATAAATATTTCAAAGCATCGCGTGCAATTTTTACTTTATCAAAAGCCTTAGCCCTAGTTTTAGCCTTATTTTTATACGCTTTTCTTAATTTATCGTCTTCAAGCATAGTCTTTAAACCCTGAAACATAGAGTTTTCATTATCTACTTCTACTAAAAGCCCAAATTCATCATCGCCAAAAAGCTCTCTTGCGCCACTTTTATGATCAGTGCAAACCACAGCACAAGAACAAGCCAAACTTTCAATTAAAACATTTGAAAAGCCTTCAAATACAGAAGCAAAAGCAAAAAATTCGCATTTAGCCATGTATTTATAAGGATTATTATCAAATCCTAAAAGCAAAACCTTTTCTTCCAAATTTAATTCTTTAATCAAAGCTAAAAGCTCATCTTTAAGCACACCTTCACCTAAAATCACAAGCTTTAAATCTGTTTTCACTCTTGCATAAGCACGAATTAATAAAGCATGATTTTTACCTTTATCAAGCCTGCCTACACTTAAAATAAATTTATCTTTTAAAGCTATATCTTCAAGGGCTTTTTGCTCTATGTTTTCTAAATCGATAGCATTGTATAAAATTTCACATTTTTTTGGATTTATACTAAAATTTTGCACTAAATCTTCTAAATTTCCTTTAGAATTAGGCAGGATTAAATCAGCTCTTGGGTAAAGTAAAGAAATTAAAAATTTATTTGCTAAAGAATTAAAATTATTTTTTGCATACATCACACTTGGCGTAGTGCATTCATTGATCACAAGGCGGGTTTTATTTCCAAACATTCTTGCCATTAAAGCTATATAATTAGGTCGATTTAAAAAAACAAATTCTGTATCAATGCCCAAATTTCTGCAAAGTTTTTTATATTTTAAAGCCAAAAAAGGTAATTTTAAAAATTTCAAAATAGGATTTTCACTAGGTTTTGAACATTCTAAAAAATGAATTTGACACTCTGGAATTTCATAAGAAATTTTATCATTCATCAAAATCAAATGCACTTCAAATTTCAAACTTAAAATAGGCAATAAAGTCGCCACAACTCTTTCAGCACCACCACTTCCTAAAGAATAAATAAAAATGCCTAATTTTTGCATAAAGCCACCCGAATTTTTGATAATTTTTTAATCATACTATTTGGAATTATACTTAAAATGAGTAATATCAAAGCAGGAGCATTGATTTTTATACTCAGGCTTTTAAACAAACACTTATAAAGAGCTTTATAATTTTTTGCAAGTTTTGCATAATAAGCTGCCATTTTATAATAACTCGCACAAGTTTTTTTATAATCTTTATCCTTACTCATTCTAAGTTCATTTTCTAAAATTTTAGCAAGCTCTAAATATCCCAAATACACCCTATGAGCATTTTTACTCGCCCCTAAAGTCACGCTATCTTGCCTAAAAATCCTATAAATCCTAAAAGCCTTATGGATATAAAAACTTTTTTCCTTGTATAAATTTACCCAAAGCGTGGCTTCATTGCCGTAAAATTCTTCATTAAAACGCTTGTTTTCAAGTAGAGATTTTTTAAAAACAGAAAAAAACTCTCCGCTAAATTTAGCCATTAAAAAATCTTTTTTAGAAATTTCACTATCTTTTTCCAAGCCCTTGCCGCTAAATTCCTTGCTTAAATTTCCTTCTTTTTCCATCAAACAATTTCCAAAAACATGAGCATAACCCTCACTTGCTTTTTGCATCAAGGTACTTAAAGCCCCAGATAAAAGCTCATCATCATCATCTAAAAAAGTTACAAACTCGCCACTTGCTTGATCTAAGCCATTGTTTTTATTGCCATTTGGGCCTTGTTTGTAATTTTGATTTAAAAAATACTTAATGCGATCATCATCTTTTTGTAAATTTTGCACCACACTTTTAGTATCATCACTAGAATTATCATCGCTTACAATAATTTCTAAATCTTTAAAATCTTGATTTTGTATGCTTTTAATAGCCTTTTCTAGTAAAACTTGACGATTAAAAGTTGGTACTATAACAGAAAGTTTAGGCATTTTTAACCTCGACTATAAGCTTAAGCCATTCTTCTTTGATATGAGAAATTTCAAAGTCTTTACACCTTTGTTTGGCACTATTTACAAGTTCTTTTCTAAAATTTTCATCATTTAAAACAAGTTCAAGTTTTTTAGCAAGTGCTATTTCATCATCACAACCTACCAAAAGCCCATCATGATTATCTTTGATTAAATCCTTAGCACCATTATAATAAGAACTTGAAATTCTACAAACCTCAAAATACAAACTTTCAATTAAAACCGTTGGCAAACCCTCTACAAAAGAACAAAGGCAAAGCACTTTTGCTTTTTCATAAAGAGCCTTGACATTTTCAACGCGTCCTAAAAAATCAACTTTTATTCCTAAAGATTTTACCTTGTATTCAAGTTCTTGCCTTAACTGCCCATCTCCTGCTATAACAAATTTATATTTTTCTTGCAAATTTTTATCCAAATGCGCTATAGCTTTTAAAAACATTGCAGGGTTTTTGTTGTAATCTAAACGCCCTATAAAAAGAACCAAATTTTCCTTTTTAAAACTAGAATCAAAAGGAATCTCATCGCTAAAATGACAAGGGTTTAATAAAAGCTTAACCCTTTTTACAAATCTTTCATAATACACCTTATCACTGCTTCCAAGCACACTTAAAGCATCACAAAAAGGATAGCTTACCCTTCTTAAAAAACGCCAAATTTTAGGTTTTAAATACGCCTCATTGCTATGCTCACTTATAATGAGTGGAGTTTTAAGCCCTATTTTCGCAGCAATACAAGCAATATTAGTCGTATCCAAAAAAGAAATAAAAACATCAGCCTTACTTTCTTTTAAAGCCTTTCTTAAAGCAAAAAATTTCTTAAAACGACTTGCGATTTTATAATAAAGCGTGTCAAATCTAAATTGTTCTAAACTTGTAACTTTAACTTCATTTTCAAGCTTATAAAAAGATTTTCCTGCATGAAATTTAATAATACTTACTTCATGCTCTTTACAAAGTGCATTAGCCAAGGTTACTAAAACACGCTCAGCGCCTCCCGAATTTAAAGTTGCGATAATAAAGCTTATTTTCATTATTTCTCCTCCTTAAGCTTGCCGTGTTCTAAACGATAAACCTTATCACATTGCGTTATCGTAGAAAGACGATGTGCGATAATAATCATGGTTTTATCTTTAGAAATTTTATAAATTTCATCCATGATTTTTGCTTCACTTTGAGTATCAAGTGCAGAAGTTGCTTCATCAAGCACTAAAATTTCAGGCTCTAAATATAAAGCTCTTGCTATGGCTATGCGTTGTTTTTGCCCCCCGCTTAAATTACTCCCCCCATCACCTACTTTTGTCTGAACTCCTTGAGGTAAATTTTTTATAAAATGCTCTAAATTTGCTTGTTTGATAACCTTACTAAGTTTTTCTTCATCAACCGCATCTGTAAAAGTGATATTTTTAACTATGCTGTCATTAAAAAGATAGATATTTTGCGGGATATAGCCTATTTTTTGGCGATAATTTTTTGTATTACTTGCATTTAATTCTTGCTTATCAATTAAAATTTGCCCTTCTTTTGGTTTTAAAAGTCCTATGATAAGATCTACTAAGGTGCTTTTTCCACAACCACTCTCCCCTATAAAAGCGATTTTTTCACCTTTTTTAATATTTAAATTAAGATTTTTAAATAAATGTTTTTTTCCCTCATAACCAAAGCTAAGATTACAAATTTTAAGCTCTTGATTAAAGCTTAATTTTTCCTCGCCCAAATTTTCTTCTTCTTGTCTTAAATTTTGATAAATAATATCCAAAGAAGAATGATAATAAAGCAAATCATGATAACTTGTAATAATACGATTTGCACTTGGCATTAAGCGATAAAGCGCTAAAACAAAAATAGAAATCGTGGATAAAATACCTGAAATATCACTTTCATTTTTCAAAACCAAAAATACCACGATAAAAACAAGTACACAAAAACCTATTCCTTCAAGATAAATTCTAGGCACCGCAGCTACGCTTTCATTGGTAATATTTGCTTTAGAAAAAGCTTCACTTTGTGCTTTAAAAAGACTTAAAACTCCATCTTCTTTGGTTTTAAGCTTGATAAACTTGAAATTATTTAAATTTGTATTTAAAATTTCAAAGAAATTTTTCATCGCTTCTTCGCGTCTTAGTCCTGCTTTTTTAATGATAGGACTTAAAATTTTCACTAAAATAAAGGCATTTAACACCATAAAAACACTTAAAAATAAAGTGATTTTATAATTAATCAAAAGCATTAAAGCATAAAGCAAAAGCACTACAAAAATTTCACTCATCAAAAGTAAAAATGATGAAATCATAGTGCTTAGATTATAAACTTCTCCTGTAATGGACTTTAAAATTTCAGATTGATTTTTTTGAGTAAATTTTTCATAATTAATATTTAAAAATTTAGAAAAAACCTTATAAGCGATCGCATGATAACGCCCTTTAGAAAATCTTGCCAAAAGATGGAAATAATACGCATTTAACAAAGCTCTAAACACATAAAAAACAATAAGCCCCACTCCAAAATAAACAATGATTTCAAAAACAGGGATATTAAGATATTCTTTTAAACTGATTAAATATTTATTACGATCAAAATAAGAAAAATCACTAGCCAAAGTGATAAAAGGCATTACCAAAGAAATCGCAAAAGTTTCTATAAAAGAAACAAATACTGAAAAAACAAGTAAGAAAAATAAAAAATTTTTATCTTCCTTGCTTAAAATAAAAAAAAGTTTTTTTAGCACTGTTTTTCCCAATCAAAAGCAGATTTACAAATAAGCTCTAAATCATCATATTTAGGCTGCCAAGAAGTAAGATTTCTGATTTTACTTGCATCAGAAATCAATACGCTAGGATCACCCGCACGGCGTGGGGCAAGTTCTACTTTAAAATCCACTCCGCTAACTTTTTTCATCGCTTCAATCACTTCTTTTACACTAAAACCATGTCCATAACCTACATTAAAAACATTGCTTTCATTCTCTTGCAAATAATCCAAAGCTGCTAAATGCGCGCTTGAAATATCATCTACATGGATAAAATCTCTTATGCAAGTACCATCTTTTGTATCATAATCATCGCCAAATATAAAAAGTTTGTCACGTTTTCCTGCGGCACATTCAGCTGCAACTTTTATAAGCAAAGTCGCTTTTGGATAGCGTTGTCCTAAAGTATAATCCATACAAGCACCTGCGACATTAAAATATCTTAAAATACAATGCTTAAATTCAGGATTTGCCATACTTGCATCACGTAAAACCTCTTCACTCATAAGCTTACTACGCCCATAAGGATTAATAGGTGCTAAAGGACTTGTTTCGCTCACAACAGGAGTCTGTGGTTCACCATAAGTGGCTGCCGTTGAAGAAAATATAAATTTATTTACTCCAGTTTGCAAACAAGTTTCGATGAGATTTGTCGTATTAACAGTGTTGTTCATATAATATTTTAAAGGGTTTTGCATACTTTCAAAAACTTCAATGCTTGCTGCAAAATGCACAATAGCGTCAAATTTTTCTCTCTCAAACAATGCTTTTATACCTTGAAAATCACTTAAATCTTGTTCAAAAAATTTAAAAGCTCTTATTTTTTGCAAATCTTCTATTGCGATTTTAGAACCCTTAGAAAGATTATCTAAAACACAAATTTCATGATCTGTTTTTAAAAATTGTCTTAAAGTATGAGAACCTATATAACCTGCACCACCGCTAATAAGAATTTTCATCATCATTCCTTTTTTAAAAATGTCAAAAATAAATTTTAATATATTTTCTTAAATACTTAAGATCGAACTTTTGAAATTTCACTTTCACAAGCTTTTGCAAAAACTTCTGTATAAGAACGATCTGATTTTTTTACACGCAAAAAATCTCTCATATAAGAAAGAAAATCAATGTAATCTTCTTCACTAACATTAGCTTTAATAAATTCATATTTTAAAAAAAGCATATAGGTATTTAAAACATCACTTTCACAATATTCGTGAATTTTTTCAAGTTCATTTTCATAAAAAAGCTTCATTACCTCATCGCCATGCACATCATATTTTCCTGGCAAACCCACCATAGAGCAAAGTGTATCAAGCTTTATTCCACGCCCATTAGATCCTAAGGATTCTAATAAATCACAATGTTTTAATTCTGAAAATCTTGTTTTATAATTATTCCATTTATCGCTTTGAGTATCTAAATAAGTTGCTGCTTTTAAATTGTATTTTAAAGCCCTTAAAACAAGAACGGGCATATCAAAATTTTTACCATTAAAGCTGACTAATTTTGGCTCATAATTTTCTATAAAATTGAAAAAATTCTCAATCATTTCTTTTTCATTTTGCCCATCAATTTTATTTACTTTGATAAATTTTCCAAAATTATCACTTAAAACCGCACAAATACTGATGATTTTATGATAAGGCAAAGGCAAAAACTCACTCCCGCTTTGTTCTTTTTGCCACTGAAGTGCTTTTAAACTTACCTCCAAATCACTTCCTTCAAAACCCAAAGTTTTGCGGATAAGCTCAACATCTGGCACACTCTCACAATCAAAAACACAAATATAACCTTCATTTTTTGCCATTTTTAACCTTTTTTTAAATAATTTCGCTAAAATCATAGCAAAAATTTTAAAATATTAGGCTTTTAATGAAAATAGCAATTGTTCGTTTGTCAGCACTTGGTGATATTATCCAAAGTGCCGTGGTTTTGCAATTTATCAAAAATTTTAAAAAAGATATAGAAATTCATTGGTTTGTAGATGAAAAATTTGAAGGCATACTTAAAAACCATCCTTTAATAGATAAACTCTATGCCCTGCCCTTAAAAGACAAAAAAATTCTAAAAAGCCTCAAAATTCTTCTTAATGCAAGAAAAAACAACTATAATGCAGTAATAGATCTACAAGGGCTCATAAAATCTGCTATTATAAGTCGAATTTTAAGTAGAAATAACTTTGGTTTTGATAAAAATAGCCTTAAAGAAAGTTTTGCTCATAATTTCTACAACCAAAAACTTGAGTTAGATTACAATGAAAATGTATTTGTAAGATACTTAAGTCTTACCTCCTTTATGTTAAATACTGATTTTAATGCCAAAAATTTAGCCTTTAAGCAAGATATTTTTAGCGTGGATGAAAATTTAAAACAACTCTTAAACAATAAACTCAAGCTTGATAAAAATGAAAAAAACATACTCATACACGTGGGTTCAAGCGTAGAAAATAAAATCTATCCTAAAACCAAACTCGCTATACTTTGCAAACTTTTAATCAATGAATTTCAACAAGCAAAAATTTGGCTCGCTTGGGGAAATGTAAAAGAATACGAATTTGCCAAAGAGGTTTTAAATCTTAGTGACATTGATGAAACACATATAGAATTAGCACCAAAATTCAATCTTGAAGAGCTAATGGCCTTTACAAAAATGATGAATTTAATCATAGGAAATGATAGCGGTCCAACACATTTGGCTTTTGCTTTAAACAAAGCATCTATTACGATTTTTGGGGCAACACCAAGCTACCGCAATGCTTTTCAAACTCATATCAATAAAATCATTGATGCGGGTAAAAAAATCCAAAATGCCAAGCATATCGATAAAAGTGATTTTTGTATCACGCGTATAGAAGAAGAAGATATCTTTAAACTTGCCAAAGGCTTACTTAATGAAAAATAGCGATAGAATATATCTTAGTCTTTATTATATTTTGAAATTTTTTGTTACTTTTATGCCTGATTGCATCTTGAATTCTTTAGCTTTGATTGTAGCAAGAATCACTTTTCATCTTAACAAAAAACATCGTAAAATCATCGATATAAATTTGCAAATCTGTTTTCCTCAATACACTCAAAAAGAACGCGATAAACTCTCTTTGAAAATTTATGAAAATTTTGCTCAATTTGGGATTGATTGCTTGCAAAATCAAAACACCACCAAGGAAAAAATTCTCAATAAAGTAAATTTTATCAATGAAAATTTTCTTATAGATGCTCTAGCTTTAAAGCGTCCTATTATCTTCACAACTGCACACTATGGAAACTGGGAAATTTTAAGCCTTGCTTATGCGGCTAAATATGGTGCGATTTCCATAGTAGGAAAAAAGTTAAAAAGTGAAGTTATGTATGAAATTTTAAGTCAAAGTCGCACCCAATTTGACATAGAACTTATCGATAAAAAAGGCGGTATAAAACAAATGCTAAGTGCTCTAAAAAAAGAGCGAACTTTGGGAATTTTAACTGATCAAGACTGCGTAGAAAACGAAAGCGTAAGATTGAAATTTTTTAACAAAGAAGTGAATTATCAAATGGGAGCAAGCCTTATCGCACAAAGAAGCAATGCTTTAATCATCCCTGTTTACGCTTATAAAGAAGATGGTAAATTTTGCATAGAGTTTTTTAAAGCAAAAGATTCTCAAAGTGCAAGTTTAGAAGAGCTAACACTTTATCAAGCACAAAGTTGCGAAGAAATGATTAAAAAAAGACCTTGGGAATACTTTTTTTTCCATAGACGCTTTGCAAGCTATAATGAGGAAATTTACAAGGGTGCAAAATGAATCTAAAGCAAATAAGCGTTATTATCATCGTAAAAAATGCTGAGCAAACTTTGCTTGAGTGCTTAAATTCTTTAAAAGATTTTGATGAAATTATTTTTCTTAACAATGAAAGCAGTGATAATACCCTAAATATAGCTAATGAATTTAAAAAAGATTTTGCTAATTTGCACATTTATCACAGTACTTTTATAGGTTTTGGAGCTTTAAAAAATCTTGCTTTAAGTTATGCAAAAAATGATTGGATTTTAAGCATTGATGCTGATGAAGTGCTTGAAAATGAGTGTATTAAAGAGCTTAAAAATTTAGAACTTCAAGAAGATAATATCATCGCACTTAGCCGTAAAAATCTCTATAAAGGCGAATGGATAAAGGCATGTGGTTGGTGGCCTGATTATGTTTTAAGAATTTTTAATAAAAATTTCACTCATTTTAATGATAATTTAGTACATGAAAGTCTTATTCTACCAAGCAATGCTAAAAAAATTCATCTTAAAAATGGATTAAGGCATTATGCTTTTAGAGATATTTCTCACTTAATTAATAAAATGCAGTACTACTCAAGCCTTTGGACAAAACAAAATATACACAAAAAAAGTGGTGTTTTAAAAGCAAATTTAAGAGCTTTTTGGACTTTTTTTAGAAATTATTTTTTAAAAAGTGGCTTTTTATACGGCTATAAAGGCTTTATAATTAGCGTTTGCAATGCCTTAGGGGTGTTTTTTAAATACATGAAATTATATGAACTTCAAAGACAAAAGCCAGAAACTTGTGCTTTAATAATAACAACCTATAATCAAAAAGAACGCCTTAAATTAGTACTTGATAGTGTTAAAAATCTAGCTTTTTTACCCAATGAAGTTTTAATCGCAGATGATGGTAGCAAAGAAGATACAGCAAGGCTTATTAAAGAATATCAAAAAGATTTTCCTTGCCCTTTAAAACACATTTGGCAAGAAGATGAAGGGTTTAAACTTAGTAAAAGTCGCAACAAAACTATAAAAAACACTGATAGTGAATATATAATAGTTATTGATGGTGATATGATTTTGGAAAAAGATTTCATAAAAGAACATTTAGAATTTGCACAAAGAAAGCTTTTTTTACAAGGTTCAAGAGTAATTTTAAATGAAAAAGAAAGCGAAGAAATTTTAAACAAAGATGATTATCGCATAGCTTTTAATAAAAAAGATTTTAAAAGTTCTAAAAATTCTTTTTTAGCTAAAATACTTTACAATCTTTCAAAAAAAGATGAAAAAATCTTTAAAAAAACCACTCTTATTAAAGGTATTAGAGGTTGCAATATGAGTTTTTTTAAGACTGATTTTGACGAACTTGATGGTTTTAATGAAAATTTTATTGGTTGGGGTAGAGAAGATAGTGAATTTGTGGCTAGATTTTTATTTAATAAAGGTATTTTTAGACGCTTAAAATTTAAAGCTATTGCTTATCATATTTATCACAAAGAAAATAGCAAAAAAATGCTTGAAAGCAATCATCAAATTTATTTAGATTCCATCAAAAACAAAAAGATTTCTTGGAGAAATTAAGTTTTAAAAATAGCATTTTACATTTATAAAATTTTTTTAATAATTTATATTTAAAATAATTTATTTCTTTATTATTAAATAAAAATTTTAAAATATCAATTTGTAAATAAATCAAGACATATGACTTTAAATTTTCTTTAAGAATTTTATTTTCTTTTATATATTTTAAAATATAAAAATAATCATCTAAACAATCCTGAATTTTCTCTTTATTTTTTCGTCGCTTAGTAATCGAAAAAGAATTATCTACATAATTATACAAATGCAAATCAACTTGCAAGTATCCATTATCATTTAAATTGTTTATCAAGAAAAAAAACGCAAGCATATCTTCGGCTACTAGGAGTTTTTTATCTATTGCAAAAAGCTCTTTTAATGAATCCAAATAAAAATCCTTTTTTACAAACAGAGTGCAGATATTCCAATAAATTCCTTTAAATTCTTCTAAATTTTTAAGTGTATCCTTAAATGCTGATTTTAATTTAACGCCATTACTAATCTGAGTAAAAGAAAATTGGCATATTTTATAAGTATGTATTAAGAGTATTAATTTTTTGCAAGCATCAAGCTCTAAATAATCATCAGGATCTAAAAACATCAAATACTCACTATTTGAATGTTTAACACCATTATTTCTGGCTGCAAAGGTACCTAGGTTTGTTTTATTGTGGATTATTTTTATTCTTGTATCTTTTTTGGCATATTCTTTAGCTATTTCTATACTTTTGTCATTTCCACAATCATCCACAACGATTATTTCTATATCTTTAAAGGTTTGATTTATGCAACTTTCCAAAGCTCTTGCTATATATTTTTCTACATTATAGGTGGGTATAATTATTGAAATTTTAGGCATTATTTTTCTTAAAAAGTTTTTTAGGATGACGCAAATAAAATCTAAATAGTAACCTAAATCTAAAAAATCTTAAATTGATACCCGCTAAAGCAAATAAATCCTTTATATTGAGATAATTTAAAGGATAGTATTGCTCAATATAATAATGAATATAATGTAAAAATATCTTATTTGCTAATTTTTCATTTAATATCCTACTTTCTTTGCAAAAAAGCAAAATATTAACCCCAATTACACACATACAATAAGCCTTAAAATAAGCTCTAAGCTTAGAATAATCATCAAAATAATGTCTTAAAGGCTCTAAATAAAAAGGCATATTTTTAGGAATTATTTTTTCTTTTTCACTTTTTATTATAGAATTAGCTCGAATTCTATAAATTAACAACTCTTCTTTAATACAAGTTATCTTTTTAGCGCTTAAGAATAATATAGTTCCAAAATCATGATCTTCATGATAAATCCCATAAATAAAACGAAGCTTATAGGCATTTAATAAACTTGCTCTAAAAGCTCCTTGCCAAGCAAAATAAAACTCACAAATATTATTTTTTCTAAAAAAATCAATCCCACTAATATTTTTAGCGTATTTACAATTTAAATAAATATCACATTCTGCTTTTTGTCTAAATACTTGCTCTTCTTCAAGAAATTCTTTAATATTATGTGTGCAAATATCTATATCATCTTTACTCATCTCATTTACACATTTTTCAATGCAATCAAGATCTAAATAATCATCGGAATCTAAAAAATGAATAATATTATCAGGTAAATCTTGGATGATAAAATCGTTAATATTTTTTAGCTTTGTTTGTATTATATTTTTGCTAAGTTTTGTAAATTTTTTATTTATTTCTTCTTTCGTAAGTTCTTTAGTATTGTTTTTAAAAGTATTTGATTTTTTATAACTAATAATATTTTCTTCATTTTCAAAAAAATCTCTTAATTTTGTACCTTTTATAAATTCTAAACCCGCATTTCTAGCTGAACTTAAACCACCATTTTCTTTTGTAATAAGAAAAATTCTTTCATCTTTTTTGGCATATTCTCTAGCGATATTTAAGCTATTATCAGTGCTTCCATCATCTACTAAGATAATATCTAATTTTTTATAACTTTGATTTATGACGCTTTTTAAACACTCATCTAGGTATTTTTCCACATTATAAATTGGGATTATGACGGAAATTTTGCACACATTAATTCTTTATTAAATTTAAGCTTAACAATACCAATACTCCAACATGATAATCTAAGTGATAATTATAACACATTCAATTAAATTTATTTTTAAAATACTTTTCCATCAAAAATCTTTTCAATAAAAAATATTTTATTAGAAATTTATTTTTTATTTTTTTTATTTTATATATCATATAATTATATTTTAATCGATATAATTTTATTTCTCGATGTAATTTATATACGATTAATTCACCAATCATTATTTTTAAAAAAACATACAAATATAATTCAATATTCTTTTTATGATGATTTAAAAATTCTAGTAAAATTCCAATAACTATTTTTTCATCTTGTAAGTTTTTTTCAATTTTGACAATATCATTAGTCTCAACAGAACTATTGTCATTTTGACAATAATAATAAATATTTTTTGCACTAGTAGTAATTTTTCCACAATTTAAAATAATAAAAAAATAAATTAATGCATCTTCTGCCATGATTAATTTAGCGTTTAATATCTTTTTTTCTAAAAAAGAAAAAGATGCTAAATATATTTCTGTTTTAATAAGTTTAGAACAAAGATTCCAATAAGAAGTACTATTATTTTGAGTTATAATATTCTGACAATATTCAAAAACAGTAAAAGTTTGATCTTGTAAAAAATTTCCCCTATTTACAACCCCTGAAATTCTTTTATATATAAAATCAAACCATATAAAATCACTTTCTTTTTGAGTGTTTAAAATTCTCACACACTCTTCACAAGCATTAAGTTCTAAATAATCATCAGGATCTAAAAACATAATATAAGGAGAATTTACAATTTTACCCCCCCTCATACCTAGCCCTCAAAAGACCTAAATTCTCTTCATTATAAACTATTTTTATTCTTGTATCTTTTTTGGCATATTCTTTAGCTATTTCTATACTTTTGTCATTTCCACAATCATCCACAACGATTATTTCTATATCTTTAAAGGTTTGATTTATGCAACTTTCTAAAGCTCTTGCTATATATTTTTCTACATTATAGGTGGGTATAATTATTGAAATTTCAGAATTCTTCAACTATAATCTTCCTTTATATATATTTAAATAAATGAAAATTATAACTTAGGAAATTTAATGAAAATTTTACTTATAAATTATGATATGACGGTATATGGTGGTACTGAAAGAGTTGTTGCTAATTTGGCTAATTCTTTAGCAAAAAACCATGATGTGATTATTCTTAGTATATACAAAAAAATTCTTTCGTTCCATTTTTATTAAATAAAAATGTTAATCTACATTTTTTATATAAAAACACAGAAACACCACTTAAATCTAAAAAAATTACAGCCATAAAAACAATAATAAACAATATAATTATCAATAAAATGATAAAAAAATGGCGGCGGGGGGTAGATGTCATTATATCAAATGATTATCAGACATTTGTACCTATATTTAAACTAAAAAATACACAATATATTAAAATTATACATGGAAATTTCAATGTTTACAAGCAATGTAATAATCTCTCTTATTTTCATAAAATTATTACTCTTTCAAGTAAAGAACTTGAGCAATGGAAGAAAAGACATCAAAATATTTATACCATTCCTAACTTTCTACCTTGCATTCCATCTAAAAAAACTAATTATAGACAAAAAAATATTTTAAGTGTAGGAAGGTTTACACAAGATGATTTAAAAGGATTTCTTAGGCTTATTGAAATTTGGAATATTATTCAAAATAATAAAAAATATCAAGAATGGACATTAACCATAATTGGAGAGGGGGAAAATAAAGAAAAAATTCAAACAAAAATTCAAGATAATAATCTTGAAAATTCAATCAAGATTAAACCTTTTACACAGGATATTGAAAAAGAATATCTAAACGCTAGTATATTTGCAATGTGTAGCTATTATGAAGGCTTTCCTATGGTATTAATAGAAGCTTTATCATTTGGGCTACCATTGGTTGCATTTGATATTAAAACAGGGCCAAGCGATATTATAGATGATGGAGAAAATGGATATTTAATACCAGATAATGATCTTTTATATTTTGCTCAAAAAACTAAAATTTTAATAGAAAATGAAAATTTAAGAGCAAATATGGGAGAAAAAGCTAAACAAAAAGCTATAAAAAATTTTTCTGAAAAAACTGTCATGTTAAAATGGGAGAAAATCTTAAATTTTTAACTTATATTTAATATTATCAATACACTTTAAAAAGAAATTTCTTTTAGGATAATCTATAGTATCTAATAAATCATTTATATAATATTTGGTTAACAAACTACCATAAATCCCGTTTTTATAAAATAAATTTTTATTCATTTTGTTAGTTTTCCACATTTCGGAAAATAAGTGTAAACAAGGTCTACCTTCATCAAAAACTTGTCCCTTGTCTATAAAATTTTTAACTTTATACCACGGAATTTGACAAGTTTGTTTATAATCCCATTTATATTTACCTAAATCCCATTTTTCAACCTGTTCTGCTAAAAACCAAGGACCTATTACCCCCCAAGGAATAATTTTTTTATTATCTATAATCTTTTTTGCTTCTTGTATAAGATTTTTCCCAAAATCCGAATTTTTAGGAAATTTTAAAAATGATGTTGTAATTCTTGGTTTAGTTTCATCTTTGTCAATCTCCTGGGTAAAAATATATTCTTGACTTAAATCCATATGATTTAAACAAACCATATCTAAATCTACCCAAAGAGCATCTCTTTGATATAAAAGATTAAACCTAAAATAATCCGAAAAAGCAGCTACTCCAGCTCCTCTATCATCGCTAAAATACTCACTAAAAGGTACAATCTCATTTGCATCTTTAAGTATAAAATTGCTAAATAATTCTTGAAATTTTAAAAATATTTTATCATCTAAATTATAAGTATACAGATGGAATTTATATCCATTATCAAGCCAAGATTTAATAGTAAGGATTTCCATTAGACCTATACCTTTATAACCTTTAGGAGTATACCAAAAACTTGAAATTTCAGTCATTCTTAGCCTTTTATTATTAAAATACAAACCTAATTATATAAAATCTAAACTTAATTTCTATTTTTCAAACTCATTTCCTCTTTCTCTAAAACACTAAATAATTTTTCATGAAAATTATCATTTTTAAAATCCATAGAAAGTCTTCTTATAAGTTCATTACTTTTCTTTTTATCTTTATAGTTTTGATTTAAAATTTCTTTATTTTTGTTTTCATATCTTCCATTTGGATTAAATTCATAATGATAAATGCAAGTTTTAAAAACAGCTATTTTCTCGCAAAACATAAAATAAATATAACAAAAAAGCACATCTTCGCCATAGCTCAAATACTCATCTATTTTAACTTTTTCAAAACTTTTTAAGATGATATCTTTTCTAAAGCACTTCGCCCAAACTGACCAGCAAAAATGCCTTTGTTTGCTTAAGAATTCTAAAAATTCCTTTTGATTAAAAACTTCATCTTGTTTAAAACGATAAAATTGTTTGGTTTTTACCCTATGCACAAAGGCATCAAAACAAAGCAAATCAAAACCTTTTTTCATCTCTTTAAACGCTATTTCACAAGCATCAAGAGTTAAAAAATCATCACTATCTAAAAACATTATAAAATTAGACCTAGAATGCAAAACTCCCAAATTTCTACTTGCAAAAGTTCCTAAATTTTCTTCATTTTGAAAGATTTTTATCCTTGGATCTTTTTTAGCAAATTCTAAAACCATATTTAAACTATTATCTTTACTTTTATCATCGATAATCAAAATTTCAATATCTTTTAAAGTCTGATTTATACAACTTTGCAAAGCTCTTAAGATAAAATCACAAGAATTAAAAAGCGGAATTATGATCGAAAGTTGTGGCATATTTTTCCTAAATTTTGTTAAAATAATAAAAACAATTCTATCAAAGTTTAGGAAATTTATGAAAATTTTTATACACCTTCCCACTTGGCTAGGCGATGCGGTGATGGCTTCGCCTGCTTTATATGCTATAAAAGAACACTTTAAAGATGCTCAATTTATCCTTTATGGTTCTTTGGTTTCCACAACACTTTTTAAAGAATTTCCTAATTCTAAAATCATCATAGAAAATAAGCAATCCCGCTACAAACAAGCCCTATCTTTACGCAAAGAACTTGGTAAAATCAATTTTAGCTTTGCTTTTAGATCTGCGTTTTCTTCTAAGATTATCTTGTATATTCTTAAAACAAAACAAAGATATTTTTTTAACAAAAACAAGTACAAAGAAGAACATCAAGTTTTAAAATACCTTTATTTTATAGAAAACTCGCTTGACATAAAAGCTCATTTTAAAGACTTAAAACTTCCCTTTAAGCTAAAATTTCAAAACCCTCTTGTCTTAAAAAATGGTAAAAAAATTCTAGGACTCAACCCTGGCGCAAGCTTTGGAAGTGCAAAAAGATGGGATGCGAGTTATTTTGCTAAAGTGGCTTTAAATTTCAGCCAAAGTCATGAAATTTTAATCTTTGGTGCAGGAAAAGCCGAACAAGAACTTTGTAATGAAATTTATCAAATTTTAAAAGAACAAAACATAAAAGTAAAAAATCTTTGCAATAAAACCACTATCAAAACCCTTTGTCAAAATATCGCTTTTTGCGATCTTTTTATCACAAATGACAGTGGTCCTATGCACATAAGTGCGGTTTATAAGGTAAAAACCGTGGCTATTTTTGGCCCTACGAAATTTACCCAAACTTCACCTTGGCAAAATCAAAACGCAAAATTAGTGCATTTAGATCTAGCTTGTATGCCTTGTATGCAAAAAACCTGTCCTTTAAAACACCACAAATGCATGAAAGATTTAAAGCCTGAAGTGATTTTAAAAGCAATTCAAAATTTAATTAATATCTAATTTTTTCTTAATGTAAAAAGTATAAGATAGTTTTAAAATATTTCTATAAAGTCTAAAAATTTCTCTAATAATTTTTCTGTAAAATTTAGCCTTCAAAAATAAACGTCCAGCTTGAGAAATTGAACTTTCTATTCTACAATCATGTTTTAATAATAAAGGTTTTTTAACTATATTTAACACATTATGTTTATAAAACATATCCATATAATCATCTACGGCATAGATCCAATTTTTAGCATATTTAAGAAATTTCTTTGCAGCACTTACTTGCAGTACATAACCTTGAGATCCAGCAAGTTTTTCAAAACTTAAATAATATCCATTCTCGTTCAAAAAATACAATCTTTTATCAAATAAATAACAAAGTCTTATATATTCATATTTGCTCTTTAATAGCTCATCTATATATTCTACTCCATTATTTAAAAATTCATCACTAAATTCCACATCATCCTCTAGGATGATTATAGGCTCATCAAGCTTCATGCATTCTTGCCAAAGTTTATAATGACTAGCAAAACAAGCTTTTTCTCCATCAGAAAGCCCTCTACCCAGCACCCAAGAACCCCACCAAGGAAAATGATCTTTAAATTCCAAATGTTCTTTATTTTTAGCATCAATAGCCTTAAAGAAAATAAATTCTAATTTATTTTTTAAAGTAGGATTTATTTCAAAAAGCTTTTGGATTTGTTTTTGCATATGCTCTTTTCTATCTAAAGAACGCTCTAAATTGATGATAAAAACTTTCATTAAAAACTCTCATCTATAATCTGACAAAGCGTATGTATGATTAAAATGTGCATTTCTTGAATTCTAGCTGTATCATCGCTTGGCACAACAAGATTATGATCACAAAGCTTATTCATCATTCCACCACCCTTTCCACTAAGCCCTAAACAAAGCATATTAAGTTCTTTTGCTTTTTTAAAAGCTTCTAAAACATTAGGGCTTTTTCCGCTCGTTGAAATACCGATTAAAACATCATTTTCATTTCCTAAAGCTTCCACTTGTCTTGAAAAAACAAACTCAAAACCATAGTCATTTCCTATAGCACTAAGTGCTGAAGTATCGGTTGTAAGCGCTATACCTGCTAAAGCCTTGCGTTCTTTTTTATAACGCCCACTAAGTTCAGCTGCAAAATGCTGTGCATCAGCTGCACTTCCACCATTTCCGCAAATTAAAATTTTACCACCTTTTTTAAGACACTCACATAAAAGCTCACCTACTTTAGCGATTTGTCCTTTTAAAATTTCACTTTTTTGAGCGATTTTTTGATGTTCTTGCCATTCTTTTTCTATTAAATTTATCATATTTTATCCTTAATCTTTTCTACGATCTTGCTTGTGCTAAATCCTTCTTCAAAGTCAATTAATTTAACCTTTGAAACGATATCCGCACCCACAACAAGCTTATCTTTATAATCAGCCCCTTTAACCAAAATATCGGGTTTTAAAAAGCTTATAAGTTCCAAAGGCGTATCTTCATCAAAAATCACTACAAAATCTACAAAATAAAAAGCTGCCAATATGCAAGCTCTTTGAAACTCTGAATTTACAGGACGACTCTCGCCTTTGAGTCTTTTCACACTCGCATCTGAGTTTAAACCTACAATCAAAACATCACCCAATCTTTTAGCTTTT
Source organism: Campylobacter sp. CH186 (assembly GCF_004378925.1). Classification (NCBI taxonomy): domain Bacteria; kingdom Pseudomonadati; phylum Campylobacterota; class Epsilonproteobacteria; order Campylobacterales; family Campylobacteraceae; genus Campylobacter; species Campylobacter sp. CH186. Next base: position 387,989 of record NZ_RYYB01000001.1, on the reverse strand, counting down.
TCAAGGTATTTTATATGTCCAAAATGCACTATATCAAAACAACCATTTGTAAAAACAATCTTTTTATCATTTTGTTTTAAAAGCGTTAAAAGTTCTTCTTTGCTTTTGATTTTTTTCTCAAAATCCACACGATTAAAACTCTTAATCTCATCAAAACTCACACTCACGCTACCTATTTTACTCACTACAACGGCTGCAGCTTCATTGGCAAGTTCGCAAGCTTTAAAAATTTCAATCTCATTTGCCAAACAAAAAGCCAAAACGGCGATCACACTATCGCCCGCCCCTGTTACATCATAAACTTCTAAGGCTTTAGCAGGTGCGATTTTTAAACTCTTATCAAAAAGTGCGATCCCCGCTTCTGAAAGAGTGATGATAGAATAACGCAAAGCAAAATCTTCTTTTAATTTTTTAATCCCTTTTTCTAAATTTTCACCCTCTAAATTTTCAAATTTCAAAGCCTCTAAAGCTTCTTTTTTATTAGGTGTAAGTAAGGTTGCACCACTGTATTTGCTAAAATCACTCCCCTTAGGATCAACCAAAACAGGGATATTTAAAACCTTAGCCTTTTCTATCACAGCCTTACAAACTTTAGGGGTTAAAACACCTTTGGCATAATCGCTTAAAACCACAGCCTTAAAGTCTTTAATCTTTTTATCAAACAAAGCAATAAGCTCATTTTCAAGCAAAATCTCACTTGTATCTTCTTCATCTAGTCTTAAAACCTGCTGATTGTGTGCCATAATACGATTTTTAAAAGGAGTTTTGCGTCCTTTTTGGATCAAAAATTCTCCTTTTAAATTTTCTTGTAAAAATTTCCCACTCTCATCATCGCCCACAACACCGAATGTAAAAACATCAGCTCCCAAGCTTTTTAAATTTGCATAAACATTCGCAGCCCCGCCTAATTTTTTATCTTCTTTAAGAGTTTTAGCTACCAAAACAGGGGCTTCAGGGCTGATACGCGAACAATCACACCAAGTGTAATTATCCACCATAAAATCCCCTATAATCAAAATTTTAGGTTTTTGCTGGCTTAAAAACTCAAGCATTTACTTCCTTTTCAAAAAGTCTTTTTATCTCATCTAAATAATCTTTTATACCCTCTTCAAGACTAAATTTTGGCTGATAATCCCAAGCTTGTTCTAGTTTTGCTTCAGTATGGAATTGATAAGATTTTACATAAGGATTTGGGATATATTCACAAGGCAAATCAGTCTTTAACTCTTTTTGCAAAATATCAACTATATCTTGAAAAGTCCTTGCTTTACCACTGCCTACATTATAAACTCCACATTTTGAGTCAAGGGCGATTAAATTGGCACTAATAACATCTTTGATATAGGTAAAATCTCTATAAATTTTATCACTTCCTTCAAATAAGCGTGGATTTTTACCCGCTAAAATTTGATGTCCAAATTGCAAAACCATAGAAGCGGTTTTGTTTTTATAAAATTCGCCTTTTCCATAAACATTAAAATATCTAAGTCCTATCAAATGAGCTTTATCGTAGTATTTTTTCGCCAACTTATCCATCATCAATTTTGAAAAAGCATAAGGATTTTTTGGTTCTTCATCTTTACCTACAGTTTGCGGACTTTTTGCATCACCATAAACCGAAGCTGAGCTTGCATAAATAAGCTTTGCATTAAGATCTATGCTAAGTTCTATAAAATCTTTAAAAGTATTTAAATTGGTTTGTAAAACCTTAGTTTGATCAAAAACCGTAGTGTCTGAAATTGCTGCTTGATGAAAAATAATCTCTGGCTTAAAATCTTCAATCTTTTTTAAAACTTTTTCATCATTAATATCACCTACAAAAAGCTCTCCATCAAATTCAAGCAAATTTTTAAAATGCCCAAAACTTTGTAAATTTCCATTTTCAAAAGTCGCACTACTACGCATTTTATCGATGATTAAAATTTCATGTTTTTCTTGCAAATTTAAAGCCAGTTGTGAACCTATAAATCCTGCACCACCTGTAATTGCTATTTTCATTTAAATGTCCTTTTCTTTAAAAAAGCTCAAAATTTCTTTTAAATTTTTGCATTGCTTAAAAAAATCGCCTTCTTTTTTTTCTTCATTTACTAAAATCAAAGTACCAATATCAGCATTTAATCCTGCTTGCATATCGCTTAGATTATCTCCGATAAAGATAGAATTTTTCATATCCAAATCAAACTCATCTTTTGCTTTTAAAAGCATTCCTGCTTTAGGTTTGCGACACTCACAACCTTCTAAATGCGGACAATGATAAATTTTATCAATTTTTATATCTTGTTTGACAAATTCTTTAAGCATGTAATCACAAAGCTTTAAAAAATCACTTTCCTTGTAATATCCTCTTGCAATGCCTGATTGGTTTGTCGCTATAAAAAGCAAATAATTTTTAGCTAAAAAATATCTACAAAGTTCAAAAATTCCATTACAAAATTCGAAATCTTCTATTTTATAGACATATTTTTTATCTATATTAATCACACCGTCTCTATCTAAAAATAATGCTTTTGTTTTCATAAAAACATTATAATATAGCTTTTTTAAAAAGAAAATAAACATTATCTTTAATTTCTTAAGATTTTTATAAAAATAAAGATATATAATACCTAGCAATCTAATTTTTACTAAGGAGAAAACAAATGAAAAAATTATTAGTAGTTTCTGCTTTGGCATGTATTGGCGTTTCTGCTTTTGCTGCAGATGGTGCTACACTTTTTAAAAAATGTGCAGTATGCCATGGTGCAAATGCTGACAAAGTTTACTTAAACAAAGTTCCAGCCTTAAAAACTCTTTCTTCTGCTGAAAGACTTCAATACATGAAAGAATATTCAGAAGGCAAAAGAAATGCTTATGGTCAAGGTGCGATCATGAAACTTAACCTTAAAGGTTTAACTGAAGAAGATTTTAAAGCTATTGAAGCTCATATTGAAACTTTAAAATAATTTCTTAAAAAGGCTTTCCTTTTTAAGAAAGCCTTTTTTTATCCAAAGCTTCTTTTTTACGCCTTTCTAATTCTATAGCATCACGCAAAGAATCCTCATCGTCATTTAAAGTAGTAAATTTATAATCATCATCAAACTGCTTATTTTTAATCCCCCAAAGCAAAGTTGCCAAAATGATAAAAAACGCTAAGATAGACACCCCTATCATCATCATGATTATACTATTCATTCTTTGATCCTTAAAGCATTTAAAACGACTATTATACTACTAAAAGACATAGAAATAGCAGCGAACAAAGGATTAATCATGCCCAAAAAAGCCAAAGGTATGGTACAAGCATTATAAAACAAAGAAAAAGCAAGATTTTGCTTGATAATTTTAAAGGTGTTTTTAGATAATTTTATGGCTTTTTTTAAAGAAAGCAAGTCATTTTTCAAAAGTAAAACATCACTACTTTCTATAGCTAGATCACTTCCTTCTCTTAAAGTCATCGAAACACTTGCGTATTTTAAAGCTAGAGCGTCATTTACCCCATCGCCTACAAATAAAACTTTGTAATTTTTGCTTAAATTTTCTATAGTTTTCATTTTATCTTCAGGCAAACAAGAAGCTTGATAATTTTGAATTTCTAACTTTTTAGCTATTTTTTCCACTGCTTTTTGATGATCGCCACTTAGTATCATTAATTCTTTCTTTTCTTTTTTAAGATAAGCAATAAGCTCTTTTGCACCTTCTCTTAAAACACTATCAAACTCAAAAAAAGCTAAAATTTTACCTTCCTTAGCAAAAATAAAATGCGTATTATCAAATTCTTTAGTTACAATACCCTTTTCTTGCAAAAATTTAGAACTTCCACCTAAAAGCAACTCTTCATTTAACTCAGCACTTAAACCTTTAGCTTGAATACTCGAATGCTTTTTAAAATCTAAATTTAAATCCTTAGCTCCTTTTTGCTTTAAATATGACGCAATATTTTGAGAGATAGGGTGTTTAGAAAGTTTTACAAAATTATAAAGCTCATTTAAATCAAGCGCTTTATCCAAAAAAACCTCTTTAAGTTCAAGCTCTATTTTAGTCAAAATACCTGTTTTATCAAACATCACACAATCACATTTGCTTAAATCTTCTATCACGCTAGAACTTTTAAACAAAATATGCTTTTTTAAAGCCCTACCTAAGGCCACAAGATTGCTCACTGGTGTTGCTAAAGCCAAAGCACAAGGACAAGCGATAATCAAAACCGCAATTGCATTGACTAAAGAAATTTCAAAACTTGCTTCCTTGTAAAAAAACCAAAAAGCAAAACAAATAAAAGCAATCAATAAAACCGTTCTAGAAAAATAAGCCGAAAGACTATTGACCAAACTTTCAAGTTTTGCTTTTTTAGAACTTGCAAGTTCTAAAAGCTGAATAATTTGACTGAGTTTTGAATCTTTGTAAAGCTTTGTTGCTTCATACTCCACACTTCCATCAAGCACTATACAAGCTGAAAAAATTTCATCTTCTTTTTGTATGAGTTTTGGGATATTTTCTCCATTTAAAGAAGAAGTATCCACACTCATTTCACCACTTTTACAAATCCCATCGATTAAAATTTTATCTCCAGTTTTAAGTAAAATTCTATCTCCCAAACAAACCTTTTGCACTTCTTTAGGAACAAATTCTTTACCATTAAAAACCAAAACTTCATTTTGTAAAAAATCATTAAGCCCATCTATAGTATCTAAAGCACGCTTTTTACTAAACATCTCAAGATATTTACCTATAAATACAAAGCAAATTATCATCGCCACGGAGTCAAAATACACCTCCCCTACCCTAAAAAACATAGCCCATAAAGAATAAACATAAGCCAAACTCGCTCCGCTAATTACCAATACATCCATATTTAAACTATGCATTTTTAAAGTTTTAAAAGCGCTTTTATAAAAATGAGATCCCGTATAAAAAAGCACAGGAGAACAAAGGATAAATTCAGCAAAATTTAAAATATCCTTAGTATCCTTATCCATACCGCTAAAAAGTCCTGCGTATTTTGCCACTGCTATCCACATGATATTCATCACACAAGCTATAGCCACAACAAGCTTAGAATAAAATTCCCTTTTTAGTAAATCCGCTTTTTTTGAAGCCTTGCTCGCATCATAAGCACTCGCTTTATAACCTATGCTTTCAATAAGTCTTAAAATTTGCACCAAAGAAATACTTTGCTCATCAAAAACAATGCGTGCTTTATGGCTTAAATGATTGATATCAAGTTCTAAAATTCCTTTTTGCTTGGTTAAAATTTTCTCATTAAGCCACACACAAGCTGCACATTCTATACCATGTATCATAAGATAAATTTCACTAAATCCTTCTTTGGTTTTAGTGATAAACTCATCATAATTTTTCATTTCATTTTGAAAATTTACAGGGCTTAAGGTTTGATTTCCAAGCTTTTCATAAAACTCATCTAGTCCACTTTCATGTAAAATTTCCCAAACGCTCTCACAACCCTTACAACAAAAAAATTTACCCTTATACTCTATCATTTGAGCCTGTTTATAATCAAGTTTACAATGTTCACATTTCATAATCATTCTTTAAAAAAATATTTTTTATAATTATAAACAAAATTTGACAAAAAGTGCATTTTTTTACTAAAATCACATTTTACAAAAATTATTCTGCTAAATCTTACGAGGACTTATGGAAAAAGAAAAAAAACAACATCAAAGAACCCACGTTCCAGTGGAAGGTTATAAAATCGAAGAATTAAAATTATTAGATCTAGAAAATCTAGTTAAAATCGCTAATGAATGTGAAATCGAAAATCCAAGAGAATTTCGCCGCCAAGAACTTATTTTTGAAATTTTAAAAGCACAAACAAAAAAAGGCGGTTTCATACTTTTTACAGGGATTTTAGAAATTTCTTCTGAAGGTTATGGCTTTTTAAGAGGCATGGACTCTAATCTTAGCGATAGTGTTAATGACGCTTATGTTTCAAATTCACAAATTAGAAAATTTGCTCTGCGTGTAGGCGACATCGTTACAGGACAGGTAAGAGAACCAAAAGATCAAGAAAAATACTACGCTCTTTTAAAAATCGAAGCGATCAATTATCTACCTTTGCAAGAAGCCAAAGAAAGACCTTTATTTGATAACTTAACCCCTATTTTTCCAACAGAAAAAATCAAACTCGAATACGATGCTATGAAGCTTACTGGTCGTGTTTTGGATCTTTTTACTCCTATAGGAAAAGGACAACGCGGACTCATCGTTGCTCCACCACGCACAGGTAAAACAGAGCTTATGAAAGAACTTGCTGCTGCTATTGCAAAAAACCACCCAGAAATGCATTTAATCGTGCTTTTAGTCGATGAAAGACCTGAAGAAGTTACCGATATGCAAAGATGTGTAAAAGGTGAAGTTTTTAGTTCTACTTTTGATTTACCTGCTTATAATCACGTGCGTGTAGCTGAACTCGTGATAGAAAAAGCCAAAAGAATGGTAGAAACAGGTAAAGATGTTATTATCTTACTTGATAGCATCACAAGACTGGCGCGTGCTTATAACACCGCAACTCCAAGCAGCGGAAAAGTCCTAAGCGGTGGGGTAGATGCTAATGCCCTACATAAACCAAAACGCTTCTTTGGCGCAGCTAGAAATATAGAAAATGGAGGCTCTTTAACCATAGTTGCTACAGCTTTAATTGATACAGGTTCAAGAATGGATGATGTAATTTTTGAAGAATTTAAAGGTACAGGAAATAGCGAAATAGTTCTTGATAGAAATATCGCCGATAGAAGAATTTATCCTGCAATTAATATCATCAAATCAGGAACAAGAAAAGAAGAATTACTCCAAGGCGTAGCAAATCTTCAAAAAATTTGGGCAATCCGTTCAGCAATTTCTCAAATGGATGATGTTGAGGCGTTGAAATTTTTATATTCTAAAATGCTTAAAACCAAAGACAATGTAGAACTTTTATCTATAATGAACGAGTAGAAAATGCTTCAAGCTTTAGCGATTAAATACAGACCAAAAACCTTTGATGAACTCATAGGACAAAAAACAGTTAGCGTAAGTTTAAAATACGCTCTAAATCATAATCGCTTAGCTCATGCTTATCTTTTTTCAGGACTTAGAGGAAGTGGAAAAACTTCAAGTGCTAGAATTTTTTCTCGTGCTTTAGTTTGCGAACAAGGGCCAAGTGATACTCCATGTGGTACTTGCAAACACTGTCTTGCAGCACTTGAAGGCAAACATATAGACATTATAGAAATGGATGCTGCAAGCAACCGTGGACTTGAAGACATACAAACCTTAATCGAACAAACCAAATACACCCCTTCTATGGCAAGATTTAAAATTTTCATCATCGATGAAGTGCATATGCTTACCCAACAGGCTGCAAATGCGCTTTTAAAAACCTTAGAAGAACCACCAAGCTATGTTAAATTTATACTTGCAACCACAGATCCTTTAAAACTTCCAGCTACTGTGCTTTCAAGAACGCAACATTTTCGCTTTAAACAAATTCCACAAAGTGAAATTTTAAATCATCTTAAAGAAATTTTACTTAAAGAAAATGTTAAATTTGAAGAAGAAGCTTTAAAATTTATAGCAAGAAGTGGCAACGGATCTTTAAGAGATACTTTAACCTTGCTTGACCAAGCTATTATTTTTTGTCAAAATGAAATCAGCATTAGTAAAATTACAGATATGCTAGGCTTTTTAGATCCTCAAAAAATCAAAGCCTTTTATCAGGCTATTTTAACAAAAGACAAAGAAAAAGTTTTTGCATATTTGGAAGAATTACAAGACTATGAAGCCTCAAGCGTGATTGATGAAATGCTTTTTTATTTAAAAGAAAGTTTTTTTGCAAAAAGTACAGAATTTTCTACTTTAATTTATGAAAGATTTTTCCGTATTTTATCAAAAGCTAAAAATATGCTTTGTGATGATGATGGCTTTACACTTTGTGTTATGGCTTTTATGATGATGGAAGCAAGTCATTTAAAAGAAATTGACGCACAAATCCAAGAAATCAAACAAGAAAATACAACAAATATTACACCTAGGATCACGCCTTCTCCTATCATGCCTAATCTTGAGAAAAAAATAGAAAAAAATGCTTATGAAATCTTGCTTGATAGTATTTATGATAGGGATTTTGATCTTGCAGAATGCTTTAAACAAAGCACAAAATTTATTAGTTTTGAAAACAATACTTTAAATATAAGCTCAAACGCACAAGGACAAAATCGCGACACACTCAATAAAGGTTTTAAACTCATACAAGAACTTTTTAAAGCTAAATTTGGAGAAAATGCTAAAATTAATGTGCAAAAAGCACTAACAATTGATGAAAATAAGCTTCAATCCTTAACTCAAGAATTACCAAACAATGAAAATAAAAACATAGATATTCAAAGTTCTATTAATATGCTTAAAGAAGGGGCCAAAAAATTTGACCCACAAGAAGATCTTAAAGAGGCTCTTAAAGATTGTTTTGGAGAGCCTAGTATAGAAAATTAATCATCATTTTTAAGAGAGATGAAAATCAAAGCTAAAAACATATAAGTTACCAATCTTGTAGCATCAGGTAAACCGTTCCAAACATTACTCATCCACATTTCAAACCATTCTGCAGCAACTACTTGGAAGGCAAACCATAAAATACAACAACAAATTAAAGAAATAATCCCAAAAATCTTAACATTATGAAAGTTTTGAACATCTAAATTTCTAGCTTTAAACATATCATAAGCACCTTTTTAGAGCTGTTAAGGCAATAAAAGTTCAAAAAGAATAATTGCTATATAGCTTATATGATGAATCACAGGAAAAGTAATAACCCTATAAACATAGCATTACCTAAATAAATTAGGCTTTGCATCCATACTCATCACATGCGAAACAAATTGGAAATTAGAATTGTAATCTATCACATTTCCAAAAACCACTATACCTGCTAACGATGCAAAATAATTTTTGAAAATCTAATCATTTTACTTATGCAAAAACATTTTTGTTACATTTATACCATTTTAATAATATATTATTAAAAAAATTAAATTTTTAAATTCTTTTAAGTCTTAAAGAATTAAGCACTACAGTAACAGAACTAAAACACATTGCAAACGCTGCTATATGAGGACTTAAAGTGATAAAAGGTACAAATCCTGCTGCGATAGGAATGCAAAATATATTATATATAAAAGCCCAAAAAAGATTTAACTTGATAATACTGCGTGTTTTTTTAGCAAGTTTAAAGCATTTAAAAATCGCTGATAAATCATCTTTTATCAAGATAAAATCTCCTGTTTTTTTTGCAAGTTCATTTGCCTTTGAAAAACTCATACTCACGCTTGCAGCAGATAAAGCCGCCGCATCATTGATCCCATCTCCTATAAAAAGAGTTTTTTTAAATTTTTGAATGATTTGTAGTTTTTCTTCACTCTTAAGTTGAGCATGAAATTCATCTATTTGTAATTCTTTGGCTATTTTTTCTACATTTTCTATATGATCACCACTTAAAATAAAAGTTTTAAGATTTTGCCCTTTTAAATTTAACACAAGCTCTTTAGCCCCATCTTTTAAAGCATTGCTTAATAAAACACTGCCTAAACACTTTTTATTCTTAGCAAAATACACCCTAGCATATTCTTTAAAAGAATCAAAAAAGATATCGCTTTCTTTTGTGTCAACTTCATTTTCGTGCAAAAACTCCGCACTACCTACAAGATAAATATCACTATCTTCTTTGTATTTTATGCCAGAACCCACAATCACTCTTCCTTCACCCTTTAAATCAAAAATTTGATCTTTATGTAAAGCCTTGGCTATAGGATGAGAGCTTAAACTTTCAATTTGACATAATTTATCAAAATCATCTTTAGAAAGATTATGCTTAAAAATACTCAAATTTTCCTTTGTTAATGTACCTGTTTTATCAAAAAAAGCATACTTAACTAAGGCTAATTTTTCCAAAGCAGCAGGATTTTTAATAAGAATGAAATTTTTTGCCGCATTTGAACTTGCCACAACCAAAGCTATAGGCGTTGCAAGACCTAAAGCGCAAGGACAAGAGATCAAAAGCACAGCACAAGCGTGCAAAAAAGCTGTATTTAAATCTGCTTTTACCACCCAAAAAACAAAAACTAAAAAAGCAAAAAATATTATACCCCCTATAAAATATTTAGAAATTTGATCTGCTAAATTTGCCAAAGGACTTTTGATATTTCCTGCTTCAAAAACTAGATTTTTGATTTGCTCTAAAGTACTATCCATAGCCTTTTTATTTGCTTTAATCCTTAAAGCACCATTTAAAACTACTGCTCCTGCTTGAACTTCATCGCCTTCTTTTTTTAAAACAGGCAAAAACTCCCCATTTAAAAAACTCATATCAAGCTCTGCGCTTCCTAAAAGCACCACTCCATCTGCAACAATGCTTTCTCCTTCTTTTACCAAAAGCACATCGCCACTTTTGACAAAAGAACTTGGAATTTCTTTAATACTTTCATCTTCAAGCAAAATTTTTGTCTTTTTTGTGTCTATATTTTCTAAAATCCTTTGATAATCTTGTGCTTTAAATTTAGCCTTACTTTCAAGATATTTTCCTAAAAGCACAAAGGAAATAATCATCATTGCACCACTAAAATACAAATCTTCTTCTTTAAAAATTTGCAAATACACTAAAAAAGAATACACAAAAGCACTCAAAGTCCCCAAAGCTACAAGGGTATTCATATCTAAATTTTTGCTTTTAAGGCCTAAAAAAGCATGAGAAAAAAAGTCTCTCCCGCAATAAAATATCCCAAAAAAACTCAAAGCCATTTGGATATTTTGTGAAAAAGAACTTTTAACAAACATTTCAAAATACATAATAATCACGCTCAAAACTATACTTAAGAGCAAATTTTTTCTTAATTCTAAGTGTTTTTTTGCCTTGTATGCATTCAAGCTTTGTTCATCTTCTAAAATTTCAAAGCCTAAATTTTTAATTTTTGCAATAATATCTTTGCGTTTTTCTTGATTTTCAAGTAAAAAAACCCCACTAGAATTCACATAAGAAACGCTAGCATCTTTAACACCATCAATTTTTTTACAAGATCTTTCTATGGCATTAGAACAATTAACGCAAGTCATTTTACCTATTTTTATACGCAATTCTTCCATTATAAACGCTCCACAATCTCAAAACCTAAATCTTGAAATTCTTTTGTAAAATTTGATACTTGATTTTCTTCTAAATTTAAACTTAAAATTTTTTGCTCCAAATCCACTTCTATATTTCCAAATTCATCTTCAAGGGAATTTTTAATCAAATTTACACAATTCATGCAATTAACATTTTTTACTTTAAATTTCATTTTCACTCCTTATAGGTTGTATAGTAATGTGTCCGATTTCAAATTCATGTAGTAATTTATGGGATAAATCCTGAGATAGTTTTTCAAATTCCTTTAGATCACAAACTTTCACTTTTAAATGCATAGAAGCTACTAGCATTTTATTGGTAATTTGAGTAATATGCAAATCCACCACCTCATCCACACTAGGATTTAAAAGCAAAACTTGTTTTACTTTTTCTATATCCACAGGAGAACTTTCAAGCAAGACATTAGTGCTTTGTTTAAGCAAGATAATCGCCCATCTTAAAAGCAAGATTGATAATACAATAGCTAAAATCGTATCTATATAAACAATACCGCTAAAATACACCACTATCCCACCTATAATAACCGCTAAAGAACCCAATAAATCGCTCATCATATGTAAAAAAGCGGATTTCATATTGACATTTTCTAAATTTGCACCCTTAAACATCATCAAAGCATTAACCCCGTTTACCAAAAAGCCTAAAATAGCTACAATTATCATGGTTTTAGCGTCAATTTCTTTTGGATTAATAAATTTTTCTATAGCCTCATAAATGATAAATAAAGCCGATAAAATAATGGTTAAAGCATTGATAAAAGCCACTAAAACTTCAAGACGAAAATACCCAAAGGTCTTTTGATGATCTTGCCATTTTTCTACAGCTATAATAGCTAAAAAACTAAGAGCTAAGGCAAAAACATCAGAAAACATATGCAAAGTATCGCTTAAAAGTGCCAAAGAATTTGAAAGGATTGAATAAATAAATTGCACAAGCATCATAGAAAAAGTCATTAAAAGAGAAATTCTTAAAATCTTTTTATCCATACTCCTTGCATCAGCATGGGAATGATGATGTTCATGAGAATGTTCTTCGTGATTATGATGACAAGATTTGTTAGCTAAAGGCTCGTGTGATAAAAATTTATACATCTTATATCCTTTTTGCTTGACATTTTAAGATATTAAGCTAAAAAAGATATAAATATTTGTTATTTTTATAAAAATTAAAAGTCAAAAAGCTCACCTAGCCAACTTTCTTTCTTTTTCTTTTTATAGTAATCATTGTGCTGATGATAAGCTGAGTCATTATATCTTGACTCTTGTCTTGGAGCTTGGTTAAAATTTGCTGTATTAGGGACACTGCGTTCTATGATTTTGTCAAGTTCTCCACGATCAAGCCAAACGCCACGACACTTTGGACAATAATCAATCTCAACTCCACTTCTATCACTCATAATCAAATCTACATTACAAACTGGACATAACATACAATACCTTTTTTTTAAATTTTTGATTTAAAATTATAAAAAGAAATATTAAACAATTTTACAACAAGTTTTAATGTTTTTTTGCATGTCTAGTCATCATAAAACTTTGTTCAAAAAATATAAGCAAAGTAACACTCACTCCTATAGCTAGAGCCAAAGTCACAGAAACGGTTGTAAAAAAATAATCAAAAAATTGAACCAAAAATTCAGACTTAGCCTTCAAATCATCACTGCGTATAAAAGAAATAAGATACAAAATCGCTTTATAAGCATAAATTCCAGGTATCATAGGAATAAGAGCAGGAAAAGCGATAATTTCAGCAGGGGTTTTGATGATTTTTGCTAAAGCAATTCCTAAACATCCTATGCAAAATGAGGCAACAAAAGTTGCGATTGCTAAAGTTTGAAAATGAAAATATTCCACCAAAGTAAAACGAAGCCCATGTGCAATTGCCGCTAAAAGAGCAGATAAAATAAGGGTTTTTAAAGGTGGATTGCAAGCATAAGCAAAGCCAAATCCCGCCACAGCAGCAAAAAACATATCTCTTAAAATAAATTCAATCATCTTAAAATCCCAAAATCTGAAATACTAAGCGTCATGTAAATTCCAAGTGCTATACAACAAATCAAAATAGCCACGCTGATAATACGACTAAACCCCATTAAAATATGATCTTTTAATATATCAATCACAGAATTTATAAAAAATACCCCTGGTATAAGATACAAGATACTAGAACCCAAAGCCACATCAGAGGTATTGGTATATCCCATATCCAGTCCAAAAAATACAAACCACGATGAGACAAAAGAACAAAGGATGTATTGAATTCTTAAATCAATCTTTGCTTTAGTTAAAATATATCTTAACAACAATCCCACAAAAGTTGCAAGAAACACTAAATTTCCAGCGCCAAAATCACCACCAAAAAGCCTACAAAAAGCCGAATTTGCCATAGAAACAAATAAAAGATTAAGCAAATAAGAATGCTTTTTTTGTTGAGAAATTTGTTCAAAAACGACTTTTGCTTTTTCAAGATCGTATTTGTGATCATATATAGCCCAGCTTAAAGCACTTAAATCAAAAATAAGCTTAAAATTAACATGGGCATGATGATTGGGTATAACATAAGTTCTTTGAATAGAGTTATCATCTATATCTACAATATTTAAAGTAATATGATGAAAAAAGAAATTGATATTGATCTCATAGCCATAAACCTCGGCTATTCTTCCTACGCATTTTGCTACCCTAGCTGTATAAGTTCCAGCGCTTAATAAAGTTTTAGTATATACGATTAAAAAATTAGTTAATCTTTGTATATCAGGTTTTTCCATATTTTAATCATCTTTAACTTGAATTTATTATAATTATAGCAAATTTGAAAATAATAAAGAAAAAAAGATTTACAATTTAAATCATTTACTAAAAGGCTTTTTGATTTTGATATAAATTAAGCTTGCGAAAATCACAAAAATAATTATAATGATTAAAATTTGAGTTAAATAAGTTTTAATCAACTCTTCATTTTGTCCTATATAATAACCCAAAAATACAAGTATAGCCACCCAAATAGCACTACCAAGCGCAGTAAAAAGTATAAAATTTACAAGTTTCATTTTTACCAAACCTGCGGGCATAGAGATGTACTGACGAATTCCTGGTAAAAGACGACAAGTAAAGGTTGAAAATTCCCCATGTTTGTTAAAAAATTCTTCAAATTTAGCAAATTTGGCTTCATTTATACCAAAATACTTACCCCATTTTAATACAAAATTTTTACCCCAAAAAAAGCAAATATAATAATTAATCAAAGCCCCTAAAACAGAACCTAAAGTCCCACTAAGTATACAAAGAGTGACATCAAGTTCACCTTTATGTGCTAAATATCCAGCAGGTATCATAACAACTTCACTTGGAAAAGGTATAAAACAACTCTCTAAGGTCATTAAGATAATAATACCCAAATACCCCCAAGCACTAGCCGTCTCAACAATAAAAGAAATGATTTCTTGCATATTAGCCTTATTTGAAGAAAATTTTAAAAAATTGTAGCTAAAAAATTAAACAGTAAAAAGCGGTTTTACACCGCTTTTTTTATTTACCTGCAACTGAAACTTGATTTGGATTGTCTGCTGCACGAGCGATCATGCACTCTTTTAAAACAGCAGCATCAGCTGGATCACTAACTTTTTTATTAATCCAACGTTCAACTTGTTTCATTGTTTTTGACTCTGGCTCTGGAGCTTCGTATTTTGCCATCAAACTTGCACAATCAGCCAAAGCAATGATAGGTAATAAACTTGCAAAAAGTATTTTTCTCATCTTTTGCTCCTTAGAATTTTACATTATACATTAACATGATATTATCAGCTCTTGCTTTATCTTTTTTCGCTCCACCAAATGGTAAGCCACGATTGCCCCAAATGTTTTGGATATTGGTATAGCTTAAGCGTAAGAATTGATATCTATCAAGTTGATAAATCACATAAAAATCATGTGCCGTTCCTCTTGTCATTCTTATATTAAGCGGATCGTTGATACTTGGACGGCTCATAGTATACCAGTATCTACTTCCCCAGAAGAACTCATACCCTACTTTTAAAGCCTTGGTAAAATCATAGCGTCCACCTACATGTACCGCATAGCCATCTTTTTCATTGAATTTTCCATCACCATAACCTTGTTTTTGAAGAGCTGCACTTAATAATGGATTTATCTCATTATTGCTTCCATTAGAATATCCCAAAGATGCGAACCAATTAAAATTTGTTCCAAAAGCTTTGTAATTTTCAAAATGAATATTAGCTAAAGTAAGATTACCTAAATTAATAACTCCATCATCATCTAATAATGTCGATCCTGGAATAGGCAATGCAAAATCAGTCATATGAGCTACATTGAAGATAATAAGATTATCTCCCATACCTTCTATAGGAAGTTCTCCTTCTACTGCAGCATAATAAAGATTTGCATCAGCATCTTTTTGATCGCTCATCCAGTCTCTTACCTTACCTTCTTCATCCCATTGGTAAGTTTTACCATAAGCTGCACGGATAGCTACCTTATGATCTTGCAAACTTTCAGGCTTATAAGTGATCACTGCTGCATCACCTAGAGCGTTGATTGCTAAGGCTGGATAAGTGGATTGTCTTAAAGCATTGTTTCTAAGATTACTTCCTGGACCATCGGTTCCTGGTTGTCTTCCTACAGTCGCAATCCACTCAGGTGTGATATAGTAGTCAAGATAAGCCCTATCTACATAAAGTACAGGCCCACTTGTTCTTGTGTTTCTTCCCGCATCTAAGTCATAAGGAGTACCACTCCAACCCATTTGAGACCAATTTTTAGCCATAGATAAACGACCATAGAATTTGGTTTTATCATTAATATCAGCATTCATATTTAAATGAAGCTCATTCATCCATTTGTTATTTACACTATAATCTTTATATCCACTTGTTTGACCTTCTGTATAAGGGATATGATTAAAGTTTGTATTTGATACAGCAGTTGAGAATTCAAGACCAAATTTAACCTTGCTTAAAGCAGCTTGAAATTCTGTTTCATCAGCTCTATCATTAAGATCGGCAAGTTCAGCTTTTACAGCTTCATTTTGCTTAGCTTGAGCTTCTCTTTCTTTTCTGATTTGTGCAAGTTCGGCTTGAATTTGCGCAAGCTGTTTTTGAAGCTTAGTTATCTCATCATCTGCATTTTTAGCAAAAAGTGAAGATGAAAGAAGACAAGCACTTAAAATAAGTGAAAACTTAGTTTTCATAATCATAACTCCTTGTAATTTTGTTACATTTAACTGAAATAAAATTATAATTATAGAAAAAAAAGCTTTAAAAAAAATTATGTGTTAATTATTTTTAGCTAGTCAAACTTATGGACTAGCTTTGTAAATTATAGCTTCAAAAAAGTTTTAAAATTTTAAATTTTATCGCAAATTTTTATATCTAGAATTTTATCTCCTTGGCGTATAGAGTCTAAAACTTCTAAACTTTCCTTATCTTTTGGATCAATTTGCCCAAAAACAGTATGAACTCCATCTAAATGAGCTTGAGGGCTGTGACAAATGAAAAATTGAGAACCACCCGTATCGCGTCCTGCGTGTGCCATAGATAAAGTTCCACGCTCATGTTTATGTTCTTGATCATCACATTCACAAATGATTTCATATCCAGGTCCACCTATACCATTGCCGTGCGGACAACCTCCTTGTATGACAAAATTTGGGATCACGCGATGAAAATTTAAATCTTTATAAAATCCTTCATTAGCTAAAATAGCAAAATTACAAACCGTTTGTGGAGCCTCATCGCCAAAAAGTTTTAGTTTCATTGTGCCTTTTTCAGTTTCTATGAGAGCAAATTTGTATTCATTTACTTTGCTTGTGTCGATTGTTTTTATCATTATTTCTCCTTAATCTATATTTGTATAAACAGCTTGAACATCATCATCATCTTCTAACTTATCTAAAAGTTTTTCTATATCGCTAAGCTGTTCTTCGCTAAAGCTTACAGGATTGTTTGGTATGTATTCAAGTCCTGCTTTTTTAAGAACTAAACCCTTAGTTTCTATAGCAGAGCTTAGCTCACCAAAAGCAGTATAATCACCGCTAATTACCAACTCTTCTTCATTTTGTTCTAATTCTTCAAGCCCTGCATCGATCAAATCAAGTTCTAATTCTTCTAAATCTCCTGCAAATTTTTCAAGATGAAAAACCGCTTTTCTAGTAAACATAAAGCCTAAAGATCCATTTTGTAAAACTTCTCCACCATTCTTGCTAAAAATAGCTTTTACATTAGCCACAGTGCGTGTAGGGTTATCGCTCATACATTCAACTATAACTAAAGCTCCGTGTGCAGCTTTTCCTTCATAATGAATGTTTTTAATATCTACACTATCTTTTCCACTTGCACGCTTAATAGCTGCATCTATATTATCTTTTGGCATATTATTTGCTTTTGCTGTAGCTATGGCACTTCTTAATTTTGGATTCATATCAGGATCAGCGCCACCTTCTTTAGCAGCTACTTGTATGGCTTTAGCAAGCTTAGGAAAAAGCTTGCTCATTTTATCCCATCTAGCCTCTTTAGAAGCTCTTCGGTATTCAAATGCTCGTCCCATAAATTCTCACTTTCTTTAAAGATTTTCAAACTTAAAAGTATAAACTAAAAAGGCTAATTAAAGCTTTAAATGGTATGATTTTACCATTTATTTTAGGAGAAGTTTTTGAATATCGCAAAAAAAGAACTTTTTGTTGCTTGGTTTTTCTTGATTGCTGCTATTGTATTTGAAGTTTTAGGCACTAGTTTTTTAAAAATGGAAAATCAAATTTTAGGCTATATATTCATGGCTTTATTTATAGCTTTTTCTTATTTTTTTATGGGTAAAGCGATTAAAAAAATTCAAATAGGCATAGCCTATGCTGTATGGGAACTTTTAGGGATTATTCTTATACTTTTAGTTTCTTTTATAGTTTTTAAAGAGAGTTTAACCTTAACTCAAATTCTAGGCATTGTTCTTTCTATCATTGGAATTATCATGATTAATATAGGCGAGGTTAAAGAATAATGTATATTTTTATCATTATTCTATCGGCATTGTTAGATATCGTAGCAAATTTATTACTAAAAAAATCAGATGGTTTTAAGCATAAAATTTGGGGCTTGGCTGCTATTATCAATGCTATACTTGCTTTTTTTCTACTTTCTTTTTCTTTAAAATATGTTCCTTTAAGCATAGCTTACTCAACTTGGGGTGCTATAGGCATCATAGGAACTTGTCTTGGTGGATGGATTTTATATAAAGAAAAATTAAACAAAATAGGAATTTTAGGTATCATTATCGTAATAATAGCAGTATTTTTGCTAAATTATTAAAACAGCAAAATGCTGTTTTAATGTTCCATTTTGTTTTTCGCTTCAATACCCATTAAAGAAAATGCAGTTTTAATACTAAGAGCAACTAAAGAAAATAATTTCAGTAAATCATTTTCATTTGCAGAGCCTACAACTTTATTTTCATTGTAGAATTTATGAAAATTTGCAGCTAAATTTTTAAGATAATCAGGAATTTTTTGCAAAGCTCTAGCCTCAAAAGCATCGTTTAAAATAGCCTTTAAATTCAAAGCTTCAAAAAGCAAATTTACGCCATCTTGATTTAAACTTTGCAAATCAGCTTTCATTACATCATCGATTTTTTTACCAGCTTTAGCAAATACTTGATGAATTCTAGCGTGTGCGTAGTTGATATAATATACAGGATTAGAGCTATCTTCTTTTTGCAAATCACTAATATCAAATTCCAAATGAGTATCACACTTTTTACTCAAAAAGATATAACGCAAAGCATCACTTCCTATCTCATCAACTACATCGCTCATCAAGATAAAATTTCCTGCTCTTTTACTCATTTTATAAGGCTCTCCATCTTTAAGCAAGGAAACCATTTGTGCTAAAATAATCTCAAGATTATTAGAGTCAAATCCCAAAAACTCCATCGCAGATTTCATTCTAGGGATATAACCATGATGATCTGCTCCCCAGATATTAATACACTTTCCATAACCACGACTCATTTTATCTTTATGATAAACAATATCTGCTGCCAAATAAGTCCCGCGTCCATCTTCACGGATAATTACACGATCTTTTTCGTCGCCTTTTTGCGAAGAAGCAAGCCAAATTTTACCTTCTTGCTCATAAATTCCTTTATGCTCTTTTAAAGATTCTAAAGTTGCATTTAAAGCATCATAATACGATCTTTCACTTACATAGTTGTCAATTTTAATCTTTGCTTGTTCTAAATTTTGTTTAATCAAAACAAGCATTTTATCTTTTGCCCAATCAGCCAAACTAGGGATATTTTCTTCGCTAAAAAATTCTTTACCAAATTTTTCAAAAGCTTCTTTTGCCAAATCCGCTATATATTCGCCTTTGTAATATTGCTCTGGATATTCAACATTTTCATGAAGTGTATTTTCTTTCACACTTAGTAAAATAGAAAGCCCTAGTAAATAAATTTGATTACCCGCATCATTGACATAGTATTCTGTATCGAATTTATAGCCCAAATGTCTTGCAAGTCTTGTTAAGGTGTCTCCAAAAACAGCGCCTCTTGCATGTCCTATGTGTAAAGGCCCGGTAGGATTTGCACTCACATATTCAAGCAAAAAACTTTCTTGTTTTTTTTCTCCTTTAGTAAAATCATTTGGATTTGTTAAAGCCTGATTTGCAAGCTCATTTAAAAAAGTTTTGGAAATTCTAAAATTTAAATACCCATTTACAGCTTCAACCGATTCAAAACAATCATGATTTTGAAATTTGTTCGCTAAGTCGCTAGCGATTAACATAGGAGATTTTTTTAATTCCTTAGCCAGTGAAAAAGCCAAAGGGGTAGCAAAATGTGCTAAATTTTTATCCTTTGGATTTTCAAGTGTAAAATCACACTCTAAAATCTTTTTAATTTCATTAAAAATAATACTTTTCAAAAGACTAAACCTTAAGCTTTTTTTGTTTCGTCTATACTTGCATCAGCATTTGTATTATTAGTTGTGTTTTTGTTTTCTTCTATTTTTTGAGTATTTTTTGCTACTTCATCATCATTATTCATTTCATCTTTAAAAGTTTTAATACCTTTGCCTAAACCCTTTGCAAGTTCTGGAATTTTTTTTGCTCCAAAAAGCAATACAACAATCAATAAAATAATCAACCAATGACTTGGACTTGACCAACCACCCATTTTATTCTCCTTTATTCCAAATATTTTGAATTTGCCCTAGATTCTGCCCTTTGGTTCTAAATTTATGGGCGATTAAAATCGCTCGCAATGCTTCATAACTTTGCTTTAACTCATCGTTAATGATAAGATAATCATACTCGCTAAGCTCTTTCATTTCATCACTAGCGTTTTGTAATCTTTTTTCTAGTTGTATTATTGTATCAGTATTTCGCTTAATAAGTCTTTTTTTTAACTCATCTTTATTTTTTGTAGTAATAAAAACAGAAATAATTTTATCAGCCATTTTTTGTCTGGCTATTTTAAATCCTTGCACATCAATATCAAAAACAACTATTTTTCCATTATCTAAAGCATCTTGAGTGTGCTTTAAAGAAGTGCCATAAAAATTTTCATGCACCTTAGCCCATTCTAAAAAATGATCACCATCTATACCTTTTTGAAATTCTTCATGGGATATAAAATGATAATGTATTCCATTTTTTTCACCCTCTCTTGGTTTGCGAGTTGTTGAAGAAATAGAAAAATAAAGCTCATCTTCAAATTCATCAAAAAGTTTTTTTAAAAGAGTTGATTTTCCAGCTCCACTAGGACCTGAAATCAACAAAATAAAACCTTGCAATTTTAATCCTCTTTAAAGCTAATGTTTATATTTATGTTCATATTTATACCCTTAAGAGCAGCTTTTAAGGTATCATCCTTAATACTTGAAGTGATCGCTCCTACTATGCTTTGGCTAAGCTCATTGACTATCTCTTCACTATTATCATCTTTAGTTGCATTACTTACTATAGGCTCTTCATTTTTTTCTACAATTTCCTCTCCAAGAGCTTCTTGTATATCACTTTCTTTCAATGCATCAAAATCACTTATATTTAAATTTGGCACAACCACTTCCTCTTCATTTGTTCCTAATTCTTTATCGTCTAAAATTGGCTCATCTTTAAAATCTTCTAAAACCTTGCTACTATTATCACTATCAATACCATAATCAAGCTCATCAAGTTGAGCTAGTTCTTCTTTAATCTGATCTTGAGTGCTCAAATTTGAAATAAAATCATCCATTTCATCTTGAACATCTTCTTCCACAACAGGAGCAAACTCCTCTAAAATTTCCTCTGATTCTTCATTATCTTTTGCTTGACCTAAAAATTCAGCATCCTCAGGAAGATCATCAAAATCCATTTCTTTTTCTTGCTCTTCGACCACAGGAAGATCATCAAAGTCGCTTATATTAGCTTGTAATTCTTTGTTATCTTCTAAATCTTCATCATTTTTATCATCTTCTTTGATTTCTAAATCTTCATCATTTTTATCATCTAGCTCATCTAAACTAGGCTCAGTATCCAAAGCTGTATGTTCTTGGCTTAAGTCTTCTTTTTCGTTTTTACTATCTTCTAAAGTTAAATCTAAATCAGTTTGAATGTCTTCTTGAGTCTGTTCTTTAGTTGTTTCTTGTTTTAAATTTTCATCTTCTAAATTTTGAACTTCTAAAGCTTTGTTTGCATTATCATCTTGAGATTCACTAAGCTCTTCTTGCATTTCTAATGCATTTGTTTTAGAATCGTCTAATAATTCTTGCTTTTCTATTTCTTCATTTTTATCATCTTCTTTGATTTCTAAATCTTCATCATTTTTATCATCTAGCTCATCTAAACTAGGCTCAGTATCCAAAGCTGTATGTTCTTGGCTTAAGTCTTCTTTTTCGTTTTTGCTATCTTCTAAAGTTAAATCTAAATCAGTTTGAATGTCTTCTTGAGTCTGTTCTTTAGTTGTTTCTTGTTCTAAATTTTCATCTTCTAAATTTTGAGTTTCTAAAATTTTGTTTGCATTATCATTTTGAGCATCATCATCAAAACTCAAATCTTTTATTCCCTCTGAATTTATATCTAAAGAATTTTCATCAGGCAAATCATCCAAATTTAAATTATCTAAATCCAAGCTTATATCAGCATAAGGATTTTCATCATTACTTAATATTGGCAAATCAATAGATGTATGTTTGTTTGTATCTTTATTATTAAGTAAATTTAAAAAATCTGTAGGTAAAAAAGGTTTTTGTAAAATTTGTGCATCTATATCTATATTTTGGTTTCGCGGAGCTAAAAAAATCAATCTATCGCATTTTTCTTTAAGAATTTTTAAAGGTGCTGGAGTATCACTATCTACAATAATCACATCATAATTACCCAAATTTTCACTATAAGCATTAAGTTCTTCAAAATCATAAGACATTTTTTTAGCACTAAGGCTTACAAGTCTTGAAACTACAGGGTTTTCATTTAAAAGTAAAATTTTCATCACTTTAATCCTTGAAAAATAATCACTATTTTACGATAATTTCATTTATCCTTTCCTTAGGAGAAAAAAAGAGTTTGCATATGAGTAAAAAGTTCTAAAATTAAATTTTTAAAATATTGCATCATAACTAGTAAAATAGCAATCAAAACTACAAAGCCTAAAGCTATCTTTATAGGATAACCAATAACTAAAAGATTAAATTGTGGCATTGTTTTCATCAAAAGTCCAAAAATAACATCGGCTAAAAGTGAAATTCCAAGTATAGGAAAGCTCATAGTAAAACCTATGATGAAAATATTAAACATACCCATATTTAAATAATGCATTAAATTCTCATGCGGATAAAATCCACCTAAACTAATATAACCTAAAGAATGACTTAAAAACAAAAGCATTAAATGATGACCATCAAAAGCAAGAAAAAACATCAAAGCAAGCAAATTTAAAATTTGTGCCGTAATAGGCATACTCGTTCCAGAACTTGGATCTAATATACTTGCCATAGTAAATCCCATAGTAAAAGCAATCTGCTCGCCTGCCATCATAATAATAGCAAAAATAATTTGAAGCATTAATCCTGCTATCATTCCAAAAATCACTTCACTAATAAGCTGTAAAACAAAAAAACTATCTAAATGCAAAGATTCTAATCTAGCCAAAGGATATAAATACATAGTCAAAAATAAAACTATAGTACTTTTTATCACCATAGGAATAGAATTATGTGAAAAAAAAGGAAAAAAAACTATAAGACCACTCATTCTAGCAAGAAGCAACATAAAAGTTACAACATTTTTGTCACCTAAATAATTAACAAATTCCATTGGCGTTTATAGTATAAGTTTTATCACAAAAACTTGCGAGCTTACTATCGTGAGTTACAAAAAATAAAGCTGCATCATTTTCTTTAACATAGGAAATTAAAAGTTCGATAACATTTTTAGCATTATCAAAATCCAAATTTCCAGTTGCTTCATCAGCAAAAATAATCTTTGGTTTTTTACAAAGCACACGTGCGATACTCACACGCTGTTGTTGTCCGCCGCTAAGCTTTCCTATTTTTTGATGTAAAAGCGTATCAATACCTAACCTTTTTAAAATTTTCTCATCTAAATCTTGACCCGATAAAACACTAGCAAGTTCGATATTTTCTAAAGCTGAAAAACCTTTAAAAAGATAATGTGTCTGAAAAATAATACCAAAATCATAACGGCGAATTTTTAATCTTTCGTTTTCATCTATCTGATAAAGACTAGAACCTTTAAAAAAAACTTCACCTTTTTTTGGAATCAATAAAGAAGAAAGTATATGCAAAAGAGTAGATTTACCACAACCGCTACTCCCTTGAATAGCAATGCAATCTTTGGTATTTAAAGTAAGATTTAAACCCTCAAAAAGCGGATAATCAAAACTATGGCTTAAATTTTCCGCTCTTAAGAGTTCCATTTTTAACCGTTTTTAAAGTTGTGCAGCAACTTCAGCCGCAAAATCTTCAGTTTTCTTTTCTAAACCTTCGCCAACTTCAAAGCAAATAAATTCAACAATGTTAATTTTTCCGCCAAATTCTTTTTCTTTTTCAGCGATCACTTGTTCTACAGTTTTTTTATCATCCATTACATAAAACTGACCCATTAAAGTAAGTTTGCTATCGAGTTGGGAATTATCAGCTATAAAACTATTCATTTTGCCCGGGATAATATTGTCCCAAATTTTTTCAGGTTTACCTTGAGCTTTAAGCTCTTCTTTGATTTTTTCTTCAGCTTCTTTTAAAATTGCATCGCTTAATTGTTTACGACTTGCAAATTGAGGAATTTTATGTTCAGGTTTATTTGGATCTTTAAGTCTGCGTCTTTCTTCATTTTCTTTTTCAAGTTCAGCAACCAAAGCTTTGTATTCATTTTCAACAAAAGTCATATCCAAATCTTCATAACTTAAATAACTTGGTCTCATTGCTGCAATATGCATACAAATTTGTCTTAATAAATCTCTTGATTTTGAAGCTACTTCAGCACTATCACAAGCTGCAGCGATCACAACACCAACACGGCCATTTGTATGAATATAACCATTTACAACGCCGTTAGCACCTGCTTTTAAAGTTGCAAATCTTCTTACAACTAAGTTTTCTCCTATAGTTGCAATTTGACTTTTTAAATATTCTTCAAATTTTACGCCATTGATTGTGCTTGAATGAAGTTCTTCCACACTTTGCAAGCTATTGCTTTGAATATGAGCTGTAGTATCTTTTGTTAAGGCGATAAACTGATCATTTTTTGCCACAAAATCTGTTTCGGAATTAATCTCACTTACAGTTGCGCTTGTAAAATCATCGCTTACTTTTACACTTACTAAACCTTCTGCAGCAAGTCTATCTGCTTTTTTAGCAGCCTTGCCTAAACCTTTTTCTCTTAAAAGTTGCACTGCTTTATCAAAATCTCCATTAGTTTCACTCAAAGCATTTTTACAATCCATCATCCCCGCACCTGTACTTTCGCGGAGTTCTTTTACCATTGCAGCAGTGATTTCAGCCATTATTCTTGCTCCTCACCGAAGTCTTCTTCGCTCATCGCTTCATCTAAAACTTCTTTTTTCTCTTCATCAGTGATTTCTTTTTCTTCATTTGGTAAAGCTTCACCATCTTGTTCTCTTAAAGCTTTTCCCTCATTAATCGCTTCAGCCATTTCTTGACAGAAAAGTTGCACTGAACGAATTGCATCATCATTTCCTGGAATAGGATAAGCTACCAAATCAGGATCGCAGTTTGTATCTAGTGGAGCTACAACAGGAATTCTTAATCTATTTGCTTCTTGAACAGCAATTTTTTCTTTTACTGTGTCAACAACAAAAATCATATCAGGTTGAGTTTTCATATAACGAATTCCACCTAAATAAGCTAATAATTTTTCTTTTTTTCTTGTAAGCATTAAAGCTTCTTTTTTAGTTAAAAGCTTAATACTTCCATCTTCTTCCATTTTTTCAATTACTTCTAATTTTCTAATTGATTGGCGAATAGTACCAAAATTTGTCATCATACCGCCAAGCCATCTATGATTTACATAAGGCATACCGCATTTTTCAGCGTATTCTTTAATCGCTCCACCTGCTTGTTTTTTTGTTCCAACAAAAAGTATAGTTTTTCCTTCAGCAGCAGCGTCACGAACAATACTATAGGTATATCTAAAATATCTTAAAGTTTTTTGTAAATCAATTACATAAATACCTTTTCTCTCGCCAAAAATGAATTTTTTCATCTTTGGATTCCAGCGTCTTGTTTGATGTCCAAAATGCACACCACATTCTAATAAATCTCTCATACTAACCATGAGTTTCTCCTTATAAATTTAGCTTTATTCCTCCACATCCCTTAATTTACACAAGCTAAAAAGGATTGATGTGTGTGAAATGAAGCTAGGATTCTATCAAATTTAAGTTTAGTTTTTACTTATATATGTATTCTTTAGTGAGACTTAAATTATTATTAATTTCCTTTGTGATTAAAAATTGGAACAAATCCACGCTTCCAACACGAAAAGCAGAGGCGCAAGAACGAAGGTATAAATCCCACATTCTTATAAATTCTTCATCATATTTTTCCCTTACCTTGTCCAATACTTTATTAAAATTTTCATCCCATAAATCTAAAGTTTTTGCATAGTGCATTCTTAAACTTTCTGCTAAAAGAAGATGAAAATCCCACTCACTCATAGCGCTTACAACCTCTCTTAAAGAAGGTAAATACCCTCCTGGAAAAATATATTTATCTATCCAAGCATTTGTTTTTCCTTCAAACATGGCTAAAATAGAATGTAAAAGCATAGAACCTCCAGGTTTTAAAACTTGTTTTACTTTCATAAAATAAAGTCCTAAATTCTCTTTGCCTACATGTTCAAACATACCTACCGAAACAACTTTATCAAAATAATTTTCAAATTCTAAATCTTGATAATTTTGAAGTCTTATTTCTATTTTATCTTCAAGATCAAGTTCTTTTACTCTTTCCTTGGCTTTTTTACACTGCTCCTCTGAAATAGTAATTCCAACAACCTTAACTCCATACTTTTGAGCCGCCATAATAGAAAGCCAACCCCAGCCACAACCTATATCTAAAAGCTTTTCTCCTTCTTTTAAATCAAGTTTTTTAAGAGTATGTTCTATTTTGTTAATTTGAGCTTCATAAAGAGTGTTGTTAGGCTCTTTAAAATAAGCACAAGAATAGCTCATAGTATCATCAAGCCAAAGCTTATAAAAATCATTACCTATATCATAATGACTTTTAATATTTTTACTTTCTTGCTTTTGAGTTATTTTACTCAATACATCTTTTTTGGTTTTAAAAAATTGCTGATTAGAAAAATAATACAATACCCTAGCCATTTCATCATAATCACCATCTATGTCAAGTTTTGCCTGCATATAATGTCTTGCAAAAACCAAACTTGTATCGCCAAACAACTCCAAAAAAGGAATTTTTTCTTTAAAAATTAAAGAAAATTTAGCAGGTTTGTTTCCGATAAGAAATTCTTCTTTATCCCAAAAAACAACTCTAAAATCCCCATAATTCCATTTTTTTAAAATAGATTTGATTAAAGTTTTTTCTAACATAAAATACTCCTAAATTCTAAAATAATTATATTTTAGAGTATCTCTCTTTAAATGTTAAAAGTTAATAAAAATGAAGAAAAAATAAGATTTTTGCCATTATCATTAAATAATGGCAAAAAATGTAATATTAATGTAATTTAGACCAAACAGAACGCTTCCAACCTATAGCAAAAATACTTAAAATTACAAAGAATACCATTACATAAATTCCTGTAGTTTTTCTTTCTTCTTTTTTGCTATCACCCACTTGATCAATATAAGATACAACCTTAGCCTGTGCAGCTTCTGTTAAACCTACTCTTGGCATAGCCGTTCCTGGAAGAAGTTTTTGAGTATTATTAATAAAATCATGTAAATATTGCTCACCACGAGATCTTATCATCATAGAAAGATCAGGCGGAACAGAACCTAAATAAGTTTTTAAATCATTTTGATTTGATGGAGTAAAAAAGCTATCATATTTCATATCATGACAACGTCCGCAAGCCTCAATAAAAGTTGCTTTATCTTTAGCAAATTTTATATCTTTTTCTATTAAAGCAGCTTTTTGAGCACTATTTTCCATTTTAGCATATTTTGCCTCAACATCTTTCTTAATAGCAGCATCTTCATTGGCTTCAAATTTAACACTCACATCTTTAAGATAAGCAATTACATTGGCTATATTTGCATTTGTAGCTTCTTCACTTTCTCCTGAAGTATCTTTATTGTAAGCTGTCATAATAAAAGCATCGCCAAATTTATGATCTACTTTTAAAGCAAGCGCAGGATGCATGATCAAAGCTGCTAAAAATTTTTCATCAAAAATAGCACCAGCTGCACTAAGATCAGGTGGTATTACCCCTATAGAAGAATCAGTAATATTAGCTGCTATTCCATCTTCTTTTACACCATGACATGCAAAACAGTTATTTTCAAAAAATTCTTTACCTTTTTTTGCATCACCCTTAGCAAAATCGATCTTTGCAACATCTGCCCAAAGTATTTCAACCTTGTTTAATTCTTCTTTTGCTTTTTCAAGTTCTTTGTTTGCACTCTCTATTCTTTTAGCGTCTCCTGAAGCTTGTGCATCTTTTAGAGCTAATTCTTTAGCTTCAACTATACCTTTTGCAAAAGTAGTATCTTCTACAGCAAAATCAAAATTTGCAGGAGCAACATGAGGTTTCATTACTGAATGAGCATAAGGCTCTACCCCCCAATATACAAGTGCAGTAAAAACTACTACAACTAAAAATATTTTTATTTCTCTCATTGTTTAGCTCCTTTTCTCTCCATGATAGTAATAACCGGTAAAACTACAATAAGTAAAAGTAAAAATACTACAGAAGCATAAAATCCTACCCAAGCATTTACACCTGTTGGAGGTAATTTTCCATAAACTGTTAAAACAATTAAATCGATAAGCAATATCCAAAACCAAATGAAAAATAAAGGTCTTTCATGAGCCGGTTTTACAACATCACTTCTATCAAGCCAAGGAAGTAAAAAGAAAATCACTTGAGCAATACCAAATGCAGCCAAACCTATATCAAAAGCTTTAATACCTGCAATATCAAAGAAAAATCCTCTTAAAACTTCATAACTCCATAAGAAATACCACTCAGGATAAATATGAGCTGGTGTTTTAAGCGCATTAGCTGGATCAAAATTAATTGGATCCATTGCAAAATCAAATTTAAAACAGACCAAATAAAAGAAGAAAATCATAAAAAAGCTTATATACATAAAATCTTTTGATAAAAATCCTGGCCAAAAAGGAATCACTTTAGAACCCTTTGTGTCACCTGCCATGTATTTTTCAGCCTCTAAGTCAAAGTCAAGTTCTTCAGAAATTTCATTATTAACATGAGGAATTCTTAAAGAATAGAAGTGAAATGCTATAATAGCAATGATAACTATAGGAAGCAAGCACACATGAAGCATAAAAAATCTTGTTAAAGTTGGATCAGAAACCGCATAATCCCCACGAATCCAAATCACAAGCTCAGGGCCAATAAATGGTACCCCTCCAAAAAGATTAGTGATTACTTGGGCTGCCCAATAACTCATTTGTCCCCAAGGAAGCATATACCCACTAAAAGCTTCAGCAGAAAATACAACAAACAAAAGCATACCGCTAACCCAAATCATCTCACGACCTTTCTTATAAGAACCGTAATAAATTCCTGTTAGCATATGTATGTATATAATCAAAAATACAACAGAAGCAGCAACGCCATGCATGTGACGCCAAAGCCATCCATAATCCACTTCTTGCATAATAGTCTTATTCACACTATCAAAAGCAAGTGCGGTATCTGGTTTATAATACATTACAAGTAAAAGTCCTGTAACAAAAAGCACTGCAAAAAGAGTGGTTAAAATAACCCCCATTGCCCAAAGAAAGTTAATTTGCTTTGGTATCCAATACTTTACCATTAAAACATCAAGCAGTTTATGTACTGCAAGTCTTTGATCAAGCCAATCTACAAGGCCATTAGCTTTTCTAATTTGTGCCATCTTAAGCCTCCGCTATCATTTTTTTATATTCAGGACCCTCTTCACCTAAAACAAGTTTGGTTCCATCAATTTTAAAAGGAGGAATTTCAAGAGGCTTTGGAGGAGGTCCAAAGACATTTTTTCCACTTGTGTCAAATTCTCCACCATGACAGGCACATTTAAACAATTGCTCACTTGGTTGGTAAGCAGGTATACAACCCAAATGCGTACAAAGTCCTATAACCACAGTATAAGCTGCGTTATTTACCACAACATCACGTTTTTCATCTTTTGGCATACTCGCATCTTTTTTTAATATAAAAATAGGCTTTTTACGCCATTCTATAGTTCTAAGCTCTCCATCTTGCATTCCTGATAAATCTACTGTAGTAAAACCTGCAGCTTTGACACTTGGAAGCGGATCCCAAGTTTTTTTCATCGCAACAAGCGAGAAAACACCGCCTACAGCAGCTACGCTTCCAAATGCAAAGCCCATAAAGCTTCGTCTACTCTCAGATGTAGCCATAACTTGTCCTTTCGATTTTATTTTTTAACCAAGTTAAAAGTTTATCGAAATTAAAATAAATTTTTTCTTTGTTTAACAAGTTTTGATATTTAGACAATAAGAGCAAAAAGAGAAAAAACAAGCACAGGTAAAGTTATCAAAAAGCCAAATTTACAATATTGCCAAAAAGAAATATTAATGCCTTTTCTAGCCAAAACTCCAAGCCAAAGCAAAGTTGCCAAAGAACCTATTGGCGTAAGTTTTGGGCCTATATTTACTCCTAAAAGATGAGCATAAATCATCAAAGAATCAAAAGAAAAACTTTCAAAATATTCTTTTAATACCAAATCTCCAATTAAAACCATAGGCAAATTATTAAACACAGAAGATTCAAAAGCCGAAATCAAAGCCACGCCAAAAATTCCACTCTTATCTTGCATGAAAAAAGCATAGCTTTTAACCAAAATTTCACTCACACCTATTTTATGTAAAGCAAAAACCACCATATAAAGCCCAAAACTAAAAAACAAAACTCCATAAGGTGCTTCAAAAAGAATTTTAATACTTTTTTTACCTTGAATTTTTAAAACAATAAGCCAAAAAATTCCTGCCCAAAGCAAAGCAAAAAAACTTATTTTAATATCAAAAATTTCACCTATAAAAAACTGATCACAAAAAAAATAAAAACACTACGCAAAGAAAAAACAATTTCAATGAAATTTGTTCTTTTTTGACTAGTTGAAACTCAAGTTTTTCAGGTAGCACTCTCACATAAAGCACAAAAACTATAGCTATAGTAGAAAGCAAAACAAAAAAATTTGGTAAAAACATATTTTTAGCAAATTCTAAAAATTCTATCTTAAAATAATTTGCTGTGATGATATTGGTTAAATTTGAAATAACCAAAGCGTTTGAACTTACATCACATAAAAAAAGAGACTAAGCAAAAAAGAACTTAAAATATAAGTATGATTTTTACAATCTTTAAAAGTTGAAAATAAAGCTATAATAATAGGTGTAATGATTAAAATCGCTCCATCACCAGCAAAAAATGCAGAAAGAAAAAATACAAAAATCAACAAAAACAACATCAATTTTTTGTGCTGATATAAATTTTTTCTTGATTTTTCTCTCTAGAAAAATGCAAAATTTTATTCGCAATAAAATCAAAAAATCCCAAAGATTCCAAGCTAAAATAAAGGATAATCAACCCAACCAAAGTTAAAGAACTATCCCAAACCAAAGAAAAAACAAAATAAGCGTCTTTAAAATCTACCAATTGAAAAATAAAAACAAAAAAAGCTCCCAAACTAGAAAATACCCAAATAAGTAAATTCCATGGACGCCAAAAAGCAAAATTAAAGTAGATAAAAAAATAAAAAAACAAGCATTTAAGCTTTTTTCTTTTGCATTTTGATATAAATTTGTAAAATGTCTAACGCTGCAGGAGTGATTCCGCTGATTTGACTTGCAGCAAAAATGGTTGGAGGTTTATGAGAATTAAGCTTTTCTACAACCTCATTACTCAAACCGCTTACACTTTTAAAATCAAAATTTTCAGGAATTTTAAGCTCGCTAAGATTTTTCATTTTTTCTATTTGAGCTTTTTGCATACTAATGTAATGATAATACTTTGCCTCATTTAAAATCTCTCTTAAAGAGTAATGATCCATAGTTTCAAACATAGGGTCAAGTTTTTTTAATTTTTCTATATCAAAACTTGATCTTGCAACAATTTTTTGAAGATTGACTATAGAGGAAATTTTATGTTCTCCCAAACTCTCTAAAAAAGCATTATTTTGGTTGTTAGGCGTAAATTCTTTAGAAAGTAAAAATTCAAGTCCTTTTTGAAGATTGTTTGCAATATTTTGTATATAAGTAAAATCTTGCTCACTTAAAAGCCCTAAATCATAGCCATATTTTCCAAGCCTAAGTATAGCATTTTCTTCCCTTAAAAGCAGTCTAAATTCCGCTCTTGAAGTAAACATTCTATAAGGTTCTTTTGTACCTTTTACTACTAAATCATCAATTAAAACTCCTATATAAGCTTCATCACGCCTTAAAATCAAAGGCTCTTTCATATCTATGCTTAAACTTGCATTAATTCCTGCCATAAAGCCTTGTGCTGCAGCCTCTTCATAACCTGTAGTTCCATTAATCTGTCCTGCACAATAAAGATTTTTAATCTTTTTAAGTTCTAAAGTATGCTTAAGTTCAGTTGGCTCTATATAATCGTATTCTATAGCATAACCAAAACGGGTTATTTTAGCATTTTCAAAACCCTTTACAGAACGCAGCATTTGAGTTTGTACCTCATAAGGCAAAGAAGTAGAAAAACCATTGATATAATACTCCGTCGCATCGATAGTTTGAGGTTCTATAAAAAGATGATGACTTTCTTTGTCGCTAAAACGATTGATTTTATCTTCTATAGAAGGGCAATATCTTGGCCCAACACCTTCAATCTGACCTGTAAAAAGTGGGGCACGATAAAAATTATTCTTAATAATCTCATGTGTAGTTGTATTAGTGCGTGCGATATAACAAGGAAGTTGAACGGGATTAAAATTTCTTGAACGAAAGCTAAAAGCTTTAGGATTTACATCGCCATCTTGGACTTCAAGTACGCTAAAATCAATGCTTTTTGCATCCACTCTTGGGCAAGTTCCTGTTTTTAAACGCCCCATTTTTAAACCCAAAGTTTGTAGATAATTTCCTAAATTTACTGAAGCAAGCTCCCCTACCCTTCCTGCTTGAAGTTTATTTTCACCTACATGAATGAGTCCATTTAAAAAAGTCCCTGTTGTAAGTATCACTTTTTTGGCAAAATATGTATTTTCTAAATTTGTTTTTACGCCTTTAACTTCATCATTTTCTACGATTAAAGCATTCGCTTGTTCTTGAGAAATTTCTAAATTTGGAAGTTTTAAAAGTTTATTACGCGCAATGATACGGTATTTATCCATATCAATTTGTGCTCTACTTCCTTGAACGGCTACACCCTTACTTTCATTTAAAATGCGAAATTGTATTCCCGCTTCATCGGTGATTTTACCCATAAGACCACCCATGGCATCAAGTTCTTTTACCAAATGCCCTTTAGCAAGTCCGCCTATAGCTGGGTTGCAACTTGCTGCTCCTATTTGCTCAATCAATGTAGTTAAAAGTAAGGTTTTTTTACCTATTCTAGCAGCAGCAGCACTTGCTTCAACACCCGCATGTCCGCCACCTATAACAATGACATCAAACATATTTTGCCTTGAAAAATGTGAATTTTTAAAAGAAAGATTATATAATATTTAGACTTAAAACAAACTCGTTTTAAGTCTAACAAAAATTTATTTAGCTTCTTGAAGAGAGAAGATTAGCTCATTATAAGTTTTATTTGCATCTTTGCAGAAATTTTTAAGCATCTCAACACCCTTATTTAAGCCTTGTTGCTGTTCTACTCTTAAAAGATCACTATAAAGGCTTTCTATTGTAGAAATAGCGCTTTTATTTGGCATACGACGAACGGAATAATAGCCTATGATATTATTATTAATGTCTATTGATGGGGTTACATTTGCAAAAACCCAGTAGTAATTGTTATCTTTGGTTTTGTTTTTTACGTAAGCAAAAATTTCTTTGCCTTCTTTCATATAATCCCATAAATATTTAAAAACAGTTTTTGGCATCTCTTCATGTCTTACTATGTTATGAGGTTTATTTAAAACTTCACCCATAGTATAACCTGCATACTTTAAAAAATCATCATTTGCATAAACTATTTTACCTTTTAAATCCGTTTTAGAAGTAATTAAACTATCTTCTTGTAAAAAAATTTCTCTTGACATTTTCTCAACCCTCTTAATTTATATTTTTAATTTTGCTAAGATTTCAGCACTTCTTTGCTCTAGTGATTTAATATCATTTACAATCGCATCGTAAGCTTTTTGATCGATATAATCTTGACTTGATTCTTCTATTGCTTTTTTAGCATTATCTTTTATAAATTCTTTAGCTAAATTTAACTCAGTTTCAGAACTAAGCTCATTAATAACACCTTGAGCTCTCTCATCTTGACAAAGATTAGAAATTGGATCTACACTTTCAAGATTAAAATTTTGAGCCCCATTTAAATTTAAATATATATTTGATTTATAAAGAATATGATCGATTTTAACCACAGATAAGATCAATCTCTTTGCAAAGGATTCAAAATTAACACCAAGGGCACTACTATTTTCTTCTAGACGTTTAAAAGCTTGAGAAAATTTATTAATTCTTTCTTCAGATTCACTAACAATGTTAAAAACTTGCTCACTGCCACTTTGGATATTTACAAAATCCTGTTGCATAGTTTGAATTGCAATAGAAATTTCGCTTGTAGATCTTTGAGTTCTTTCTGCTAACTTTCTAACTTCATCAGCCACAACCGCAAAGCCCCTACCATGCTCTCCTGCACGTGCAGCTTCAATAGCAGCATTTAAAGCTAGAAGATTAGTTTGATCAGCTATATCGCGTATAACCTCAACAACTGAAGTGATATTTTGGGAATTAGCCACAAAAGTTTGGACTGTTTCCTTGCTCGAATTTACAACATCCATTAAAGAACCCATAGCACTTTGTAAAGAATCCACCTCTGAGCCATTTTCTGTAGCTGTATGAGTAATAGCATCAACTGTATCGTATACATTTTTCATCATGTTAATATCTTGATTTAATGAGCTAGAAATTTGAGACATATCTTTATTTTGATTTCCAAGACTTAAATCCATTAAAGTTCTTGATAAAGCATTTTTAAAAGTAGATTTTGCTGTCACTTCTATATTTGCTAAAGCTTTATTTATAAATTCGATATTATGAGCAAAAATTCCTTTTAAACCTTCAGGCAAAGCCTTGCGATAAAATTCACCTTTTTGAGAACAAGAAATAGAAGTATTAATTTCCCTTAAGTAAGCTTCTAGCCCATCGATAGTATTGTTAAGATTATCTGCTATTTCGGCTAATTTTTTGCTTTTTGTTTTTGCATAGATAATTCTATTGTTAAAATTACCCTCTTTTAACTCTCTACAAAGAACCAAAAGTTTGTCAATCATTATTTGCTCATCTTTGTGTTGTCTAAACAAATAAATCATCAAAACAGCGATTAAAATAAAAATTATCGCTCCAATATAAATATGAATAAAAATGGCACCTAAAACACCGATAACACTTAAAAAAATAGTTGATAATAATCCATTTTTCACCATAAATTTATCCTTTTTATTAAAAAATTTTAAAGTCATAAATTAAAGTAATACTTTTATAATATATATTACTTTAATTTTTAGGCGGAGATTATACAACAAAAAAAATTAAACATATCTTATTTAGTTATCTTCTTGTAAGTTAAAAACAAGTTCATTATAAGTCATTTTATAAGAACTTACAATATCCATTAAAACTGAAACTCCAGTATTAATGCCTGATTTTTGCTCTTTTTCAAGTAAAATTTTATAAACTTCTTCAATTATAGGAAGAGATTTTCTATTGGGCGCACGACGAACAGAATAGTAGTTGATAATATTTCCATTGGCATCAAATGAAGCGTTTACATTTGCAAAAACCCAGTAAAAACTACCATCCTTAGCTTTATTTTTTACAAATGCAAAAATTTCTTCTCCTTTTTGAATATAATCCCAAAGACATTTAAATACAGTACGTGGCATATCTTCATGTCTTACTATATTATGAGATTTATACAAAAGCTCATCGACTTTATAACCTGCGTATTTTAAAAAGTCATTATTGGCATAAATGATATTCCCCTTAAGATCTGTTTTAGAAGTAATTAAAGCATTTTCAGACAAAACTATTTCTTTCATAATTTA
Organism: Campylobacter sp. CH186; assembly: GCF_004378925.1. Classification (NCBI taxonomy): domain Bacteria; kingdom Pseudomonadati; phylum Campylobacterota; class Epsilonproteobacteria; order Campylobacterales; family Campylobacteraceae; genus Campylobacter; species Campylobacter sp. CH186. The sequence goes on along the minus strand of NZ_RYYB01000001.1, from coordinate 351,920 downwards.
AAATATCCCAAAAAACAAATAAATCAAAAATAGAATTATTACCAATAATAAATAACAAAAAGTAAACTGAATTACAAAATTATAAAATTTTCAAAAATATTTTAAATTTTATAATACAAATAATGAGAATTTTTGTAACATTTATATAAAAAATTGTCGTATCTTATATAAAGGAGTATTTCTAGATTTGTTTTTTTGTTAAAATTTACAATATACATTGTTAAAATTATATTTTATAAAGATCAAAAGGAGTGAATAAACTTGGAAACTTTAAGTCAAACTTTAGCTGAAAGAAAACCGCCTTTATATAAACGTATTATCAAAAGTCTTGGATTTTGGGTGATTATAGGCATTATTGCAGGTATTGCACTTGGCTGTACAGATAAAGGATTAGCCATTGCTAGCAAACCAGGAGTTGATTATTTTATAGGTGCCTTAAAGGTTCTTATAGGCCCTATTATTTTTGTTACTTTGGTTTTGGGCATCATTAGTCTTGAAAGTTTAAAAAAAGTAGGTAGTATTGGTGCTAAAGCGGTTATTTACTTTGAAGTTGTAAGTACTTTAGCGCTTGCTATAGGTATTTTTATGGCAAATGTTATGCAACCGGGTCATGGAATGAATCTTGATCCAAGTCAACTTGATACAAAAAGCGTTCAAAAATACATTTCTCAAACCACAGAAGTAAGTGCAAGCTCTGAGATTATGCATATTTTAAAAGATGCTATGCCTACTGATATTATCACGCCTTTTACAGAAGGAAAAACGATACAAGTTTTAGTTATTGCTATAATTACTGCTTTGATTATTTCTTTAATGAGAATAGAAGACAAACAGGCAATTCAAAGAGTTTTTGAAGTGGTACAAAATTTTGTTTTTAAAATTTTACAAATCATTATGTATTTTAGCCCTATTGCTGCCTTTTCAGCAATGGCTGTACTCATAGCTCAATACGGAATTGGCTCTTTGATCAACTTGGCATATTTACTTTTAGTAATGCTGATTTCATGTCTTGTTTTTATATTTGGAATCTTGGGTCTGATTTGCTATTTTGCAAAAGTAAATATCTTCAAATTTATGAGATTTATCTCAAGAGAAGTATTGATCGTTTTTGCAACCAGTTCAAGCGAGTCTGCACTTGCTCCTTTAATGAGAAAACTAGAAAAAGCAGGACTTTCTAAAGCAACAGTCGGACTTGTTTTACCAACGGGATATAGTTTTAATCTTGATTGTACAAATATTTATCTAGCTATGAGCTTAATCTTTCTAGCACAAGCTTTCAATGTAAATTTAAATTTAGCGCACGAAATCAGTATTTTAATAGTATTAATGATAGCTTCAAAAGGTGCAGTAGGTGTAACTGGATCAGGTTTTATAGTGCTTGGAAGTACGCTTGCAGCTCTAGGAAATATGGAAATTTCAGAAGCAAATGCAACCTTAGCACAAGTTTTACCAGTAGCTGCTATAGGTGTTCTTTTAGGTGTTGACAAATTTATGTCTGAAATGAGGGCGGTTGGAAATCTTTGTGGAAATTCAGTAGCAGCCTTAATCGTTGCCATCTGGGATAAACAAATTGATTGGGAAAAATTCCGCTATGCTATGGATAATCCAGAAAAATTCCATAATGCTGGAATGAACTAATGGGTTCTTTGGAGGAAATCATATCGATTAACCTCCTCTAAAGTATTATTTTTTTTCCTAAATTGTTTTAAAAAACTTTCATTGAAATTAAAACTAAATCCAACTTGAACAACGGTATCATCAATAGTCTCTCTTGCACTATAATCACGACGCAATAAATTTAAACTAAATACACTATAAGGAGAGTAAGATACTTGATAATTAGTTTTATCATTATCCTTACTTATATCAAAAGCAAAAGCGGTATAAGTTGGAATTACAAAACTCATTCCAAGCTGTAAATTTTTTTCTGCTTCATTGGGTATATAATAATTACCATAAGCCTTTATAAATTTACTATAACCAAACTCTGTACCAAAGCTTTTAGTATCTTTTTGTTCTTTTTGTTTATCAATAAAACCATTAACTCCAAATAAAAAATCATCTTTTTCATAACGATTGATTAAACCCCCTGAGTAATTATAATTATCTTGAGCCACAAAAAGTTCTTTTTGAAAAAGCAAAGAATTATTCTCCCCCTCATAAAGAGAACTTAAATTTTTAACCTGCACATTTTTATTTTGAAAATCTAAATTCCCATCTGTTTTATCTATACCATTATTATTTTCTAAAGTTTTTGAAAGCAAGCTATCAAAAGTGCTTTTAAAATCCACATTCTCTTCTTGAATTTTTGGAGCTTCTTTGGTATTTTTATAATCAAAGTGCTCCCAAGAATTTTGATTATTATTTTTTGCTAAAGCCTCTGTAAGTTCATCGGCATTGAGTAAAGAAAACAATGCTATTATATAAAAAATACCCCTCATTATTCTTATATTCCTTATTATTTCTTGTTTGAGTATTTATTATAAAAAAATAATATAAATAAAAATTCCACAAAGACTAAAAAATAAAATTAGCAAATTTAAAGTAAATAAGTGTATAATTAAAATAAAAAAGGGTTATTAATGCAAAAAGACAACCTCATAGCTTTTGTTATTTTTATTATCAGTACTATCGCATTTGTTATTTGGGGATTTGGTTATATTTCGCAACATCAACTGATTCTTTTTATTCTTGCTTCTATATTTGGCATTTTTATGGCATTTAATATAGGTGGAAATGATGTAGCCAATTCTTTTGGAACAAGCGTTGGTGCAAAAACAGTAACCATTAAACAAGCTTTAATTATAGCAGCTGTTTTTGAGCTAAGCGGGGCAATCTTCGCAGGCGCAGAAGTTACTAAGACCATACGCAGCGGTATTGTTATTTTTCCAAATTCTTTAGATCCTATGCTTTTTGTTATCATTATGCTTGCTGCACTTTTAAGCTCTGGGGTTTGGATTTTTATTGCAACCAAGAAAGGCTTACCTGTATCAACCACACACAGTATAGTTGGTGGGATTGTAGGTGCTAGCATTATGATGGGGCTTTTAAAATTTGATGGGATCCAAACACTCTCTATGGTTAAATGGAGTGAAATTTTAAGAATAGCTATTTCTTGGATAGCTTCTCCTCTTTTAGGGGGTATTGTAGCTTATATTATTTATTCATATATTGATAAGAAAATTTTAAAACCATCAGAAAAACTAAATGATGATTTGAAAAATATCAAAAAAGAAAGAAAAAAATTCAAAGAAGAATACTTTTTAAATTTAAAAACAAAATCCCAAGAAGAACAAATCAAAGAACTTTCCGCTATAGCTTTAGATGAGGAAGAACAAGAAAATAATTTCTATAGAAATAAAATGAAGGAATTTAAGGATCAAGAAAAAGATATAGATATTTACTCTATTTTAAAAACTCATATGCCAATCATTGCTTGTATTGCTGCTGCTATCATTTCGGCAATGTTTTTATTTAAAGGTTTAAATAATGTTAGCACTTTGGATATTTTACAAAACTTTTGGATTATTGGAATTATAGGAACTATAAGTTATGTTGTAACATTTGCTATAGTCAAAATCGTTAAAAAAACAGAACTTAATAAAACTACTGATAGAATTTTCTCATGGTTTCAAATATTTACAGCCTCTAGTTTTGCATTTTCACACGGAGCCAATGATATAGCCAATGCTATAGGTCCTTTTGCAGCGATTTTAGATGTCTTAAAAAACGGCACAATTAACGCGACTTCTCCTGTACCTTTTGCTGCTTTAGCTATGTTTGGAGTTGCTCTAGTTGTAGGACTTTGGTTTTTAGGTAAAGAGGTGATTACTACAGTAGGTTCAAAACTTGCAACCATACGCCCTACTACTGGATTTTCTGCAGAACTTGGTGCAAGCATAGTTATACTCTTAGCTACACAATTTGGAATTCCTGTTAGCTCCACCCATATACTCATAGGTGCTATATTGGGTATAGGAGTGTATAATAAAAACGCAAATTGGATTATGATGAAGCCTATAGGATTGGCTTGGATTATCACTTTACCAGCCGCTGGTATTATGGCAGCACTTGTATTTTTAGGATTTAAACTATCTTTAGGAATTTAAGTAAAGCTTATTTTTCTAAAATATTTTTTCCTTTAATTATATGCATCTTAATCTTTCCAAAAAGTTTATCCTCAGAATAAAGAGAACTTTTTGGAGCAAAAATTTCTTCATTCTCATCAAAAAGAACTAGATTAGCTTCTTTTCCGACTTCTATAACTCCACTATTTAAACCTAAAAATTCACTAGGATTTTTACTTGTAAATTGACAAAGCTCTTGCCAATTTAAAAATCCTTCTTTGATTAAAAAAGTATAACAAAGACTTATAAATTCGCATACGCTATGAATTCCAAAAGCCGCTTCATCAAAAGCTAAATCTTTTAAAGAAATTGATTTTGCACTATGCAAGGAAGTTAAAAAGCTAATCTTTCCTTCTTTTAAAGCCTCTCTTAAAGCCAAAACATCTTCTTTGCTTCTTAAAGGTGGCATAAGTTTCGCAGCCGTATTAAAATCTTCACAAGCACTATCATCTTTGATAAGATGATGAATGCTTACAAGTTTTAAATCCTTTTCATCTAATAATGTTAAAGAATCTTTCAAACTTAAAAGATCAAAAATAACTTTATTTTTATAAAATTTAGCCAATTCTTTCATTTTAGCTATCTGGCTAGTTTCAGCGATTTTACTCATGCCTATAAGCCCTAACTCAAAGCTCATTTCACAATCATTCATCACTCCATTATCATCAAAATCCTTATCATAACAACGCACAAAAATTGGAGAGTCTTTCATAAAAGCATATTGTGAACTTACTTTTAAAGTATTTGCATCTAAAGAACTATCAAGCTCTAAAGCACAAGCACCTTTATTTAAAAGAGTGGCTAAATTTTTAAGCTTGCCATTTGCATCCTTAACCCGTACGCTTGAAAAAATTTGCATCTTTCTTTGGGCTAAATTTTGTAAAAATAAAGCAAAACTTTCTTCATCAAAATCCATACAATCACGCAAAACTATACTAGAAATTCCTCCTTTTAGACACTCATTTTCTAAAAGTTCTAAATTAGCTAAAGAAAATTTATCATTTTTCAAACTCACACACAAATCCACAAAAGATGGAAGTAAAGTCATACCTTTAGCATCTAAAATTTCTTCACCTTGTAAATTAGAACCAATATTGGTAATTTTTCCTTCTTTAATCTCTATATCTTGTAAAGAATCTCCATAAATTTTTGCATTTTTAATTATCATGATTTTTCCTTAATCATTTTGCTTTAATAAATTCTGCGTTGCTTCTTGCACACTTTTACCCTTAAAAATTGCCACTACTTCATTTACAATAGGTGTATAAATTCCTTTCATTTTTGCTAATTTTTCTATAGCATAAGCAGTTTTTACACCTTCTGCTACTTCATTAAGTTCGGCTAAAATACTATCTAATTTTTGATTTTGCGCCAGTTTTAAACCCACTCTATAATTTCTTGATAAAACACTCGTTGCAGTTAAAAACAAATCCCCTGCTCCACTTAACCCTAAAAAAGTTTCTTCTTTAGCACCAAAAAATTTACCAAAACGATGCATTTCTATAAGTCCTCTTGAAATCAGTGCCGCTCTTGCATTATTACCAAGTTTTAACCCATCACTAATTCCACTTGCAATCGCCAAAACATTCTTATAAGCACCACAAATTTCAGCACCACGAACATCATTATCAATATAAGTTTTAATAAAATCAGGGAAAAAACTTGCAAATTTTTTACAAAGCTCTTGATTTATCCCGCTAATCATCAAAGCAGTAGGAAGTTTTTGCATCACTTCAGCAGCAAAAGAAGGACCGCTTAAAACACAAAAATTTTCTTTTGGTACAAAATCTAAAAAAATTTCATCTAAAAATTGACAACTTTGATTTTCTATGCCTTTTGAAGCAATTAAAATTTTTTGCCCCTTGTTGATGAAATTTTCTTTAAGCCAAGCACGCATTCCTTGAGAACTTAAAGCAAAAACAAGATATTCACACTCTAAAGCTTCTTTTACACCAACAAAATCTTCTAAATCACGCTGATGCAAAGAACTGATAAAACAATTGTGATTTTCTTTTAAGGCTAGATGTAAAGCACTGCCCCATTTTCCCGCACCAATAACCGCTATACGCATCAACCAAGCTTTGTTTTTAAAATTTCATTTACTTTTGTAGGATTAAAAGCTCCTTTGCCTTCTTTCATTGTTTGACCCACAAAAAATCCAAAAAGCTTGTCTTTACCACTTTTATACTCTGCAACCTTATCAGTATTTGCATTTAAAATTTGTTCAATCACCGCTTCTATAGCTGAATCATCACTTACTTGCTTAAGTCCTAGCTTTTCTATAGCATCATCAATTTCCACACTAGTATTTTCAAATACAAAAGCCAAAACATCTTTAGCCGCTTTTGCACTGATAGTGCCATCTTCTATGCGTTTAATTAAAACTCCAAGCTTTTGAGCATCTACGGGAGAATTTTCTATAGTCAATTCTCCTTTTAAAAGTCCTATAAGTTCAGTATTTAACCAATTTACGCAAAGCTTAGGATTTAAATTTTGAGAAATAAGACTTTCAAAAAAACGACTCATTTCTAAAGAACTGATTAAAACCTCAGCATCACTTTCTTTTATACCAAGCTCGTCTATAAAGCGTGCTTTCTTCTCATCAGGAAGTTCAGGAATTTTAATATCCAAAAACTCATCTTTTAACAAAACAGGCAATAAATCAGGATCAGGAAAATAGCGATATTCTGCCGCTTCTTCTTTGCCACGCATACTTCTTGTAACTAAATTTGTCGTATCAAAAAGTCTAGTTTCTTGAACTACTTCTTGTTCGTAAGTTCCATCTTCCCAAGCCTCACTTTGTCTTTTTACCTCATATTCTATGGCTTTTTGGATAAAACGAAAAGAATTAAGATTTTTAATCTCTACTCTAGTATAAAGTTTTGTATCGCCCTTAGGCCTTATGCTAACATTTGCATCGCATCTAAAACTTCCTTCTTGCATATTTGCATCTGAAATATCTAAAAAGCGTATAATAGAATGAAGTTTTTTAAGATAAGCTACTGCCTCATCACTACTTCTAAGCTCAGGTTCACTGACAATCTCAAGCAAAGGAGTTCCTGCACGATTTAAATCCACTTTAGAAAAATTACTTTCATGGATATTTTTACCTGCATCTTCTTCCAAGTGCGCTCTTGTAATACCTATGCGTTTATTTTCACCCTTTACATTGATAAAAAGCTCACCCTTTTCTACTATGGGGATATCAAATTGTGAAATTTGATAAGCCTTAGGTAAATCTGGATAAAAATAATTCTTGCGATTAAAAACACTTTTTTTATTAATTGTTGCATTGACAGCTTTTCCAAAAGCTATAGCTTTTTTTACAGCCTCTTCATTTAAAACAGGCAAAGCTCCTGGTAAGGCCAAACAAGTGGGACAAACATTAGTATTTGGAGCTTCTCCAAAAGAAGTTGCACATGAGCAAAAGATTTTTGTTTTTGTATTTAACTGAGTATGAACTTCAAGACCTATAACTACTTCAAACATAAAATTTCCTTGAATTTTTAAATGTTTTATTTTATCTTTTTTTCTTTTAGAAAGGCTTTAAATATTAATTTTAAATGCTATAATCCTTAGGCAATTTATATTTAAGGAGTTAAAATGCCATTATTAGACAGCTTTAAAGTTGACCATACTAAAATGCCAGCTCCTGCTGTGCGTTTAGCTAAAGTTATGAAAACACCTAAGGGTGATGATATTAGTGTATTTGATTTGCGTTTTTGCATACCAAATAAAGACATTATGAGCGAAAAAGGCACTCATACCTTAGAACATTTATTTGCAGGATTTATGAGAGATCATTTAAATTCAAATTCAGTTGAAATTATTGATATTTCACCTATGGGTTGTCGCACGGGTTTTTATATGAGTTTAATTGGAACACCTGATGAGAAAAGTATTGCAAAAGCTTGGGAAGAAGCTATGAAAGATGTTTTAAGCGTAAGCGATCAAAGCAAAATTCCTGAACTTAATATCTATCAATGCGGAACTTGCGCAATGCATTCTTTAGATGAAGCCAAACAAATTGCCCAAAAAGTTTTAAATCTAGGTATTAGCATAATGAATAACAAAGAATTAAAACTCGAGAATGCTTAAAAAGAATCTTTATTTTTTAAACGATTAAGCTTTAATTAATATATTTTTATATATGATTTTGAAATTTTATTATTTTAAAAGGAGAAAAAATGAAACTGATGTGCGAGATGTGTAGTATCTAGTGCGTCCTTTGGCTTAACATTATGTTTCCAAAGGTCCAAAAAGTGGATAAGGAGATATAATGTGTAAGAAAGTCAAAAAAGTTTATTTTTTCAAAATACTCATTTAAAATCTTAACTTACAAAAATTTCTCTAATAAAATTTAATTCAAAATATCTTCTTATCCTTAATTTAATTTAAGGAGCAAAAATGAATTTACCTATACTTGATTTACAAGCTTATGAAAAAGATAAAAGCACTTTTCTTAAAAATTTAAGAGAAATTGCTTCTAAAATAGGTTTTTTTTATCTTATCAATACTGGTATAGATAAAAATTTAAACGAGAAATTATTCAAACTTGGCAAAGAATTTTTTAATCTTTCTAGAAGTTCGAAAGAGCTTATTTCTATGGTACATTCTCCTCAATTTAGAGGTTATACTAGCGAAGGTTTTGAATACACAGCAGGATCTAAGGATTATAGAGAACAACTGGATATAGGCACAGAAAGAGATGCTTTAAACTGGAATTTAAACTCACCCTTATGGCAAAGACTAGAAGGTCCTAATCTTTGGCCTAGTGAAATTCCAGAACTTAAAAAAACTTTCTTAACTTGGCACAAACAAACCAAAAAAGCTTGTTTAAAGCTTTTAAAAGCCTTCGCTCAAGCTCTTGATCTACCTAGCAATGCTTTTGATAAACTTTATGGAGAAAATTCTTACGAACATTGTAAAATCATACATTATCCAAAAAGCTCAAAAAATATCACTCAAGGCGTAGGTTCACATAAAGATGGTGGGCTTATCACTTTTGTTTTTCAAGAAAAACAAAGCGGACTTGAAGCTTTTATAGATGGTAAATGGCTTAGTATACCCCCACTTGAAAATAGCGTTGTAGTTAATATAGGAGAATTTTTAGAACTAGCTACCAATGGCTATTTAAAAGCTACTATTCACCGCGTGAATTTAAGCCCAAAAGAACGCTTTAGCATAGCTTATTTTCTTGGAGTGCAACTTGATAAGGATATACCTATTTTTAAGTTAAATCCAGAGCTTGTTAAAGAAAGCAAAGGTGTGGATACTGATCCTAAAAATCCACTTTTAAGAAATGTTGCAAGTAATTATTTTAAAAGAATGATACGCTCTCATCCTGATGTAGCAAGCATTTATCATAGTGACTTGATAGAAAAATTTAGTTTTGCGTAAAGGAGAAAAAATGACTTTATTTACTAAAGCTTTTTGCGTCGCTACTCTTTTTACCGGTTTTGCATGGGCAAATGAAGAACTTAAAGTTGGCTCTTCTATAACACCTCATGCAGATATTTTAAGATTTATAAAATCAGCACTTCAAAAACAAGGTTATGATTTAAAAATTTATAAATTCAATGATGGAGTAATCCCTAATGTAATGGTTGAAAATGGTGAGTTAGATGCTAATTATTTTCAGCATGAACCCTATTTAAAAGAATTCAATCAAAGACAAGGCACCCATCTTGTAAAAGTTGCCAGTATCCATATAGAACCTATGGCAGTGTATTCTAAAAAACATAAAAAATTTAACCCCAAGGAAGGACAAAGCATTTCTATACCCAATAATCCTACAAATGAAAGCCGTGCTTTACGCATTGTAGCAAGCAAAGGACTTATAGAAGTTAAAGATAATGAGCTCATCACTCCTTTAGATATCACTAAAAATCCTAAGAAGCTTAAATTCGTAGAGTTAAAAGACGCTCAACTTACAAGGAGTTTAGATGATGTAGATTATTCTCTTATTAATAGCAATTTTGCTATTTTAGCAGGTTTAAACCCTGTAAAAGATGGGCTTTATACAGAAAGTAAATATAGTGAATATAGCAATATCATCGCTGTTAAAGAAGGTAATGAAAACCTTCCTAAAATCAAAGCCCTAGTAAAGGCCTTGCAAAGCGATGAAGTTAAAAAATTTATAGAAGAAAAATATCAGGGCGCTTTAATCCCTACATTTTAAGGAGAATAAATATGAAAAATTCAATCATTTCTTACCCAAGAATAGGTGTAAATAGAGAATTAAAATTTGCTATTGAAAAATACTTTAAAAACCAAAGTTCAAAAGAGGAGCTTTTAAAAAGTGCTAAGGATTTAAGGATTAGACACTGGCAAGAAATTCAAAAAGCTGGCATTGATTTTATCCCTAGTAATGATTTTTCACTTTATGATAATGTCTTAGATACGGCTGTGCTTTTTAACATTGTTCATATAAAGTATAAAAATTTAAATTTAGATGCTTTAGATGAATACTTTGCTCAAAGTCGAGGTTATCAAGGAGAAAATGGAGATGTTACAGCCTTAGCAATGAAAAAATGGTTCAATACAAATTATCATTATTTGGTGCCTGAGTGCGATAATGCTGATATTATAGCTTTAACAGGGGATAAAATTTTTAAAGAATATCTCGAAGCTAAAGAGCTTGGCATAGAAAGCAAGCCTGTTTTAATAGGCATTTTCACACTTTTTAAACTCATTGCCTTTAAAGATGAAAAAACTCAAAAACTCGCCAAAGAAAAGCTTTTAAACGCTTATATAGAGCTTTTTGATAAACTAAATGAACTTAAAGTGACATGGCTTGAACTTGATGAGCCTTATTTGGTTTATGATTTAAGCAAGGAAGATATCGCTTTGTTCGAAGAATTTTACCAAGAACTTTTAAATCACAAAAAAAATCTTAAAATTTTACTTCAAAGCTATTTTGGAGACTTAAGAGATATTTATCCTAAACTTTTAGAAAGCAAATTTGATGCTTTAGGGCTTGATTTTATCGAAGGTAAACAAAGCTTAGCCTTAGTTCAAAAATACGGCTTTGCTAAAGATAAAATCCTTTTTGCAGGTCTTATTAACGGCAAAAATATCTATGCTAATGATTATGCTAAAAGCCTAAAGCTTGTTAAAGAGCTTCAAAAATATACACAAAATATCATCTTAAACACCTCTTGTTCGCTTTTACATGTGCCTTATAGCACTGAATTTGAAAGCAAATTAGATTCAAGCTATCTTAAACTTTTTGCCTTTGCTAAAGAAAAACTTCAAGAACTTAAAGATTTAAAAGAAATTCTAAATTCTAGCGAAGAAAATCCGCTCTTTAGAGCCAATCAAGAGCTTTTTAAAAATATCCCAGAGCGTTTAGATGAAAAAGTCAAAGCAAGGCTTAAGGCTTTAAAAAAAGAAGATTTTACCAGAACGCCTAGTTTTAAAGAACGCGCCTTAATCCAAAAAGAATTTTTAAAACTCCCTCTTTTACCAACCACAACCATAGGTTCCTTTCCTCAAAGTGCCGATGTAAGATCTAATCGCCTTGCCTTTAAGCAAGAAAAAATTTCAGCTCAAAACTACACTGAATTTAACCAACAAAAAATCAAAGAATGCATACAAATTCAAGAAGAAATAGGACTTGATGTTTTAGTGCATGGAGAATTTGAAAGAAATGATATGGTGGAGTATTTTGGAGAGAATTTAAAGGGCTTTTTATTTACTCAAAATGGTTGGGTGCAAAGCTATGGCACAAGGTGCGTTAAACCTCCTGTGATTTGGGGTGATGTATCACGCACAAAGCCTATTACCCTAGCTTGGTCTAAATTTGCACAAAGTTTAAGTCAAAAAATCGTAAAAGGTATGCTAACTGGACCTGTAACCATACTTAATTGGTCCTTTCCAAGAGAAGACATCAGCCTAAAAGAAAGTACTGAGCAAATTGCCTTAGCTATAAGAGATGAAGTGTTAGATCTTGAAAATGCAGGTATAAAAATCATACAAATTGATGAAGCCGCTTTGCGTGAAAAACTGCCTTTAAGAAAAAGCGATTGGCATAGCGAGTATTTAGATTGGGCTATTCCTGCTTTTAATCTTGTGCATAGTGGGGTAAAAGCTAAAACTCAAATTCACACTCATATGTGTTATAGTGAATTTAGCGATATCTTAAAAGAAATTGACGCTATGGATGCTGATGTGATTTCTTTTGAAGCTTCAAGATCAAACTTAAGTCTTTTAGATACTCTAAAAGCTATTCATTTTAAAACTGAGGTGGGACCAGGAGTTTATGATATACATAGCCCTAGAGTTCCAAGCATAGAAGAGCTAAGCTTAACCATAGAAAAAATTTTAAACAAATTACCTAAGGAGCAAATTTGGATCAATCCAGACTGCGGACTTAAAACAAGGGCATATGAAGAAGTCATAGCCTCTCTTAAAAATTTAGTTACAGCTACGCAAAAAATACGAAAACAATTATAAGGAGTTTTTATGTGTAATTTTTCTTTTGAAGTTTTTCCACCAAGAAAGGATGAAAATATCAAAAATCTTCATGCTATCTTAGATGATTTAGGGCAATTAAGCCCTAATTTTATCAGCGTAACCTTTGGAGCTGGAGGCTCTATTAACTCACAAAACACTTTAGAAATTGCAAGCTTAATCCAGAAAGAATATCAAATTCCTAGCATAGTACATTTACCTTGCATCCATTCCAGTAAAGAAAAAATCACTCAGATACTTCAAAAATGCAAAGAAAAAAATCTTAATCAAATTCTTGCTCTAAGAGGCGATATATGTGAGAATTTAGAAAAAAGCAAAGATTTTTCTTATGCTAGTGATTTAATTTCTTTTATAAAAAAACAAGAATATTTTGAAATTTATGCCGCATGCTATCCAGAAAAACATAATGAATCTAAAAATTTCATCGAGGATATACACCATCTTAAAACTAAGGTAAATGCAGGAACAGACAAGCTCATTACTCAACTTTTTTACGATAATGAAGATTTTTATACTTTTAAACAAAATTGTGCTTTAGCAGGTATTGACATACCTATTTACGCAGGTATTATGCCTATTACTAACAAAAGACAGGTTTTAAAAATTTCTCAACTTTGCGGATCTAAAATCCCTCCTAAATTTGTTAAAATTTTAGAAAAATATGAAAATAATACTTTGGCTTTAGAAGATGCAGGTATCGCGTATGCTTGCGATCAAATTGTCGATTTAATCACAAGTGGCGTAGATGGAATTCATCTTTATACTATGAATAAACCCAAAGCAGCTATTAAAATTTATGAAGCTGTAAAGCATTTGCTTAAAGAAGAGCTTCATGCTTAGAAAATAAACTATTTTTTGCTTTTATCTTAACTTATTTTCATTTTTTAGCTTATGGTTTTCTATAAGTAAAACAAAAATTAAAGATAAAAGCAAACCTGGTATAATACCCAAGCAAAGATAGAAAAAAGAATTATATTTAAAAAAGAAGAAAAGTGCACCAAAAAGCATTAAAGCTAAAGATGCACCTTTGAAAAATTCTAAAATATAGATCAATGACCTTCCTCAACAACAGTTGCACCCGCTAAATATACATAAGTTAAAATCATAAAAATAAAAGCTTGTAAAAATGCCATAAAAGTTAAAAGCACATAAGCAGGAAGTGGAGCTATATAAGGAACTAAAGCTAAAATTACCATCAAAAACAAATCGTCACCTTTAATATTTCCAAACAAACGGAAGGACAAAGAAACCACACGAGAAAGATGAGAGACTATCTCTATAGGAAACATCAAAGGAGCTAAAAGTTTAATAGGTCCCATGAAATGAGCAAAATACTTTACAAAACCTTGTGCCCTAATACCCTCAAAATGATAATATACAAAAACTATAATAGCCAAGGACAAAGTCAAATTTAAACTTGCAGTTGGAGCGTGAAAACCAGGTATTATACCTATAATATTACTAAAAAACACTATAATCCCCAAAGTTGCAACCAAAGGAAGATATTTTCTTGCACCTTTTTCACTTCCCATGGTATCTCTACCCATAGATAAAACTCCCTCTAAAAAAGCCTCACCTAAATTTTGCATACCGCGTGGAACAAGTTGCATAGAACGAGTAGCCATCATAGCCACTATAACAGCAATTAAAGCTACCAAACCTATGTGAAAAAAATAAGAAAAAGTATGACTTGTATCAAGCAAAGAGCTAAATAAAAATAAATCTTTCATGGTTTCCTCAAAAATTTTATTCTAAACTCGGAATTCTAGCAAAATCTTACTTATATTTTAATGAAAATTTACATCCATTCTAAAACTTGTGAAAGTTCTTTAGCAACAAAACACTTAAGTCCTATATCTTCCAAAGGCTTAGAAGGAACAATAGCATTTTTAAATTTTTGCATTTTAGCTTCTTTTAAACGCGTATCAAGGCTAAAAACCTCTCTAATTTCTCCATTTAAACTAAGCTCTCCTATAAAAATACTATCTTTGCTCAAAGGGCGATTTTTAAAACTTGAAATAATAGCTGCAACCACAGCCAAATCCGCAGCAGTTTCACTTACTTTTACTCCGCCGCTAATATTTACAAATACATCATAATGCCCTAAAGGAATTTCAAGTTTTCTTTCAAGCAAAGCCAAAAGCATATCTAAGCGATTTTTTTCATATCCTGTAGCGCTGCGTTTTGGATAAGAACTTTCACACACTAAAGCTTGAACTTCTAAAACCAAGGCACGAGATCCTTCCATCACAACACCTAAAGCACTTCCTGAAATAGCCTTTCCACGAGTAAAAAAACGATTTGCTAAATCTTTTGCGCTAATCAAACCCTTAGCAGTCATCTCAAAAATACCTACTTCATTCGTTCCACCAAAACGATTTTTAAAGCCTCTTAAAAGTCTGATTTCTTTAGTGGCATCTCCTTCAAAATAAAGCACCACATCTACCATATGCTCAAGAACCCTAGGCCCTGCTATAGCACCTTCTTTAGTAATATGCCCTATGATAAAAGTACTGATATTATAAGCCTTGCTAACACGCATAAGTTCAAAAGTAATCTCACGCACCTGAGTGATGCTTCCTGCTGCTGAAGTGATTTTATTTGAATATAGAGTTTGTATAGAATCAACGATAAGAATGCTATAATCTTTTTTGTGCAATTCTTCTAAAATATTTTCAAGGCAAAGTTCAGTAAGTAAAAATAAATTCGGAGTATTAGCCTCAAGACGATCAGCTCTTAATTTAATCTGGGCTTTACTTTCTTCGCCACTGACATAAAGCACTTTTTTACCCTGTTTAGCTAAATTTGAAGCAATTTTTAACAAAAGCGTAGATTTTCCCACACCTGGACTTCCGCCTATAAGCACTAAAGAACCTTCAACAAGCCCTCCGCCTAAAACCAAATCAAGCTCATTATCATCTGTGCTGTATCTTGTAAAATGTTCTAACTCCACATCTTCAATACAAACAGCCTCACTTGTTTTCATACTAACTTGCGCAAGCTCTTTTAAAACTTTAATTTGCTCAGCTTTTAATTCTATAAAACTATCCCAAGCTCCACAATCAGGACATTTTCCAAGCCATTTGCTTTGTTGATTTCCACAAGCTTGACATTCAAAAAGTGCTTTATTTTTTGCCATTATTCAAAAATAGGATCTAATAAAGTATCTAAGTAAGCATTTGCATTAAATTCTTGCAAATCCGTCATTTGCTCACCCACGCCTACATAAAAAATAGGAAGCTCAAGCTCTCTTGCTATACTAAAAAGTGCACCCCCTTTAGCTGTCCCATCAAGCTTTGTGATAATCACACCATCAAGTTTTACAAGCTCATTAAAAGCTTTAGCTTGTAAAATTCCAGCATTTCCCTGTGTTCCATCTAAAACTAAAATTTTTCTATGGGGTGCGCCTTCTAAAGCTTTGTTTGAAATTCTTACAATTTTTTCAAGCTCATGAGCTAAATTTTTTTGATTTTGCAAACGGCCTGCTGTATCGATAATTACTCTATCAAAATCCTTTGCTTTTGCTTTAGAAATGGTATCAAAAGCAACCGCTGAAGGATCATGCCCTTGTGCAGTTAAAACTATATCTACATCCACTTTTTGCGCCCAAAGTTTTAATTGCTCAATCGCACCTGCTCTAAAAGTATCACACGCCCCTAAAATCACTTTTTGATTTTGGTTTTTATATAAATAAGCAAGCTTGGCAATACTTGTTGTTTTTCCTGCTCCATTTACTCCTAAAATAAGCTCTACAAAAGGTTTTTCTTGATTGGTTTCTTTTTTTTCATAAAGAAAATAAGAACCCATAACATGCTTTAAATCTTCTTTTTTTACTTCATTTTGAGGTGGTAAATAATAAATTATCTCTTCAACTATTTCATAACTTACATCTGCTTCAAGCAAAATTTCTTCAAGCAAATCTTTGGTTATCTTTTTATTCTCTCCTTTAACTCCAACAATATTTTCAAGAGTTTTTGCAAGTCCTTTTTTAAAAAAATCAAACATTAAAGTATAGCCTTTTGTATATCGATTTCTAGCATTTCTTCAGGAATAAGCCCTAAATACTGATTAATCAATTTAGAATGCTTGTTGTAAAGAAACATAGTAGGAATTCCATTTACCCCGCCTAAAGCTTTAGCTAAAAGATAGTTATTTTCACCATTAGCGACTTTATAAGATATTTTATGCTGTTCTATAAATTTTTGAATCTCATCATTAGATTTATCTTCTAATAAAACTCCAACTATGTTAAAATCATTATTATACTTTTCTTGTAATTTATTAAGATGAGGGATTTCAGCAATGCAAGGGGTACACCAAGTAGTAAAAAATACAAACAAAGTTGCCTTATCTTCATCATTGAAATTTAAAACGGCATTTTCTTTTTTAATTGAAATTAATCCTCCATCAATCAAATTAAGTTTAAAATTCATATCATCACTTTGATTGATACTTGCCTCGGTACTTAAATTTACATCATTTTGCTGCTTTTCTTTATCATCGCTACAAGCAACAAACAAATAAGATATTGCCACTAGTAAAAGTATTTTTTTAATCTTCATTATTTATCAATCCTTTATTCTTCTTTATAAAAATGCTAAAATTATAACATACATAAGATAATATTTTTTTAAAGGCATATTATATGGAAAAAACAGATTTTAGGGCATTGCAAAAAATACGCCTTTTCAAACATTCAAAACTAAATTTCAAACAAGATTATAAAATATTCAAAGAATGTCTTAAAATAATAAAACTATTTAAAGCTAAAAATATTTTAATTTTTATTCCTTTGCATTATGAACCAAACTTAATAAAATTTCGCCATATTCTTAATAAAAATTACAAACTTTTTGTTCCATTTATGCAAGATAAAAGTTTAAAAATTGTAAAATTAAGATTGCCTTTTATTAAAAAAAGGTTTGGGGTTTTAGAGCCTATAGATTCTTTTTTTAAAGCAAAAATTGATTTAGCTATTGTGCCTGTAATTGGCGTCGATAAAAATTTAAAAAGAATAGGACATGGGCAAGGTTTTTATGATAGATTTTTTGAAAATTTAAATTACAAACCTCATATAATATTTGTCCAAAGTATAGATGCTTTAAGTCAAAATAATCTAACACAAAAGCATGATATTTCAGGAAAATTATACATAAACCCTTATAAAAAATATTACAAGAAAGAAAGAAAAAATGATAGAATCACTTATCGCACTTATAGCCGCTATAGTCGGACTCGGTATAGGATATTTAGTTGCAAAAAAAATCAATGATGCCAAATATGAAATTTTCGTAGAACAAGCTAAAGCCAAAGCCAAAGCTATAGAATACGAAGCGGAGCTTATTTTAAAAGATGCAAAAAATTCAATTCTTAATGCAGAATTAGAAGTTAAAAAAAAATACGAAGAAAAAACTCACAAAATTCAAAAAGATTTTAATCAAAAATTTGATGATCTTTCTAAAAAAGAACAAAAACTTCAGCAAGAAGAAGAAAAACTAAAAGAAGATAAAGAATACCTTTGCAAGTCACAAAAACACATTCAAGACTTACAATCTGATGTTGATAAATTAAAAAATAAATATCAAGAAAAACTTGATGATGTTTTAAAAATTTTAGAACATTCTACAGGACTTACACAAAATGAAGCCAAAGAAATCATTCTTAAAAAAGTAGAAGAAAATTCTCGCGAGCAAATTGCACATATAGTAAGAAAATATGAAGAAGAAGCAAAAAATGAAGCCAAAAGAAAAGCTAATTTCATCATTGCTCAAGCTACTTCTCGTTTTGCAGGTGAATTTGCAGCTGAAAGACTTATCAATGTTATTAACATTAAAAACGATGAACTTAAAGGACGCATCATTGGTAAAGAAGGGCGCAATGTTAAAACCTTAGAAATGGTTTTAGGTGTTGATATTATCATCGATGATACACCAGGTGCTATTATAGTAAGTTGTTTTAATCTTTATCGCCGTGCTATTGCTACAAAAGTTATAGAACTTTTAGTTGAAGATGGTAGAATTCAACCCGCGCGCATAGAAGAAATTCACGAAAAAGTGTGTAAAGAATTTGATAGTGCTATTCTAGAAGAAGGCGAAACCATAGTTATGGATCTAGGTTTAAATAAAATACACCCTGAAATTGTAAAACTCATAGGAAAACTCAAATACCGAGCAAGCTATGGACAAAACGCTTTAGCACATTCTTTGGAAGTGGCTCACCTTGCAGGAATCATTGCTGCTGAGTGTGGCGGGGATGAGAATTTAGCACGTCGTGCGGGAATTTTACATGATATAGGAAAAGCATTAACCCATGATTTTGAAGGATCTCATGTGGATTTAGGTGCAGAACTTTGCAAACGCTATAAAGAGCATCCTGTAGTAATCAATGCTATTTACGCACATCATGGACACGAAGAAGCTACAAGCATAGAATCAGCAGCTGTTTGTGCAGCAGATACTTTAAGTGCCGCACGACCTGGAGCTAGAAGAGAAGTATTAGAAGCTTTCTTAAAAAGAGTCAGTGAGCTAGAAGATATCGCTAAAAGTAAAGAAGGAATTAAAAATGCCTATGCAATCAATGCCGGAAGAGAAATTCGCGTCATAGCCAATGCTCAGCTTGTTAATGATGATGAAAGTGTACTTTTGGCTAAGGAAATAGCAGCTGAAATTCAAGAAAAAATGCAATATCCTGGTGAAATTAAAGTCAATGTCATACGTGAACTTAGAGCTGTAGAATACGCTAAATAAGGTTTATTATGCAAGATATGATTGATACTTTAATAAAATATGGTTATATTGTTTTATTCTTTTACTCTTTAGGGGGCGGAATGGTTGGAATTTTAGCCGCAGGAGTTTTAAGTTCTCAAGGAAAAATGGATCTTAGTTTTTGCATTGCTCTTGCTTTTATTGCTAATACCATAGGTTCAACTTTGCTTTTTATACTTGGAAAATATTACAAAAAAGATATTATGCCTTATTTTAAAAAACACCGACGCAAACTAGCTCTTGCTATGATGAAAACAAAACAACACGGAATTATTTTACTTATAACTCAAAAATTTATTTATGGTTTAAAAACTTTCATTCCTATAGCTGCAGGCATGGCAAAATATAATTTTATTAAATTTTTTATTATCAATACTCTAGCTAGTTTGGCATGGGCTATTGTTCTAGGTTTTGCTGCTTATACTTTTGGGTATGTTATTGAAGCAATTTTTGATAAACTAAGTTTATATCCTTATACTGCTCCTTTATTTTTATTATTTTTAGCTGGAATAATTTGGCTCTATTTAAGTAAATTTTCCAAAAAATAATGTCTCTATGGAATTCTTTTTTTTACTCTTTTAAAGAATTTCATTATTTATTTTTATCTGTTGTTATTATTTTTATTTTTAATATCCTTTTAGAATATAATAATTTTTTAAACTTTAAAAACCAAAAACATTACTTTATAAATAACGCTCTATTAACGCACCAATATATAAAATATAATAAAAAAAATAAAAAATACTGGGTTTTAAAATTACAAACTGAAAACTTCACTTTTTATACCACAAGTTTTAAGGATTTAAATTTAAGCAAGAATCAACTTTTAAGCCTTAGAATTATCACCCATAATATTAACTTTAAAGACTATCTGAGCAAAAGTTTTTATGCACCTTCTTACGATTTTGAAAAATTAAAAGAAAAAGAATACAATCCCATTATATCTTACTTCTTAAATCAACATACAAATGAAAAAATTAAAGAATTTTATGGTGCTTTATTTTTTGCACTGCCCATATCTTTAGAGCTTAGAAACGATGTAAATTACTACGGCATAGCACACCTTATAGCAATTAGCGGTTATCACATAGGCTTGCTTTTTAGTTTAATTTTCTTTATTTTAGCTCCAATTTATAGTTTTTTCCAAAAAAGATATTTTCCTTATAGAAATTTACGTTTAGATTTAAGTATTTTAATTTTTACACTACTTTTAGCTTATGCTTGTTTAATAGGATTTGTCCCTTCTTTTGTGCGCTCCTTGATTATGGCTTTTTGGGTTTTTTATCTATTGTGTAAAAATATAAAAATTATTAATTTCTTTACGCTTTTTTGTATTATTTTATTGTGCATTTCTCTTTACCCTAGACTTTTATTTAGTATTGGATTTTTATTTTCTATTTTAGGTGTTTTTTATATTTTTTTATATATGCATCATTTTGCAAATAAATTTAATAATCTTATAAATATTATTTTGCTTAATATTTGGACTTTTTTTGCCATGGTTTTACCTGTGCTTTATTTTTTTCCACTTATAAGCTACCAACAAATTTTAGGTATTATTTTGAGTGGAATTTTTGTAATATTTTATCCTTTAGTATTATTTTTGCATCTTATAAACTATGGAGATTTGCTCAATTTTATCTTAGATGAATTTTTTAAATTTAAAATTTATGGAACTAATATCTATATCCCATTTTGGATTTTTATAAGTTATCTTATTGCTTCTTTAATCTCTGTGCGATTTAAATATCTAGCTTTTCTTTGTATTTTTGCGAATTTTATTCCCTTCATTATGATTGTGATTTAGAAAATAATAGAGTTTAAGCCCAAAAAGATAAATAATCCAAGAAATATAAATCCAAATAAAAAAGAATAAAATAGTAGAAAAAGATCCATAAACACTAGCGTATGTTTTATTATATACCACATAATATACAAATAAATTTTTTCCTATATACCAAATAGCACCCGCTCCAAAAGATACTAAAGCTAAACTTTTAAGAGTTCCCTTATGAACAGAACTTGAATAAGATATAAAAAATAAACCCCAAATAATTACAAAGGGTAAAATTTCAAAAAAATTAAACCCTATTTTATAATCATCTAAAGTTTGTTGGATAAAACCTGAAATATAAAAACTAAGCCCAAGCCCCAAAGGAACAAGAGTTAAAAGAGTCCAATAAGAACTAATGCTTTGCCAAAGTCCTTTAGGTTCATTTTTAGTAATACGATTGATTACAAAATCATAGCCTGAAAAAAAAGCTAAAGAAGTAAATGCCATAGCAATAAGACCTACAATACCCAAATTTACACTATTTTTTAAAAAAGTATCGATGTAAGTAGCAACAACATCTTGTTGCGTTGGTATTAAAAAAGCAAAAATTATTTGCTTTGCTTTTTCATAATAAGCTTTAAAACTGGAAATTTGCGTAAAAACAGAAAAACATACAAATAAAATAGGTATTAAAGATAATACAGTATAAAAACTAAGTGCTGCTGCATAATTTAAAATTTCCTTATCACGCAAATTTAGCAAAATAGTAAAAAAATTTTTCACCTTCTAAAGTCCCATTTTAAAAGGATTTAGTATATTATTTGGATCAAAAGCTTTTTTAATATTTCTCATTAAATTCATTTCGGCTTCAGAAAAAGCTAAATTCATAAAAGGTGCTTTAGAAAGTCCTATGCCATGCTCTCCGCTTAAAGTTCCTCCAAGTTTCACTGTTAATTTAAAAATTTCTTCCACAGCTTCATAGCCTTTTTTCACCTGCTCTTTATCATTTTTATCAGGAACCATAACATTAGTATGCACATTTCCATCCCCTGTATGCCCAAAACAAGGGATTTTAAAACCATATTTTTTAGAAATTTCATCTATACCTTCAAGCAAGGCAGGTAGTTTAGAACGCGGAACTGTAATATCTTCATTAAGTTTTAAAGTTCCATACATGGCAATGCTTTGAGAACAATTTCTTCTAGCAAACCAAATATCTGCGGCTTCTTGTTCGTCTTTTGCTATTTTAAATTCACTAGCTCCAGCTTCTAAAAAATAATGTTCTAAATTTCTCAAATCCTCATCAATAGCCTCTTTAACATTACCATCCACATCAGCAATCAAAATAGCTCCAGCTTCTATAGGCAAACCTTTATTAAATTTGCTCTCAACCGCTCTAATGCTAAGATTGTCTAAAAATTCCATAGATACAGGACTTACACCGCTAGCAAGGCTTTTATAAACCGCATTCATAGCACTTTTTACACTTGGAAAAATAGCAAAAGCAGTTTTTTTGAATTTAGGTAAAGGTATTAATTTTAAAGTAAGCTCACTTAAAACTGCTAAAGAACCTTCACTAGCGATTAAAATTCCTGCCAAATTATAACCTGCTACATCTTTAATAGTGCGTTTTCCTGCACGAATGATTTCTCCGCTGGGCAAAACAGCCCTTAAAGCCATCACATAATCTTTTGTAATGCCATATTTTGCAGCTCTCATTCCCCCAGCATTTTCGCTTACATTACCCCCTAAGCTAGAATACTCCATGCTAGCAGGGTCAGGTGGATAAAACAGCCCGTATTTGGCTACTTCTTTTTGTAAATGTATATTAATAACCCCAGGTTGCACAACAGCCACTAAATTTTCAAGATCAATTTCTAAAATTTTATTCATATGCTTTTCAAAAGCAAGCACCACACCGCCATTAACAGCTAAAGCTCCTCCTGTAAAACCAGATCCTGAGCCTCGTGGTATGACTATGATATTATTTTCATTGCAAAATTTTAAAATTTGAGCAATATCTTCTTCATTTCTTGGAAAAAGAACCCCATCGGGTAAATAATGTTTTTTTGTCGCATCATAGCTATAAGCTCTTTTGTGAATTTCATCAAAATAAGCGTTTTCTTCTCCTAAAAATCGTTTAAAATATTGTTCAAATTCTTTTTTCATGTTTATTGCACCTTAGGAAGATTAATCAAAGCATCATAATATCTATAATAATTTCCTATTTCTTGAGAGTTAAAATCAAAAAAATTACTTTTATATCCACCTATACGAGAATAAAAAGGAACCTGAACGCTAGTTGGCTTGCTTATAGGCACTTCATAAAGCTTATTAAAATCTTGACAATCCACAACTTCTGCTTGATTTTCCAAAGCTACAACCAAAATACCAACCGCATTATCATCACAAAATTGCCTAAAATCTGAACGCTTAGGAGAAAGAGTGGCCGTTCTAATTAATTGTGCTCCAAAAATGTCAATATGGGTAAAATATATCTGCGGAAATTCTCTAACAAGTTCATTATAAGTTTGTTCATCAGGAGCAATTACCAATCCTCTATCATAAAGAAAATTTAAAACAACCTCATCACCTACTTTAGGTAAAACATTTGGTAAAGGCAAAGCATCTTGCTTAAGAGCTGAAAAAACGCTAAATTCTAATTTTGCCAAACCATTTTTTTTATCTATAACACTTGCTCTAGCGATGATACTTTGCGAATTGCTAAAATGTTGTACTACTACGCCACTTGAATAAAGTTTTATATCATCACTATCTTTAATATAACCATAAATATCATCAACTTTTACAAGTTCACTTTTTATAGGTTTTAAATCAAATCCAACCGCAAAGAGGCTAAGGTTTAAAGCTAAAAAACACACTATAGTTTTAAACAAATTTGCTCCTTAAATAAAAATTTATAGAATTATAATCCTTTTTTGTTAAGCAATTGTAAGAAAAATAAAGTAAAATATAGCTTTCAAATTTCAAAATTCTTTTAAAAATTAAGGTTATCTCATGAAAAAATTATTGCTTTTATTTATTTTTGTTGTTCAAAGTTTTGCAGCTTTAAGTGTTGAAGAGTTAACTTGGGATAATGGAGATACCTTGCTTAAATTCTTACAAAGAAATTCCATACCTATGTCGCTTTATTATGGACTTGATAGAGAAGATCAAGAACTTGCTTCTGATATAGCTTATAAAATAAAATATCAAGTTTTAAAAGATGAAAACAACAACATAGAACAAGTTTTAATTCCAATTAGCGATGATTTACAAATTCATATCTATAAAGATAAAGATGGACAATACACTCTTGCTTTTACTCCTGTATCTTATCAAAAAGAAGATAGAATTTTACATTTAACCATTAAAAGCTCTGCTTATCAAGATGTCTATGAAGAAAGTGGTAGCAGTACTTTAGCTCGTGCTATGGTTCGTGCTTTTCGAGGAAGTATAAATTTTCGCAATATCCAAAAAGGTGATGAAGTAACCCTATATTATGAACAAAAAAGACGCATGGGTAAACTTTGGGGCGATATAAATATAAAAATGGCAATGGTAGAAATCAATAAAAGCGCTAGAGAAGTCTTTTCTTATAATGATATATTCTATGATCGCGATGGCAAAGAATTAGAATCTTTTTTACTTACAAAACCTGTGAACTACACTAGAATTTCCTCTCCTTTTACAACAGCAAGATATCATCCTATATTAAAACGCTATCGCGCCCATCTTGGTATAGACTATGCTGCACCTACTGGAACTCCTGTAAAAAGTGCTGGCAAAGGAGTAGTAACCTTTATAGGCACAAAAGGTGGCTATGGAAATGTAATTCAAATCAAGCATGACTCAGGTTATATGACTTTATATGCTCATCTTAGTCGTTTTGCAAAAATTAAAAACGGACAAAAGGTAAATCAAGGACAAGTAATTGCATATGTTGGTTCAACAGGTATGAGCACAGGTCCTCATTTGCATTTTGGAGTATATTTAAATAATAAAGCTATAAATCCTGCATCTGTTGTAAAAATCGCCAAATCAGAACTTAGTGGAAAAGCAAAAGAGAATTTTAAACATATCATAGCTGGATACGAGCAGGTTGTTAAAGAAGCCCTAGCCTCGAATCAACCTAATCCTCCAAAAGAAGAAGATTTTGAAAACTATATAGAATTTTAATTACTCAACAACGCTTTATCTTTTGCATTGATTAAAGAATTTAGAAGAGTTGTAAGCTCTTCTTTTTCTTTTTCATTAATTTCACAAAAATCTGCATCAATCAATTGTTTTACCAAAGCTTCATTCAACAAATCTCCATCGCCAAATTCTCTAGCTTTTTGAATGATTTTTAACACTCTTAAATCTTTTCTTTCATACATTTTAATCCTTTAAATAAACCACACTCACAAAACGCTTAGGCGTTTTATCACGACGATAAGAAAAAAAACTCTCATCATCAAAACTACAAATTCCACAATCTTTAATATTTTCAATGCCTAAATTTTGCGCTTGAAATTTTACTAAAGCTTTTAAATCAAGTTTATCATCTTGAACAAATTCTTTAAATTCTTTTTTAGCAAATTCTAAAATTTCTCCATCTATTTCATAATTTTTAGCACAAATTCCAGGCAGGATAAAAAGATGAAATTTATTCTTATCTAAATGTGAATTTTGCATAGCAATTTGATCAACGCATTCTTTTAGGATATTTTCAAAGCTTCCTTTTCTACCTGAATGTAAAGCTGCTATAATGCCACTTTCATGATATAAGATCAAAGGCAAACAATCCGCGCTTAAAACACAAAGAGCAGTATTTTTTTCTTTACTTATAAGTCCATCACAACTGAGATTTTTTAAATTTTCATCATAAATAATAACTTTATGAGAGTGAATTTGATCCATAAAAACACATTTTTCAATATCTTTAAAACCTAAATGAGAAAATAAATTCTCATTATGAATTTTAGCCCTAAAAACATTATAATCCTTATCAAAAGCACAAAAAATACCGACTTTATTATTTTCTAATAAAGATAAGAAATTCTTTCCACTTCTTCCCATGATAATCCTTTGTTTTTACCTTGTAATTGCGCATAAATATAACGAGCAAGTAAATCGCTTTCTATGTTGATTTTTCTACCTACTTGATAGTCTTTAAAAAGCGTTTCTTTAAAAGTAATAGGAATAATAGTAAGCCTAATACCATTTTTTAAAATTTCATTGATAGTAAGGCTTACTCCATCAACAGCTATACTTCCTTTTTCTACCATAAATTTCATAGCTTCTTTAGGTAAAGATATATGAAAATCCACTCCATTTTCATCTTTTTGAATCTTTTCAAGTATGCCGATAAAATCAATATGTCCTTGCATAAGATGTCCATCAATTCTATCGCCATATCTTAAAGCAGGTTCTATATGAACTTTATCTTTTAAATTTTCTATAGCTACATGAGTGCGACTTTCACGAGAAAGTTCCACTTCAAAACCTCCCTCATAAAGTTTTGTTACACTTAAACAAGCTCCATTTACGGCTATGCTATCGCCAAGATTTGGGCGATATTTTGCTTTTAAGCTTAAAGTATTGTTTTGATAAGATTGAACTTTAGCAATTTCTCTTATGAGTCCATTGAACATTTTTTACCTTAAAAAATCTTATTTAATAATTTATTCACCGCTTTATCAACTTTATCGCCCGTACTTTTAGCACCATCACTCACACCGCCACCTACTACATTTTTAATAGAATTTAACACACTTCCTGCATTTAAATTCACTTTAGGATTTTCCGTAGTTCCTGTAATACTTCCTTTAAAATTGGCTCTATCGAGTTTAATATCAAAAGGCAAATTTAAAGCTCCGCTTTTAGAATTTAAAGCTCCTGATTGTACTAAAATATAAGAACGATCTGCTTGCATATTAAGATCAAGTTTGATATTTTCTTTTTTAATCAAAGCTTTAGCATTAGCAGTGCGATAAACATCATTGGTAATATCTTTTAGTGTTAAAATTTTTAAAGCATTGGTAATAAGATTTGGTTTTAATTTACCCTCTTTCATATCCAAATTAACCTCTCCTTCTTCGCTTAAAAGATTGTAATTTGCCTTCACATCTGCCTTACCTTGATAAACATCCATAAAATCTAAACCTTGAGCTAGACTACTTAAATCCACTCCATTTAAATCAGCAAGCAAAAGGTTATCTTTAAGTGTGCTTTGAAGCCTCCCTTCAAATAAATTTGGACTATTTACAACAAAATTTAAATTCTTATCAAAACCTACCTTTCCATTAAATTCTGCCTTACCTTTAAGTTTTCTATCCAACAAAAAGCCTAGTTTTGAAAAATCATTTATCTTTAGATTAAAATCCGAATTTAAAAGCATTTTGCTTATATCAAAACTTCCTTGTAGTTTTGTAAGATCAGCTAAAGATGAATTTAAAACAGAATCAAATTGAGCGATATTGTTTTTAAAATTAATTTTGGTATTTAAATCATAACTTGTATTGTTTGGAAAATTTTTATTTAAAATTTTACTTAAAGTTGTAGCATTTAAAATACCTTTAGCTTCTAAATTTGCTTTACCATTAAGGTTATTAAAATCGATATTATCTAAATTAATTTTTGCATTAACAATCCCACTGGCATAATTTGGCATACCTGCTATAACAAAAAGTTTAGATAAATCAAGTTTATCAATGTTTAAATCAAGTTTTTTGCCATTTGAATCAGCCTTGATTACACCATCTGCCAAATTTGCATTTGCATTTAAATTTTGTATTTGAGTGCCTATAATATGAGCTTTTGCAGTAAGATCTGCCTTACCTTGTAATTTTTGTCCTGCTATAGCACTAAACTGAGATAAGTCATCAATAAAAGCATTTAAATCTGTATTTAACTCACTATTTTTTAAATTATAAGTTCCTTGAAGTTTTTTGATATTAAGCAAATTTGAAGCAAGCAAAGCATTGTAAGCAATATTGCTATTTTTTGCATTTGCTTTAGCATCAAAACTAAAAATTGTATTTGGAAGCTCTATTTTAGCTATTTTTTTAAGCTCATTGGTGTTAATCTTTGCATTGTTTATTTTTGCTTCAAGATCAAAATTAGAAAAATCCAAATCTGCATTTAGAAGTTTAGCATTTAAATTTCCAGAAACCAAAGCTCCATATCCTGCAAGAGCTAATAATTTTTCCAAACTTACTTCATTAATATCTGTAAAAATTTTATTATTTTTCAAACTTGCCTTTACCTCTCCACCAAGTCCGATAACTTGAGCATTTAAACTTGATAAGGCATTATTTACAACACTTGTTTGACCTATCACACCCAAACTACCATTTAGTCTAGTTTTTGTAAGTTTTTCAAGCTTTACAAGAGAAGGAATACTTAAATTAAAATCAGTACTTAAAGCATTCTTGCTAATATCATAAAGAGTTTTTTGGGTTTGCAAGTTAAGATAATCATTGTAAATTTTACTTACAGCATAAATCTTATCTTCTTTAACATTGGCCAAAATTTCTGCTTTAGGATTAGAATTTAAAGGCAAGTCTAAAGAAAAATCTTTTTTTATCGCCTCATAGTTTATATAACTTGTATCAAGTTTTATGATGATATTTCCATCAGGTTTTAAATTCTGTGCTGAAATTTTTGCTTGAGCATTTAAAAAACCTTTAGCATAACTAGGGTAAGATAAAAGATGAAGTATTTCTTCTATCTTAAGATTTTGCGCATCTAAATTTAAAGCAATAGGGCTGTAATTATACATTCTTGCATTTAAAAGCACATTTGAACCTAACAAATAACCCTTTCCATCTAAAGTAAAATCACTTGCTTTACCTTGAATTTTACCGCCAAAAGAAAGGTTTTGATTTAAATTTAAACCTAAATTTTTAGCATAATTTTGCTTTAAAGAAATAAGATAGTCAAGATCAAATCCAAGCTTAAAAGAACTCAAAGCTCCCTGAAGATTAAAATCTGCCATATTTGCGATATTTGCTTGCAATTCAAGGCTTGAAAAACGTAAATTAAAATGCGTGATATTTACATCTAATCCCGCACTTTCTTTGATCTTTTTTTGCACTATATTTGCCACTATATTATTACCAAAACTTGTGAAAAGTATGGTATAAATAGCAATCAAAAGCACAACAACAAAAGCTATAACTCCATAAAAAATCTTTTTCATTTTTATCCTTTAGTTTATTTTATAAAATAACTTTAGTCTATAAAACTAAACTTTTATAAATATTTTAATTTAAAGTATTGACAAAATTCATTTTTTATAGTATGATATTATCACTCTAAATAAAAGAGTGCTAAAATCAATATTTTTAAGGATGGACAAAAATGAATTTTCAACCTTTAGGAAAGCGTGTTCTAGTTAAACGCGTAGAAGAAACTAAAACAACAGCCTCAGGCATAATTATACCAGATAATGCTAAAGAAAAGCCTTTAATGGGTGAAGTAGTAGCAGTAAGTAAAGAAATCACTGATATTGCAAATGGTGATAAAATCGTGTTTGCTAAATACGGTGGAACAGAAATTAAACTTGATAATAATGAATATTTAGTTTTAAACTTAGATGATATCTTAGGAATTTTAAAATAATTTATAAAAAAGGATAAAAAATGGCAAAAGAAATTATTTTTTCAGATGAAGCAAGAAATAAACTTTATGAGGGCGTTAAAAAACTTAATGACGCGGTAAAAGTAACTATGGGGCCAAGAGGACGCAATGTTTTAATCCAAAAAAGCTTTGGTGCTCCAAGCATTACTAAAGATGGCGTAAGTGTTGCTAAAGAAGTAGAGCTTAAAGATAGTCTTGAAAATATGGGTGCTTCACTTGTAAGAGAAGTAGCAAGCAAAACAGCTGATCAAGCAGGCGATGGAACAACTACTGCAACGGTTTTAGCTCATGCGATTTTTAAAGAAGGTTTAAGAAATATCACAGCAGGTGCAAATCCTATTGAAGTAAAACGTGGCATGGATAAAGCTTGCGAAGCTATAGTAGGCGAACTTAAAAAACTTTCTCGCGAAGTAAAAGATAAAAAAGAAATTGCACAAGTTGCTACAATCTCAGCCAATTCTGATGAAAAAATCGGAAATTTAATCGCTGATGCTATGGAAAAAGTGGGCAAAGATGGTGTTATCACTGTTGAAGAGGCAAAATCAATCAATGATGAATTAAATGTAGTTGAAGGTATGCAATTTGATAGAGGTTATTTAAGCCCTTATTTTATCACTAATGCAGAAAAAATGACAGTAGAGCTTTCAAGCCCTTATATCTTGCTTTTTGATAAAAAAATTGCAAATTTAAAAGATTTATTACCGGTTTTAGAACAAATTCAAAAAACAGGCAAACCACTTTTAATTATCGCTGAAGATATTGAAGGTGAAGCACTTGCAACTTTGGTTGTAAATAAACTTCGCGGTGTTCTTAATATTTCAGCCGTAAAAGCTCCAGGTTTTGGCGATAGAAGAAAAGCTATGCTTGAAGATATAGCGATTTTAACAGGCGGAGAAGTGATTTCTGAAGAACTTGGAAGAACTCTTGAAAGTGCGACCATACAAGATCTTGGACAAGCTTCTAGCGTAATCATCGATAAAGACAATACAACCATAGTAAATGGCGCAGGTGAAAAAGCAAATATTGATGCAAGGGTAAATCAAATCAAAGCACAAATTGCTGAAACAACTTCAGATTATGATAGAGAAAAATTACAAGAAAGACTTGCAAAATTAAGTGGCGGTGTTGCAGTTATTAAAGTAGGTGCAGCAACTGAAACTGAAATGAAAGAGAAAAAAGATCGCGTTGATGATGCTTTAAGTGCTACTAAAGCAGCAGTTGAAGAAGGTATAGTAATTGGTGGTGGTGCAGCGCTTATCAAAGCAAAAGCTAAAATCAAACTTGATCTACAAGGTGATGAAGCAATCGGTGCAGCTATCGTTGAAAGAGCTTTAAGAGCACCTTTAAGACAAATTGCTGAAAATGCAGGCTTTGATGCAGGTGTGGTTGTAAATAGCGTAGAAAATGCTAAAGATGAAAATACAGGCTTTGATGCTGCAAAAGGTGAATATGTTAATATGCTTGAAAGTGGAATTATCGATCCTGTTAAAGTAGAAAGAGTAGCTTTACTCAATGCAGTTTCTGTAGCTAGTATGCTTTTAACCACAGAAGCAACAATTAGTGAAATTAAAGAAGATAAACCTGCTATGCCAGATATGAGCGGTATGGGAGGAATGGGTGGCATGGGCGGAATGATGTAATATCTGCTCTAACCTCTTATCAGCAAGGATTTTCCTTGCTGATTACCAATTTAATTTAAAAACACTCCCTTGATTTTCTACAGATTCGCAAATAATCTTAATATCATTATCATCACAAACTTTTTTTACCAAAGAAAGCCCTATACCAAATCCTCCTTGATCGGTATTAAATCTTGTATACCTATCAAAAATATGATTTAAATTTGACTTTGAAATTCCACAACCTGTATCCGCAATACTTAAAAAATTGGCTTTTAAAATTATAGAAATTACTCCACCTTTTTTATTGTATTTAATAGCATTGCTTATAAGATTATCAATCAATTTAGAAATTTGACTTTTAGGAGCAAAAATATTTGCTTGATTTAAATCAAGCTTTAGTGTAATTTTTTTTTGCTCAAAAAATACTTTAAAATATTCCAATCTTTCTTCAAGTAGTATTCTTAAATCAAATTTTTGTTTTTCTGTTTCTAAGGTATTAGGGAAATTATAAAAAACAAGATCAGAATACACTTGAGACAAACTTTTTGCAGCAAGCTTAATCCTTGTAAATTTAGCATTATCTCCTAAATTTTGATGCTCAAGTTGTTCTATACTCATCAAAATAACACTTAATGGGGTATTGAGTTCATGGGTTGAATCTTTAATGAAACGATTTAGTGTGCTGATTTTATCCTCTAAAGGCTTTAGAGCAATTTTTACTAAAATATAAGATATTAAGCCCAATATGCAAAAAGCCATAATAGCAAAACCAAAAACTTTCGTTCTAATCCAAAAAAGATCTTTGCCAACATCTTCACCCTGTATTAAAATTTGCAAACCATCGTTAGTATTTACTTCTTCATTGCTAGCATGTCTTAAAAAATAATGATCTGCACTCATAGGAGCAAGGAAAAAAACCTTATTATCACAAATACCTCTACCTTTAAGCTCTATCTTTGCCTTTCTTAAATCAAAATCTATATTACTAAAAACAATCTTTTTAGCATCAAATATAGCAAATTTTAGTGCTGTGCTTTGAGCAATATTTTTTGCACTTATATCTATAGGAGTAAAGCGAGAATTTAAGATACTTATAACAATATTTCTATGATTTTCTCTCAAAGTGGCACCCTTTAAAACAACTAATTCTTCATATAATTTTTGATACCATAATGCAAAAAAAATAGTTAAAAAAATACCTGTAGTTGTTAAGTAGATTAATAAAATTTGCCTAATGACTTTTTTAGCCATAGCAATATCCCCTGCCTCTTTGATTTATAATTTTTTCTTTTCCTAAAATTTTACGTAAATTTTTCACATAAGCCCTTAAACTTAACTCACTAGGCTCCTCATCATAATCCCAGAGTTCTTCAAAAATTCTCTCTGTGCTTAAAAAGTTGTTTTTATTTTTAAGTAATAAAGACAAAAGCTTAATTTCTTTACTCGGTAAAGTCAAGGCTTTATTATTATGGTAAAGAATTTGTGTAGTAAATTCAAATCTAAATCCATCTCCTAAATCTTCAAAATCTTCATTTTTATGTGAAAAAGCTCTTTTAAGCAAAGCTTTAACCCTGATAGATAACTCGGCAAGTTCAAAAGGTTTTTTTATATAATCATCACAACCTGCATCAAAGCCTTGTTTTAAATCGTTTGTTGTGTTTAAAGAAGTCATGAAAATTGCTGGGGTTTGCTTTCCGCTTTTTCTTAATTCTTTAAGCAATGAAAATCCATCTCCTAAAGGAACTTTTACATCTAAAATCCAAAGATCAAAATATCTTTCATAAGCCATATCTAAAGCTTCTTGTGCATTATCGCATAAAAATACTTCATATCCTTCATCGTTTAAAAACTCTTCAATGATCTCACTCAAGCTCAAATCATCTTCTAAAAGTAAAATTTTAGCAGCCATAATTTAAATCTTTCTAAGTTCAAATCTCTTAAATATATATCATTGTATCAAATTTCTTATCAATTATTTAATAAAATTTCATTTTTATTTAATTTATTTTTATCTATAATCCTTTTATACAAATAAATTTTTCCTTAAGGAGTTAAAATGCTTCCAAAATGGGATAACAGCTATAGTGTGCACAATGCTAAAATTGATGAGCAACATAAAAAGCTTTTTGAACTTGCTGCAAAAGTTGAAGTTGTATCAGATAGATCTGTAAGTAAAAATGAAGTCAAAGAACTTTTGGCTGAATTTTTTAATTATATGAAAGATCACTTTAATGATGAAGAAAAATACATGCAGCTAATAGGCTATCCAAATTTAGAAGAACATCGAAAAATACATAAAGAAATCATCCAAACCATGATTAACTTAATCAAAGATATCAAATCAACCAATGATCTTAAAGAAAAACTTTATATAGTGGCTAAAAAGTGGCTTTTAGAACACATACTATATGAAGACATGAAAGTTGAAAAATGGAGAAGTTCTTCTTTGTCTACAGATGATGGTGGCGATGTTAGCTTTGAAGCAGCAGAAGATGAAGATAATGAGCATCCACAATTTTATCTTTATACCTGTAATTGTCCTGGTAAAATTCACGATGTTCCTTATAGCATTCATCAAAAAATAGAATTACAAGGTCATAAATTTACTTGTAAAACTTGTAAACAAGCTATAAAATTTTACAAAAAACATTCTTAAGGAGGATAAAATGAAACGCAATGTAAAAACTTATTCTTTTAGAATGCCTTTAGAGCTTAAGGAGCGTTTGGATAATTTAAGTAAAAATCTTTCTAAACCAAAATCAGCCATAGTAAAAGAAGCCATAGAAGCTTATCTTAATGAAGTTGAAGATTTTTCTTTTGCTGTTAATGCCCTAGAAGAACTTAAAGATGGGGATTATCAAAAGGCAAGTAAAAAAATAGATAAAATTGTCAAAAATCTCCAAGAAGATTCTAACGATAACGAACTTGGTGATTTTGATTTTGCTATTGAAGCTTTAGAAGAACTTAAAGATGGGGATTATCAAAAGGCAAGTAAAAAAATAGATAAAATTGTCAAAAATCTTAAACAAACAAAATAAAAAACTTTATCACAATTTTTTTTGTGATAAAGACTTATTAATTTTTATATTAAAATACATTTATGAATATTAAAAATGGAGTTAAAAAAGTGGCTCCGGATGTAGGATTCGAACCTACGACCAATCGGTTAACAGCCGACTACTCTACCGCTGAGCTAATCCGGAACATTTAAAAGTAAAATGTGATTATAGTGAAATTAAAAAACTTTGTCAAGGGTTTTTACACAAAAATGCATTTTTTATGTAAAAAAATTAATTTACTCCTTAACAATAACACTTTTTAAATTTCTAAAATAAAACAAATTTACCCCATCTTCATATAAATAATCAAGCTTCATTCCATGTGTTTCTAAAATAGTATTTACAATATAAAGCCCTAATCCAAAACTTGATTTTTGTTTTGATCCTTGAGTAAAAGCTTGAGTATAGTATTCTAAAGTATTGTTAAGCTCAGGACCACGATTTTTGAAACAAATATAATCATCTATAATATCAATTTGCACAAACCCATCTTCAGAATGTTTAATACCATTATCTATCATATTTTTAATCGCCGTAGTAAAAAGTTTAAAATCCACATTTACAAAAAAACTTTCTTCCATAAAAATACGTATATTGCTATCATCTCGCATTGCAATTTCTTTGGCTTCATCTAAAACATCTAAAATATTGTATTTTTTTCTATTTATAAAAGCAGCCCCTGAAGTAATTTGCTCAATAGCAGCAAATTCATTAATTAAAATTTCAAGTCTAGTAAAAACCCCATTTAAGCGCTCTTTATATTTATTATCTTCTATCATTTCTAAAGTTAAAAGCCCCTTAGTAATAGGAGTTTTGAGTTCATGCATAATATTTCTTAAAAAAAACTGACGAGATTGGTTTAGCTTTCGAATTTGAACAATGGCTTGATAAAAAGCTTCACTTACTTGTGAAATTTCATCCACCCCAGTGCTTACATCTTCTATATCATTAAGCTTTCCTTGGGCAAATTTATCAATTTGTTTTTTAAGTCTTTTAAGTGGTTTTAATTTTTTAAATATATAAATATAAAGCAATACAAGAATACAAATCACAGCTACAGCTATGGCTTTGATAATAAAATACCTATAGGTTTGATAATCTTGATCCTTATAAAGATAAACCTTTCCATCATAAATAATATTTAAATACACCTGTCTATTATAAGAAATAATCTCGATTAAGCCATTATTAACCTCAACCCTAGCTAAAACATCACCTCTAAAAAGAATTTTACGGATCTGCTTTGCTTCTGTTATCTCATCCATTTTATTATAATTTTTTGTCTGCTCTTCAAATTCTTTTTCACTGATAACTCCTGCAAAATTTAAGAGCCTTGCATTAGCTATCAAAGAATATTTTGTATTTAATTCTCTAGTATAATTTTGCTGATCGTATTCTATAAGCCACAAAAAGCCAAGTATAACACTAACCCCAGCAAAAATAAAAATAAAAGTTATAGTATAAAAAATCGAAGATTTATTCATTGAGTAAGCTTATAACCTATTCCACGTATAGAGTGAATATATTTTGGAGTTTTTGGATCATCTCCCATCTTTTGACGAATTCTACTGATAATAACGTCTATACTTTTATTGCTAGAATCCTCACTAATAGAAGAACAATTATAAACAAGCTCTTCACGACTTACCACTCCACCCTCTTTTTTAATCAAATAGCTTAAAATATCAAATTCAGCATTAGTTAAAGTAAGCTCTTGTCCTTTCATGGTAATAATATGCTTATATTGATCATAAACAAGATCTTTTACACTTTTTGCTATGGCACTTTTTGTATTTGAAATACGTCTTAAATGACTTTTAATACGTGCTTGTAATTCTTTTGGATTATAAGGTTTTGGTAGGTAATCATCTGCTCCAAGTTCTAAAGCATTAACCTTATCTGTAATATCATGTCTTGCACTTGAAATAATAATAGGCGTATCATACTTTTTACGAATCTCTTCACACACTTCAAGCCCATCAAGTCCTGGCAAAGAAAGGTCTAAAATGATAAGCTGATACTCTTTTAATGCGAGCTTAGAAAGGCCTATATAAGGCTCATGAGCTATATCAACTTTCATATCAAATTTTTCCAAATATTCAGCTGTAATTTCTGCTAATTCTAAATCGTCTTCTATCATAAGAATATTTGTCATAGTTTTCCTTTATTTTAAACTTAATTTTAATTTTAAACTAAAATTTATAACGAAAGGAAAATCCTTCCGTTATTTTTATTTAAGCACAAGCAAAGTCGCAAAACCATTGCGATATACCCAAACTTTGGTAAATTCTTTTTTATTAACTTGTTTTAAAGCTTGTTCTAAATCTTTTAAATTTTTAATTTCACTTTGTCCAACACCTATGATAATATCACCCTCTTGGAAACCAGAATTTTTTCCTTTGCTCTTTTCTTTAACACTATCAACCAAAACACCATTAACATCTTTTGGAATTTGCAAACGATTCTTAAGTCTTGGATCTAAATTTCTCAAACTCAAACCATCAATCAGATCACTTTGTACGCCTTTAGGATTTTCTTTTTCACCTTTAAGAGTAAAACTTGCTTGCTTATTTTCTCCATCTCTTTCGTAACTTAATGAAATTTTTTGACCAATCTCTAAAGTTCCTATATAATTTTTAAGATCAATAGGACTTTTTATAATCTTATCATTAACTTTAGTAACTAAATCTCCACGCTTAAGCCCTGCTTCATCAGCACTTGAACCTTTTTGAACATCAGTGATTAAAGCTCCTTCTTGATTTTTGTAAGCTTTTTTAGTATCACCTTGCAAAGCTGAAATAGTCACACCTAAAAATCCTCTATCGATCTTGCCTTTTTCAATAAGTTTTTTAGCTATATCTTTAACCATATTTGAAGGTATAGCAAAACCTATGCCGTTATTTCCACCGCCACGAGAAAGAATAGCTGAATTAATACCTACTAAATATCCACGACTATCCACCAAAGCTCCACCTGAATTTCCTGGATTGATAGAAGCATCTGTTTGTATAAAATTTTCATATTGATTTAAACCTATATTGTCTTTGTTTAAAGCAGATATTATTCCACTTGTAACACTAAAACCGACTCCAAAAGGATTTCCAAGTGCAAAAACAACATCTCCTTCCATTAAATCATCAGAATTTGTAAAAGTAATAGCTGAAAGATTATTAGCCTCTATTTTTATAACAGCCAAATCTGTTTTTGAATCTTTACCTATAAGTTTTGCTTTATATTCTGTATCGCTTCCTGGTAAATTCACTGTAATCGTATCAGCATCATCTACAACGTGATTATTTGTTACTATATAACCATCTTTTGAAATAATCACCCCTGATCCCAAAGAACTCACCACTTCTTTATCATTTTTTCCTTTTCTTTGAGGAAAATCAAAATCAAAAAATTGTTTAAAATAAGGATCATTAAAAAAATCATCCAGAGGACTTGGACGATTCGCTCTTGTAATAGTTTTTGAGGTGGAAATATTAACCACTGATTTTTTTGCATCTTTAATAGAATCATGATAAGAAAGCACTGCATTTCCAGCAGCAGGATTCACACGATTAGCCGTTGTAGTCGATTCGTTAAAATTAATACTTACAGCAAATAAAGCACTTGCTAAACTTAATGATAAAAAAATCTTTTTCATTTCATTTCCTTTTTGTTCTTAAAGATAAATTATCTCGTAAAATATTTTACTGTCTTCATAGTATAAAACCGAAAATTTACAAAATTGTAAATAAAACCTTGAGTGATAAAAATTTATAAAACTTGATTGACTTAGGCTAAAGTTTATGTTATAATTTAATCCTTTATATAATCAAGTAAAATTTTTAAGGAAATATAACATGAATAGTTTATACGAAACTCTTGGAGTTAGTAAAAACGCTAGTGCAGATGAAATAAAAAAAGCTTACCGTCGCCTAGCTAGAAAATATCATCCTGATATCAACAAAGAAAAAGGCGCGGAAGAAAAATTTAAAGAAATTAATGCTGCTTATGAAATTTTAAGTGACGAAAAAAAACGAGCTCAGTATGACCAATACGGCGATTCTATGTTTGGTGGACAAAGTTTTCATGATTTTTCAAGAAATGCTGGTGGGGTAAATTTAGACGATATTTTAAAAGATCTCTTTGGAGGAGGCTTTGGTGGACGCTCAAGAGGGGGGTTTAACGGCTTTTCTTCAAAAGGCTTTAGCAGTGGTTTTGGAGGATTTGGAGGTTTTGAAGAAGAAAATTTAGACAGCAATCTAGAGCTTCACATTCCTTTCGAAAAAGCTGTTAAAGGCGGGGAACATAGTTTTAATTTTCAAGGCGAAACCATTAAATTTAAAATTCCACACGGTATAAAAGAAGGCGAGAAACTAAGAATTCGCTCTAAAGGAAAACAAAGCAGAAATGGAGCTAGAGGCGATTTAATCATTATTGTAAAAATAGAAGAAAGTCCTATTTACACAAGAGAAGATGATGATTTATATCAAAAGGTTGATATTTCTTTAAAAACTGCACTTTTTGGTGGAAAAATAAATATAAAAACACTCAAAGAAGGCAAGGAAGAAGCGACAATTAACATAACGCCTAATTCAAAAAATAACCAAAAAATTCGTTTAAAAGGTTATGGGGTGCAAAATAGAAAAAGTGATATTTATGGGGATATGTATTTGATTTTAAATGTTGTTTTGCCAAATTTAGATACCCTTGATGAAAAATTTATAGAACTCTTAAAAGAAAAATTACCTTAAAGAAAGGAATAAAATATGGAACACCATTATGATGAACCTGTATATTTAATCAGTGTTGTGGCTAAAGTTTTAAGCATACATCCACAAACCTTAAGGCAATACGAAAGAGAAGGATTGATAGAGCCAAGTAGAACCGATGGCAAAATAAGACTTTATTCTCAAAGGGATATTGACCGCATTAAACTTATATTGCGTTTAACAAGAGACATGGGAATCAATCTTGCTGGAGTAGATGTTATCTTAAAATTGAAAAACCAACTTCACGAATTTGAAAATTTAATTGATGAACTACGCTTAGAATTAAGCAAACAACAAGATAAAGAAGCGGCTAGCAAAGCCGTTGTTAAGCATAAAAATAGCTTTGATTTGATTTTTTATGAGAAAAAATAAAAAATAATGGATAATTTTTTAGAAATTTTTTTAATCACCGTTGCTATAGCTATAGTTTTAAATGTCATATTTAAAAAATTTGAAATTCCAACTATCATTGGATATATAGCTGCTGGAGAAATCATTTCTGAAATTTATCATTTAAGTGGCAAAGGCGAAATCACCCATATAGCCGAATTTGGTATAGTGTTTTTAATGTTTACCATAGGGCTTGAATTTTCTTTTAAGCATTTAATGGCAATGAAACAAGAAGTTTTTTTAAACGGCTCTTTGCAGATGCTTACTTGTGGCTTTGTTTTTATGCTACTTGCTATAGGAATTTTAGGACTTGGAGATAAAAGCGCTACCATAGTAGGCTTTGCACTAGCGCTTTCTTCAACCGCAGTGGTGCTTAAAATTTTAAATGATAATGGCGATATAAATGAGCAATATGGCAGAAAAGCATTGGGAATTTTGCTTTTTCAAGATATAGCCGTTATTCCTTTGCTTTTACTTGTAGATATTTTTTCATCCAACAATCAAAACATAGAAAAACTCCTTTTTACCACTTTAATTTCAGCACTTATTTTAATCACTTTATTATTTTTCATAGGTAAATATCTAGTGGATAGAATTTTTAGACTCATTATCCACACCTCTTCTCAGGAAATTTTTATTAGTACTGTTTTATTTATGGTTATTGGAGCAAGTTTTTTAGCAAATTATTTTGGATTTTCTTATTCTTTGGGTGCTTTTATAGCAGGTGCTTTGATAGCAGAAACAAAATATAAACACAAAATAGAAGCGGACTTAATCCCATTTAGAGATTTGCTTTTAGGGCTTTTTTTCATAACTGTAGGCATGCAAATTCAACTTGATGTAGTGGCGCAAAATTGGTTTTTAATCATAGTTTTAACCCTTCTTGTAATGGCTTTAAAATTTGGCATAGTTTTTGGCTTTTTATTTCTTTACACTAAAAAAAGAGTAGCGCTTAAAACAGCTTTTGCCATAGCACAAATTGGCGAATTCGCCCTAGCAATTTTTTCTCTTTTACAAGCAAAAAATATGCTTGATATCAAAACTTCACAAATTTTAATTGTTGTTTCTATCTTAACCATGATTATCACGCCTTTTATTTTAAACAATATAAGAAAAATTACCAATGTTGTAGAAGATATAGCACTTAATACCAACGCTGTGCAAAATATTGACAGCAATATCAAGCTTAAAAATCATCTTGTTGTTTTTGGCTACGGACGCTTAGG
Organism: Campylobacter sp. CH186; assembly: GCF_004378925.1. Lineage (NCBI taxonomy): Bacteria > Pseudomonadati > Campylobacterota > Epsilonproteobacteria > Campylobacterales > Campylobacteraceae > Campylobacter > Campylobacter sp. CH186. Next base: position 311,098 of record NZ_RYYB01000001.1, on the reverse strand, counting down.
ACAAGAAGTCGTACAAAAAATCAAAAACACAGGTGTACCTTATCTTGTTTTAGAAAGTGATTTAAATTTAGTAGAACTTGGAGTTAGTCGGGGTGAAAATGTCGTTTTTGCCAATGCTGCTCAAGAAGAAACCTTAAAAATTGCCAATATAGAAGAATGTGCCGTAGCTATTATCACAGTTACAAATGAAGCTAAACTTGAAATTTTATGTCAAGTGCTAGCTAATTATCCAAAACCTATAGACACTATCATTCATGTAAATGGAACTTTGAAAAAGATGCTTTTTTCTAGCATAGATGAAAATATACGCATCATTCGCTCTGAAAAAGTAATCGCTAGAAATTTAGTTCAAGAAGCACTAGAATGCCGCATTCATAAAAATACCTAAGGAAGAATTTTGACAAAAAATGAAGAAAAAGCCTTACGCGTAAAATACCTAAGAAATCTTGAAAAATTTTTCAATGGCGCCATATCTGCGCTTAAAAAAGAAGATTTTGATAAAACTAAATTTGAAGAAAGAATGTTAAAAAATGCTAAATTTTTTAAAAAAAATCCCGCGGTAAATCTTAACTCAACCTATGCAAAAAATCTTGAATTTTTTGTCAATGCTTGTTTAGATTTTTCCAAAGAAAAAAGCGAGCTTTTAAATCTTGCCAATGCTTTAGATAAGCAAAAAAAACAAGGTGAGAAAAAAGAAAAACATAAAAATTATTTAAAGGATTATGAATGATTAATGTATTTTTTGATATGGATGGAACTTTAATCGATAGTGCAAATGCCATTTCTTATGCAGTCAATGAAATAAGGCAGGATTTAAACCTAGCCCCACTTTCAAGAGAAATCATTATGCAAACCATCAATACTCCCAATATTGACTGGGCAAAAGAACTTTATAATATAGAAAATTTCCATCATTCTAGTTTTAAAGAAGGCTATGAAAAATATTTTGTCAAACACTATGAACAAAGCGTGGTGCTTTTTGAAGGAGTGAAGGAACTTTTAGAATTTTTAAAAAGCAAAAATTGTTTTTTAGCTATTGCCACTAACGCCCCGCAAAGCTCACTTTCAAACATACTTAAAAAACATCAAATCATTCCTTATTTTGATAAAATTTTAGGCGTAAGTTTAGGCATAGAACCCAAACCTCATCCTATGATGCTAGAGCTTTTAAAAAGTGAGGCACCATATAAAACAAGCGTTTTTATAGGGGATAGTCAAAAAGATAAAGAATGTGCTAAAAATGCTAATTTGCCTTATTTTCATGCCAAATGGTATCAAAAAGATTTAAAAGAAAATGAATTTAGCAACGCTAGTGAACTTAAAGGCTTTTTAGAAAAGTATTTATAAGTTTTTTAATGAAATTTTAGTTAAAATTAGAAACAAATTTTAAAAAGAGTAAATTATGAGTGAATTATTAATAGAAATTGGCACAGAAGAATTACCTGCTATTCCTTTGCTAAAAGAATTAGCTAATATAGAAAAAAAATGGAAAAATGTTTTAGAAGAATACCGCATGGTAAGTGATTTTAAATTTTATTATACTCCGCGTCGTTTAGTTTTTTTTCATGAAAATTTTGCAGACAAACAAGAAGATAGCTTTGCTGAATTTATAGGAGCACCTAAAAATGTCGCCTATAAAGATGGAGTTTTAACTCCTGCAGGACAAAGCTTCCTGCAAAAAGCAGGGATCAGTGAAAATGAACTCGCTTTTAAAGAAATCAAAGGCAAAGAAGTTTTATACCATCAAAAAGCTATTAAAGGTTTGCAAAGTCAAAAAATTTTAGGAGAAATGGTAGAAAAATTTCTAAAAAGTCTTAGTTTTGGCAAAAGTATGCGCTGGGGTGCAAATTCTTTTGAATTCATTCGTGCGATCCGTTCTATAGCTTGCATTTTAAATGATGAACTTGTTAATTTTCAAAGTTATGGGGTAAAAAGTGCTAAAAAAACTTTCATTCACAGAAGCGTAAGTTATGATTTGCAAGATTTTAACAATGCAAAAGAATATTTTGAACTACTAGAAAAAAACTATATCATCCTTGATCCAATCAAAAGAAAAGAAAAAATACTTGAGCAATTTAAACTCATAGAAAGTCAAAAAAATATACAAATTGGAGAGGATGAAGAACTTTTAGCTGAAGTAGTTGCTATCACAGAATACCCTAATGCACTTTTAGGAAGTTTTGAAGAAGAATTTTTAGAAATTCCTAGCGAAGTAATAATCACTTCAATGAGAGAAAATCAACGCTATTTTGCAGTTTTTAATGACAAAGGCTTAAGCAATCATTTTATAGTAGTAAGTAATGCAGTATGTAAGGATTATTCAAAAATCATACATGGAAATGAAAGAGTTTTGCGTGCAAGACTTAGTGATGCAATGTTTTTTTATCAAAATGATTTACAAAATGGCTTAAAACCTGAAAAACTTGCCAAAATGACCTATCTTGAAGGTTTAGGCACAATGCAGGATAAAAGTTTAAGAGAGATTAAAATTGCTGAAATTTTATGTCAAATGCTTCATAATGATAAAATCGAAAATATCAGCACAGCACTAAAATATGCTAAAGCTGACTTAGCCACACAAATGGTTTATGAATTTACTGATTTGCAAGGCATTATGGGAAGTTATTATGCGCAAAAAATGGGCTTAGATTATGAAATTTGCTTAGCTATCAAAGAACAATATCTTCCTAATTCCGAACAAGCTCCACTTCCAAGTACAGAATTTTCAAGCATAGTAGCCCTTGCAAACAAGCTTGATGCCCTTATAGGACTTTTTAGCATAGGAAAAATTCCAAGTGGAACAAAGGATCCTTATGCCTTAAGAAGAGCTGCCAATGGGATCATTAAAATCGCTCTAAATTTAAATAAAGAATTTGATATCCAAATTTTATTAGAAAAACTTTCAAGTCATTACAAAAGCTTTGATATGCAAATTTTAAAAGATTTTATTTTTGAAAGACTTTATACTTTTTATACAGTCAATGCTTCTTTTGTAAAAGCAGTTTTAAGCTCACAAAATACAGATCTTATCCATATCAATCAAAGCGTAAATGCTCTTATAAAACTTAGCAAAAAAGACAATTTTAATGAAAATTTTGCAACCTTTAAAAGACTAGCCAATATCGCCACTAAAAATTCTCATAAAGTTGATGAAAGTCTTTTTGTTCAAGAAGCAGAAAGCAAACTTTACAAAGCTTTTCAAGAAAAAACTAAAGCCGACTCTTTACAGGAAAAACTTGAAAATCTTTTTGCGCTCAAGCCTTTTATTGATGAGTTTTTTAATCAAGTGATGATTAATGCTGAAGATAAAAAACTTAAAAATAATCGCCAAGCTTTGGTTTATGAAATTTATGCGGAGTTTTTAAAAATCGCCGATCTTAAAGAGTTAAGCCTATGAAAGCCTTATGGCTTTTTTTAAGCTTTACTCTTTGGCTTTTTGGAGCTCAAAATTTAGAACTCATCAAAGGTCAAGCTTTATTTTTGGAACTAGATAAGAAAGATTTTTTATCTTTGAAAAATAATGATAAAAATATTCCCACCTTTACACATCCTAAAAATCAAGAAAAAATTCTAGCTATTTTTTCCTTACCTTACAAAAATCCCCCGCAAAATACAAAACTTATAGCATTTTATAAAGATAGAAAAGAAGAAATTTTCATAAAAACTTTAGAAGGTAATTATAAAAGTGAAAAATTGCAAGTTGAAAACAAAAAGATTTTTCCGCCAAAAACCGTACAAGAACGCATCGCTAAAGAACTAAAAGAAGCCAATGCGATTTATAGTTCTTATACTCCAAAAGCTTTATTTAACAGTACTTTTAATATACCTTTAAATTCTTTTATCACAAGTGATTTTGGCAAAGCAAGAACTTTTAATGAAAAAGTAGCAAGTTATCATAGCGGAACGGATTTTAGAGCCGCCACAGGAACGCCTATTTATGCAGCCAACTCAGGCATAGTAAAAATTGCAAAAGATCGTTATTTCGCAGGAAATTCGGTAGTGATTGATCATGGTTTTGGAATTTATTCACAATACTATCATCTTTCTAAAATCGATGTTAAAGTAGGACAAAAGATAAAAAAAGGCGAACTTATAGGACTTAGCGGGGCTAGTGGTAGGGTAAGTGGGCCGCATTTGCATTTTGGAATTTTAGCTGGAGGCAAACAAGTTGATCCTTTGGATTTTGCATCCAAATTTAATGCTATTTTTCAATGAAATTTAGTGACTTTTTCCACGCTTGGCTACATGAAAGCTATTATAAAAATGCTGTAAGTATAGGAAAAAACGGAGATTTTTTTACTGCTGTGAGCGTAGGAAATCTTTTTGGCACACTTTTAGCCAAGCATTTTTTAAATTTAATAGATAAAAAAATTTTACAACCCCCTTTAGAACTTGTAGAAATAGGTGCTAATGAAGGATATTTAAGTCGTGATTTTTTAGCCGCTTTGCTTGAATTAAGACCTGAAATTTTTTCTCAAATTTCTTTTTTCATCATAGAACCGCATGAAAAATTAAAAAATTTACAGAAAAAGACCTTAGAAGGAGTGGAATTTACTCACAAAAATAGTCTTAAAGAATGCCATTTTAAGAACGCTTTTTTCTTTTGCAATGAACTTTTTGATAGTTTTACTTGTGAACTTATAGATCATGATAAACTGGCATTTGTAGAAAATTTTAAACTTATTTTTAAAAATATGGATGAAAATTTGATCACAAAATGCAAAGCTTTAAATCTTACAAAAGGCGAACTCAGTTTAGAGCTTGAAAATTTTTTTAAAGATTTAGATCAAGCTTGCGAGAGATTTATATTTGCGGGATTTGACTATGGAACTTTGAATCCACAAAATTTTAGCTTAAGAATCTATCAAAAGCACGAAGTTTTTAGCCCTTTTGAAGTATCTTTAAAAGATTTTTTCGGCAAAAGCGATCTAACCTATAATGTTAATTTTACTCATCTTCAAAAACTCATCAAAGAATATGATTTCAAACCTTTAGCTTTTAAAAAACAAAGTCTTGCTTTCATGGATTTTGGTTTTGAAGATTTATTAGAATACACAAAAAATAAAAACATTAAAACTTACGAAAGTTTTTTATCTCAAGTTAAAATTTTATTTTTTAATTTTGATGAAAAATTTCATTTTTTCGAATTTCAAAAAAACTAAAATTTTATATTTTTCATACTTGCTAAACAAACTCCCTCCCTTAAACCCTCATCAATGACTAGAAGTTTATGTTTATCAAACAAAGCATAAAACAGCAAACAACCTGCACTCAAATAATTTTTTCTCATCGTGCCTACTTCTTTTATGGCCTTTTTTTCTTCCATATGAAAAAGTTTAATAGCATAGTTTAAAAAATCCTTATGGCAAAGTTTTTTACCATTTACTCTAGTTGCTTCATACTTTTCATAGCTTATATTTTGTTTTAATGCGCTAAGTGTAGTAGGAACTCCGGAATTTAAAACCACCGTTTTAGCCCCTAAAGAACGAAGTTCCTTTTTAATCATAGCCACCTCATCAAAAGCCATAAAAGCTAAATGCTTTAAATAGGGATTTACAATTAAAAAATGAATTTTAAGTTTTTTATCTTTAATATTGATGATAAATTTAGGATATTTTTTTATCAATTTTTTATAAGAAATACAAGATTTATAATAAGAATGGCAATTTTTTTCATAAAAACCAATAATACCAAAATCAAAACTTTTAAAACTTTTTCTAAAAGAAAGCTCACAAGAAGCCCCTCCTAAATCACAATACGCAAACTCTCCCCAAATTTTAAGCCTTCTTAAACCTGATTGCATACCCAAAACACTGATCTTAGCTTCACTTTTGGCATCTATAAGCTTAAAATCAATCCCAAATTCTTCTTTTAAATGGGCAAAAATTTCATTTGTATTACTTGCCTTTCTAAAAGCTGCAGTCGCTACAGCTCTTGCTTTGCTTAAATCTTGCTCTTTAGCTAAAATACTCAAAGCATTTTTTAATCTTTGTATGGCTTCTTTAGAAATTTCTCCACTTTGATTTAGATTTTTCGCTGCCCCAATAACAAATTCATATTCTTTTAATTTATTTAATTTTTCATCCATTTGTACTGCTCTTAAAGTATTCGAACCAAGATCTATACCTAACATGACTTTCCTTGTTTGATTTTATAGTATAATAGCAAAAAAGTTCTAAAGGAAAAATATGCTTTTAGGTGTAAATATCGATCATATCGCAGTGTTAAGACAAGCTAGAATGGTAAATGATCCTGATCTTTTAGAGGCTGCTTTTATAGCAGCTAAACACGGAGATCAAATCACTTTGCATGTAAGAGAAGATCGCCGTCATGCTCAGGATTTTGACTTGGAAAATATTATAAAATTTTGTAAAAGCCCTATCAATTTAGAATGTGCTTTAAATGATGAAATTTTAAATTTAGCTCTTAAACTCAAACCCCACCGCGTTACTTTAGTGCCTGAAAAAAGAGAAGAGCTTACTACAGAAGGGGGACTTTGTTTAAATCATGCTAAATTAAAACAAAGCATAGAAAAACTTCAAAATGCAAACATTGAAGTTTCACTTTTTATCAATCCTAGTTTAGAAGATATAGAAAAATCAAAAATTTTAAAAGCCCAATTCATAGAGCTTCATACAGGACATTATGCGAATTTACACAACGCACTTTTTAGCAATATCTCTCATACTGCTTTTGCCTTAAAAGAACTCAATCAAGATAAAAAAACCCTACAAGCTCAATTTGAAAAAGAATTACAAAATTTAAAACTCTGTGCTAAAAAGGGCGTAGAACTTGGCTTAAAAGTAGCCGCAGGACATGGTTTAAATTACAAAAATGTAAAACCCGTAGTAAAAATTAAAGAAATTTGTGAGCTAAATATAGGACAAAGCATTGTAGCAAGATCTGTATTTACAGGACTTAAAAACGCTATTTTAGAAATGAAAGAACTTATAAAAGATGAAAAAACTAGCCATTAGCATAGGCGATATAAACGGCATAGGACTTGAAATTTTAGTGCGTTCTCATGAAGAACTAAGCAAAATCTGTACACCTTTTTATTTTATCCACGAAAGCTTGCTTAATACAGCTTCAAAACTTTTAAATTTAAAACTTTTTAATGCAAAAATCGTAGCTTTCAAAGATGGAAAAGACTATGAGTTTAATTTTATAAAAAAAGAAAATTCTCTTGAAATTTACTCTTTTTGCCTTCCTTTAGGCTTTAAAGTGGATGAAAATTTTGAAATCAAAGCCGGAGAAATAGATGCAAAAAGTGGACTTTATGGTTTTTTAAGTTTTAAGGCGGCAAGTTATTTTGTCTATGAAAAACACGCCCATGCCTTGCTTACTCTACCTATACACAAAAAAGCTTGGGGAAATGCAGGGCTTAAATACAAAGGACACACCGATGCTTTAAGGGATTTTTTTAAAAAAAATGCCATTATGATGTTAGGTTGTAAAGAACTTTTTGTAGGGCTTTTTAGCGAACATGTACCTTTAGCTAAGGTGAGTAAAAAAATCACTTTTAAAAATTTAAGCATCTTTTTAAAAGATTTTTACAAAGAAACGCATTTTAAAAAAATAGGACTTTTAGGTTTTAATCCTCACGCTGGAGATTATGGAGTTATAGGTGGAGAAGAAGAAAAGATCATGGAAAAAGCTATAGCCTTTGTCAATGCCTTTTTACACTCTAAAAAAGATGAAAAATTTTTCAAAAAAGCCTTAAAAGATGAAAATTTACAAAAAGAATTGCTTTTAAATTTTAAAGGCAAGGGCGTTTATCTACCCTATCCTTTAGTAGCTGATACAGCTTTTACTAAGGCTGGCTTAAAAAACTGCAATCGTTTAGTGGCTATGTATCACGATCTTGCCCTTGCTCCTTTAAAGGCCTTGTATTTTGATAAAAGCATCAATGTGAGTTTAAATTTACCCATCATACGCGTCAGTGTTGATCATGGCACGGCCTTTGATAAGGCCTATAAAAATGCTAAAATCAACACTAAAAGTTATTTTGAAGCGGCTAAATTTGCAATCAATTTAAATTCTAAAGCTTAAATTTAGCCCTAGAATCAATCAAATCTTCTTTAGCCAAGCTGTCTATAAAATCTTGCAAATCTTTATTGGTATTTAAACTTTGAGTGAGTAAATTTTCATATTTATCAACTTTATTTTTAAAAATTTGCTCTAAAGCTTCTTTAGTTTTTGTATCTTTTTTTGCTCTTTGCGTAAGCTCTAATAAAGCTTTAGCATAAGCTTCTTGCATGCAATCACTTGCATTGAGTAAAGGTAAAATAGGATTTTCCCCTGCTTTTGTATTTTGCATATTTTTTATACAAATTTTTCTTTCTTTAATCATCTTTTTTGAAATGACTTTGAAATCTTTTTTTCATCTTTTCGTCTGCTTTTTTTGAAATATTTTGATACAAACTACTATAGATGTTATCTACTAAAGCAAGTTTTTTATTCTCAAATTCATTACGCACGCCAATTTCATTACATATCATAAGCTCATCATCACTTTTGCCATCATCTTTCACCTTAGAACAATCAAAACTAGGTTTTACTTCATCTTTGTAAATAAGCTCATCAAAACTCAAAGCCCCTAAACTCACCAAACTTAAACCGAGCAATAAAATAATTTTTTTCATTTTTACTCCTTTAAAATTTTTATTTTATTTTAACAAAAATATTTTGATTTTTTTAAGGAAATTAAGCCTTTATTTTATTATAATGCGTTTTTATTTTTTATAAGGAAATTAAAATGCAAAATTACAAAAAAGCTCTTTTTGCACTAGCTCTTAGTGCTTTTTGTATGGGTGTAACCGAATTTGTCATGGCAGGAGTTTTGGTTGATGTTGAAGCGTATTTTAGCGTAGATGCAAAAACCGCAGGATATCTTACAACTTTATATGCCATAGGTGTTGTTATAGGTGCTCCTCTTATTACTATACCTTTAAGTCATTTTCATAGACATATACAACTTTTAAGCAATCTTGGAATTTTTGCTTTAGCAAATTTCATCATCTTTTTTAGCCAAAATTTCTATCTTACAGCATTTGCGCGTTTTATAGCAGGAACACAGCATGGGGTGTTTTTTGTCATTGCTACCTTAGCTGTAAGTGCTATAGTACCTAATGATAAAAAATCAAGTGCTCTAGCTATAATGGTCACAGGACTTACCGTAGCCTTAGTTACTGGAGTACCACTTGGAACTTTTATAGGACATTATTTTGGCTTTAAATTTATCTTTTTACTTATTTTTATCATTACAAGCCTAGCATTTTTTGGAGTATGGTATATGATGCCCAAAAATTTACATCCTAGTCCCACAAGTCTTAAAAATCTAATCCCTGCTTTTTCGCATCAAAATTTGTTAAAAACTTATACTATAACCATTTGTAGCTGTGGGGCTCAATTTGTTCTTTATACTTATTTGCAAAAATTACTTGTAGAAATAAGCGGTTTTAAAGTCCAAGATACAGCTTATATCTTGCTCTTATATGGAATTTGTGCAATTTGTGGGAATTTATGGGGCGGAAAAATAGTAGATAAAAAAGGTGCTATTTTTTCCTTGCGTCTTATTTTAAGCATACAAGTTCTAGTATTTTTAAGTGTATTTCTCACCATGTATTCTAAAATTTTAATCATTTTTAGCGTAGCCTTGATAGGATTTTTTGCCTTTTCAACCATACCTGCACTAAAAATGCTTAGCATTACTAAAGCTAAACGCCATACTTATAAAGTCATAGACAGCACAGTAAGTGTAAATGAAGCAGCTTTTAATGTAGGCATAGCCTTAGCAAGTTTTTTAGGTGGGATTGTTTTAGCAGGATTGGGTATAGAATTTAATGCTTTATTTTCGGCACTTTTTGTAAGCCCTGCTTTGATTTTTGCCTTACTTTTTGCCAAAGATAAATTAAATTATAAAAAATTTCAAAGAAAAAGTTTAAAAAAGATATAAATTGGAATAGAAATTGCTTGTTTATTTAATGTAAAGTTAAATAAAGGAGGAGAAAATGGTAGTAGATAATACTCAAAAAACATCAAATGCTATTTTTAGCACCACAACAAAGGTTAAAGAGAAAAATACTTCAGCAGATGAATTTCAAGCCACATTAAATGAAGTAAAAAACAAAGAAGAAAAGGAAGAAGAAAAAACAAGCTCAAGCAAATTTACTAATGAAGACATTGATCTTGGTGCTGTTAGAGAAGATTTTAGATCTTATGCTTGGCAAAAAATGAGAGAAGATCAATACAAAAAAAATGAGGAGACTTTGCTAAATAAGCTTTTTGCTACAATTGACGCAGGAAATGCCACAAACAATACAAAGGCTTAATATACAAATCAAAACTCAAACTACACAAACGAGAATTCCAATAATTCTCGTAAAATTTCTCATAACTCTGGATAAAATGAAAAAATTTATTATTTCCTCCATATGAAGAAAATATAGAAAAATTGACCAATTTAATTTATCAAATTCTGTTATAATTTTGCTAAAAACAAAGGAAAATAATGATTTTTATTGATGCTTGCTTTAAAAAACCTACACCCTACACCCCTATTTGGATGATGCGTCAAGCAGGAAGATATTTGCCAGAATATATGGAAGTAAGAAAACAAGCGGGTGATTTTCTCTCTTTATGCAAAGACTATAAAAAAGCTTCTGAAGTTTCTTTACAGCCTATTGATATTTTAGATGTAGATGCAGCAATCATTTTTTCAGATATCTTAGTTGTTCCTCTTGAAATGGGTATGAATTTACGTTTTGAAAAAGGAGAAGGGCCTGTTTTTGATAATCCTATTTCAACCCTAGAAGACTTAGAAAAACTTGACGATCAAAATGCACATAAAAAATTAAATTATGTCTATGATGCCTTAAAGCTTACTAGAGAAAAATTATCTCAAAACAAGGCTTTAATAGGATTTTGCGGAAGCCCTTGGACTATAGCTACCTATATGATAGAAGGAAGTGGAAGTAAAAATTATGCAAAGTGTAAAAAAATGCTTTATCAAAACCCAGAACTTTTACATAAAATTCTAAACAAACTAACTCAAGTTTTAAAACTTTATTTAGAAGAGCAAATTAAAGCAGGTGCTAATGCTATACAAATTTTTGATAGCTGGGCAAGTGCTTTAGAATACGATAAGTTTTTTGAATTCTCTTTTAATTATATGCTTGAAATTTCAAATTTTATTAAAAGCAAATACTCAAATATACCTGTAATTTTATTCCCTAAAGGCATTAGCGGTTATTTGGATAGAATCGATGGTAATTTTGATGTTTTTGGGGTTGATTGGAGCACTCCGCTTGATTTAGCACGTGATAAACTATCACACAAATATACTCTTCAAGGCAACATGGAGCCTTGCAGACTTTATGATAAAAATGCCATCAAAGAAGGAGTGGAAAAAATACTAAAAACCATGCAAAATAAAGCTCATATTTTCAACTTAGGACATGGGATCTTGCCTGATATTCCTGTTGAAAATGCAAAATATTTTATCAAGCTTGTACAAGAAAGTTCAGCTAAATGAAAATACTCTTTGGTCCTGTTAGCTCAAGGCGTTTTGGAAGATCTTTGGGTATAGATTTAAGCCCTAGTAAAAAACAATGCAATTTTGATTGTGTTTATTGTGAGCTTGATCCAAAAAAAGCCCAAGAAAAACAGGATGAAATTATCAGCATAGATAAAATTATCTCCGAAGTTAAAGTTGTGCTTGAAAAAAATGTTGAATTTGATTTTCTTACCCTTACTGCCAACGGAGAGCCTAGTCTTTATCCTTATTTAAATGAGCTTATTTTATCTTTACGCAGCATTGCTAAAGATAAAAAATTGCTTATTTTAAGCAATGGTACAGCTGTATTAGATGAAGGCAAATTTAATGCTTTGCTAAAACTAGATGTGGTCAAATTTAGCCTAGATAGTGCAGTTGCTAAAACTTTTTATCGTATTGATAGAGCTTTAAAAAACATTGACTTAGAAAAAATGATAGAAAAAATGGCAGATTTTAGAGCTAGGTTTAATGGAGATTTGATTATGGAAATTCTAGTTGTTAAAGATCTTAATGACAACGAAGAAGAATTTAAAGCACTCAATCAAGCTTTAAAAAAAATCATGCCTTTAAGGGTTGATCTAAGCACCATAGATAGACCTCCTGCTTATGCCGTTAAAAAAGTAAGCGAAGAAAAACTTTTAGAACTTTCTAAACTTATAGATTCTACTCCTGTACTCTTAGCCAAAAGGCATTATGAAGGTAAAAAACTAAGCTTCAATGAAGAAGAATTATTAAAAATGCTTCATTTACGCTCACAAAGCGAAATAGACATTGAAGTGAAATTTGATGAACAATCCAAAACTCTCTTAAGTCAACTTATCAAAGAAAAAAAGGTAAAAATTCTTGATTTAGCTGGAGTTAAATTTTATAAAGCTTAGGCCTTTGGTAAATACTTTCTAAGTAAAGTTATAAGATCATTTCTACTTACATCACTTAAAACTTCGCTCACACAATCAAAATCCCTAACTTTTTCCTTTGAAAAAAAGATGATATGGCTTTGTGGATGCTGTTTTTTATAAGCACTTAGCAAATTTCTCATTTGCTCAAGATCAAATTTAATTAATTCATAATCAAGCAAAATCAAACGATAAGTCTCCTTGCTTAATTCTTGTTTTAATTGACTAAAAGAATTTATACATACATTTTTATCGCATTGTTTTTCTATTATATTAAAAAATAAGGTTGCATCAAAATCATTTTGTTTAAAAAGCAATACATTATTTTGATAAGGGGTTTTAAATTTTAAAGTGCAAACCTTATCAAGCTTGTTTTGCAAAATATTTTCAAGATCTTTTTTTTCAAAAGGTAAAGTTAAAAAATACTCATAATGTGTATTTTTATGGCGACCCATCACTATAAAATCATAGTTTTTCTTTACATTTTCATTTAAAATTTTATCCTTGATAAAAATCAAATGAAAGTCATTAACATCAAAACTTAAATTTTTAAAACAAGTGCTTTCTATGCCAAAATACGAAAGTAAATTTGCAAGTAAAAAATTCTCAAGCTCATCATTATTAACTATAGCCACACTTGCTTCAAACTGCAAAACCTTTCCGTGAGATGTCCCTATAATGCTTTTATGATGCTCTAAAGCCTCATTTAATTCTAATCTAATTTGATCTTTTTGAGAATTTAAGGCATTTAAAATCAAAGAATTAATTTCTTTATTATACCCTTCATTTAAGCAACGCATTGCATTGGATATATTTCCAAGCTGATATAAATTTTCCTCCAATAAATGCAAATATCTATCTTTTTCATGGGATATTTTAGTTAAATTTTGACCCGTAGCTTCAAATTTTTCCTTTAACAAATCAAGCGCGCTATCAATATCAATCTTTTTTTGAAAATTTAAAAAATCACCTTGCATGCAAAAAATTTTTTGATGTATTTTGTTTATATTTCTATTTTGTCTAAAAGCAAAAATAAAAAGTGTTAAAGATAAAACAAAAATGCTAGAAAACATACCTATTTTCAGTTGTTCAGCAACACTATCAAGCTTTGAGATATCAATACTTAAATACGCTAAAATTAGATTAAAAATAAAAATTATCCCTGCTAATATCAAATCAATTTTCCTTTATCTTTTGTGCCACTTTCTTGCCTACAAGCATTGCAAGATCTTTAAAATCAGCCTTATATATAGATTCAAAATTTCCATAATACGCTAAAAGTTTTTGTATAACCCCTGAACTAAGTCCTAAATTTACAAGATTAGAACTTTTCAAGTCCTGTTTTTTCTTAGTATTTTGATGAAAGCTGATAGCAAAACGATGCGCTTCATCTCTTAATTTCTGTAAGAATTGTAGTTTTTTATCGTTAATACTTAAGCTAAATTCTCCTTTTAAGGAATGAATTTTATCCTTAGCACCGCCTTTAGCTCTATGTGCTTTTGCATCGATTTTTTCTTTTGAAATAGCTAAAATATCGACATTTGCCCCACTACTTACAATGATTTCTTTAGCCAAATCAAGCAAAGCCTTTCCTCCATCTATAAGCCATAAATCAGGAGGGGGTATTTTATCAAAGTCCAAAGCCCTACGCATTAAAACTTCACGCATTTGATCATAGTCATTTTTATGTTTTAAATGAAATTTGCGATATTTTGACTTATCCCAAGAATTTGCACTATAAGTTACCATAGCTCCAACATTTGCCACGCCTTGCAAATGAGAATTATCAAAAATTTCTATATCATTTGGTAAATTTTCAAGCCCAAAATAAGACTTTAATTCTTTTTGTATAGTAAAACCATGATTTTTTTGCTCTTTTTCTATATTTAAAAGGGCATTTTGAAAAGCCAAATCACAAATTCTTCTTTTTTCTCCTATTTTAGGGATTTTAATACTGATTTTTTTATCAAATCTTTGGCTTAAAATTTCTTCTAAAAGCACTCTATCTTCAAATTCTTCATAAACATAAATAACATTTGCAAGCAAAGGAATATCCATGCTAAAATTTTCTAAAATCAGTTGCTTATAAATTTCATTTTTATCCCATTGTATATCATTTTTTATAGAAGTAATCTTAGAATTTACACTGATAATTTTTCCATTTTGCACTACAAAACGCAAGGTTGAAAGCATAGAATTTTTAAAAGCTAAAGCAAACACTTCAAAATCTTCTAATTTTGCAATATCTATTTCAACCTTAACTTCTAAATCCTTAATCGTTACAATCTGATCTCTTACTTTAGCTGCTTCTTCATAATTTTCATTCTGTGCTAAAACAAGCATTTGTTTTTCTAAATTTTTTATTAAAATACTAGGATTTAAAAGCGCGTGCATAGCCTCATCTAAAATTTCAAGGTATTTTTCCCTGCTAATGCGTTTATCACAAGGCGCAAGACAACGAGAAATTTGATAAAAAATACAAGGGGATTTACAACTTGCTTTTTGCTTTAAAGGATAGTATAAATAAAGTGCATCTAAAAGCTCTCTAGCGCCTTTAAAAAAAGGGCCAAAATATTTAATTTTGCTTTTTTTTACTAATTTTCTAGTGATCTCAAAGCGTGGAAATTCTTCTTCAAAATCCACATAAATATAAGGATAAGTTTTATCATCTCTTAGTAAAATATTATATTTTGGATGCAGTTGTTTGATAAAAGAATTTTCCAAAATCAAAGCATCGGCTTCTGAATTAGTAGTGATAAATTCCAAATGCACTGTTTCTTCAATCATTTTTTGAATTCTTAAAGAATTTCTTGGGTTTGCATGTAAATTTGGAGTAAAAGCGAAATAAGATTTGACACGATTTTTAAGATTTTTAGCCTTACCTACATATAAAAGCTTTCCTTCTTGATTAAAATATTGATACACTCCAGCACTATTAGGAAGAGTTTTTAACTCATTTTCTAAATTCTCTTTAGTCAAGATTAGAACCTTTTTTTATAAGCTCTCTTAAATCTTCAAATTTCTTAAATAATTTTTCATCTTCAAAGCAATTTTTAAATTCACCCTTAGAAAGCTCCAAATAAGAATTTTTAGAGAGTTTTTCATCATTTTTGTTTTTATTTACTGCATAAGTGTATTTTTGAGAAAAGATTTTTATATCTTTTATATCAACAAATCCACTTAAAGGATATTTTTGTCCATACGCTTTTATGAGAAATTTAATATAAATTTTGCTATCATCATGATTTAATTCTTGATAAGCTGCTGGATGTAAGGTTATTATATTTAAAATATGATTTTTTACATAAATTTTAGCAATCAAACGTTGCTTAGCAAGCGGAAAAGAACTTAAAAAATCTTTGCAAAAAAATAAGGTTTTTAAAGGCTTATAATGAGGTTTATCCATCAATTCATTAATAACAGCACTAGCGTTTTTAGTCATCTTAATATTATTTCTTTTTCCCATAAGATGATTTTAGCATTTCTTTTCTTAATTTTCTTCTGTGCTTGCGGATATAAAGGCAACCCTCAATACACAAGCTATGAACAAAATGGTTCGGTAAAAACCATTAAAAAATACGAACAATTACATAGGTGGTAAATAATGAAAAAAGCAGATATTTTAGTTTTAGACTTTGGCTCTCAATACACTCAGCTTATAGCAAGACGCTTAAGGGAACAAGGAGTTTATGCAGAAATTTTACCTTTTAATGTGAGCTTAGCTGATATTAAGGCGAAAGAACCAAAAGGTATTATTTTAAGCGGAGGTCCAGCAAGCGTATATGCAACTGATGCGTATTTTTGCGATAAAGGTATATTTGACTTAGGTTTACCTATTCTTGGAATTTGTTATGGTATGCAGCTTATGGCACATCATTACAAAGCTACAGTAGCACCTGCAGGACATAAAGAATACGGCAAAGCAAACATAGAAGTTAAAAAAGATAGCGCTTTATTTAAAAATCTTCCAAAAAAACAAACCGTTTGGATGAGTCATTCTGATAAGGTAGAAAATTTACCTAATGGTTTTGAAGTTTTAGCCACAAGTGAAAATAGCCCTTTTTGTGTTTTTGGCAACGAAGATAAGAAATTTTTTGCTCTGCAATTTCACCCAGAAGTGCAACACAGTGAATTTGGCAAAAATATCTTAAAAAATTTTGCTAAATACGCTTGTAATTGTGAAAGCGTTTGGAATATGGGTTCTTTTGCAAAAACTCAAGCAGAAAAAATCCGTGAAGAAGTAAGCAGTGATAAAGTGCTTTGTGCAGTAAGTGGCGGAGTAGATAGTAGTGTAGTTGCTGCACTTTTAGCTAGTGCTATAAAAGAACAAGTTATAGTAGTTTTTGTAGATAATGGACTTTTAAGAAGCGGAGAAAAAGAACAAGTTGAATTTATGTTTAAAAATACCTTAGGTATCGATCTTATCAGTATTGATGCAAGTGAAATTTTCTTAAGTCGCTTGGCTAATGTTAGAGATCCTGAGCAAAAAAGAAAAATCATAGGAAATACCTTTATAGAAGTTTTTGAAGAAGAAGCAAAAAAACATAAAGATGTAAAATATCTCGCTCAAGGCACACTTTATACTGATATCATAGAAAGTTCTGTTGTAGGTGCAAGCAAAACCATTAAAAGCCATCATAATGTAGGGGGCTTACCTGAAAAAATGAATCTTAAACTCATAGAGCCTTTAAAAGAAATTTTTAAAGATGAAGTGCGTGCTTTAGGGCTTGAGCTTGGACTTAGCAAAGAAGTGGTTTATCGCCATCCTTTCCCTGGGCCAGGGCTTGCTATACGTATTATGGGAGAAGTAAATCGCCCTAGCTTAGAACTATTGCGCAAGGCTGATGTAATTTTACTTGAAGAACTTAAAAGTACAGGTTGGTATGATAAAACTTGGCAAGCATTTTGCGTGCTTTTAAATGTTAAAAGCGTTGGGGTTATGGGGGATAACCGCACTTATGATAATGCAGTTTGTATACGCGTTGTAGATGCAAGTGATGGTATGACGGCTACCTTTTCACATTTACCTTACGAAGTTTTAGAAAACATAAGTCGCCGTATCATCAATGAAGTAGAAGGTATAAACCGCGTTGTTTATGATATCTCAAGCAAACCACCTGCAACCATAGAATGGGAATGATCCATTTTTTCTAGCTCTTATTTTTATTATAAAATTTTTATAAAAATAAGGCTAGAATTTATTCAAGAAATTTCAAGGAAGAAATATGCATGGAAAAATAGCTATTTATATGGATTCTACAGGACGTGGAACCGTTACAAACTCAGCAAATACCTTTTTTGACTTCAATCGCCAAATTTGGAATGATAAAAAAAGTATGCCAAGTGTTGGCATGCTTGTGGAATTTAGAACTCTTTCTAGCGAAAAAAAAGCAGAAGACGGCAAGCCCGTTCAAACAAGCAAAACCATAACAGGTATAAAACCTTCAAAATTTCAAGAATTTAAAGAAGGGGATTTTATCACTGAGCATGATTTTTGGAAAACTGATAATGATGATGAATTAGAAGACTTGCAAAACTCAAGAAGAAGTGCTTATATAACAGAACTTTATAGAACAACAGACTTTGACACTATAGAAAAAATTCCTCTTTCTTTTACTATACCTCAAGCTATACAAAAATATTTTGCCCATGAAATTTTATCCGTAGAAACGCTTCAAGCCAATCTACAAGATGAAAAGGAAATTCCTTGCATACTTGATTATCTTATACTTAAAAGATTTTTATTTAAAGCTTATGATACTTTAATTTTTATGGATAATAGCATAGACCAAACCCAATTTAGCGCATTAAAAAGCATCATGATGCATTTAGAGAATTCATACAAGCAAATGATAGTTGATCAAAAACCAAATATCACTAAAATTTTTAACGAAACTTTTTTATCTTTGCAGTGTCATTACCAAGCTTTAGTAGCCACCATAGATACAAGAAAAAATCGTCTAGCCTCGCTTGAAGCACAAATGAAAACTTTACAATCTGAAATAAATCTTAAAAGCAATGCGGCCAATGCAGACCCTGAAAAACTTAAAGCTCGACAAGAAAGATTAACTAAACTACAAAAAGAAGCAGAATACTACAGAACAACACTAAAAAGACTTGATGCTATAAGGGAAGATTTTTATAAGAAAAATTACAATATTTTCGAAAATGCTTTTAAACTTTCACGAGAAAAGCTCTTTAAAAAAATTGTCACAGGTTTAAATCTATGCGCAACCATAATGGATGTTAAAATTTGGCACTTATCTTTAAAATCATCAGGGGTTAAAAATTCTTATTTTACTATGAGTAATATAGAAAATTCTTTCTGTTCTCTTTCTTTTGCAGAACATTACTTAAGTCGCTTAAATAAATCCGCTCTAAATCCTTTTGATCAAAAACTTTTAGTGTATATTCAAAAAATCACAAAAGAACAAAGAAAAAAATTTTTAGTTGTCACATCGGATTTAGATTTATTATGCAAATTAAAAATTGAAAACTTTTCACAAAATCCGTATTATTTAGTAAAATACGCACCTAAAAAAGTAAATTATCAGTCTTTAATGCGTGATAACACCTTTGATATAGTCTATATTGATGAAAAACATGTTTGGGAAAATGTTGCCGATATTATTTTACAAGGAAAGCATTTTGACAAATCAGGAAAAACCAAATTTAAACTGATTTAAGACATAGAAATTTAAGCTAAATTAAGTTATAATTTCCTTGCCTAAACAGTTTGTGGTATTTAAAGTGATCCAACACATTTTTATTAACTGCGATTGTGTGATTTACCGTGTTCTGTGGCATCGTTTGAGCTTTGAAAAAAGCGAGAAGTTGCAGCCTTTAAAAATTACCTAGCGGTTTTCTTTGACTTTTTGGGGTCAATCTTTGTTAAACGGCTGTTTGGGTTTAAAAGGAGATATAAATGAAAATAATGATTTTGGGTAGTGGTGCAAGAGAATACTCTATTGCTTTAGCCTTAAGAAGAGTAGACAAAAATTTAGAGTTTTATTTTGCTCCTGGAAATGGCGCTACCGAAAGTCTTGGAACAAATTTAAACCTAAAAGATCCAGTAGTTTTAGCAACCTATGCAAAAGAAAAAGGTTTTGATCTTTGTATAGTAGGAAGTGAAAGTTTTTTAGCTGAAGGGGTTGTAGATATTTTTAAACAACAAGGACTTGCTATTTTTGGGCCAAGTAAAGCTGCTGCAATGCTTGAAACCTCAAAATCTTTTATGAAAAGCTTTCTTAAAAAATACCGTATCAAAACAGCCAAATTTTTAAACACGAATGACATTGAAAAAGCAAAAAATTTTATATATAGTTTAACCCCTCCTATAGTAGTAAAAGCCGATGGACTTTGCGCAGGAAAAGGTGTTATCATAGCTAAGACTCATAAAGAAGCCATAGAAGAAACAGCTAAAATGCTGAGCGGAGAAAGCTTTGGAGATGCTGGAAAACTCGTTGTAATTGAAGAATTTTTAGATGGTTATGAATTAAGCATTTTTGCAGTATGTGATGGCAATGATTTTGTTTTACTTCCTGCAGCACAAGATCACAAAAAATTACTCGACAATGATCAAGGACCAAATACTGGTGGAATGGGTGCTTACGCTCCTAGCTCTTTAGCGAATGAAAGCTTGCTTAGAAAAGTTCAAAAAGATATTATTTTACCGACTTTAGCAGGCATGAAAAAAGAAGGAGCGGAATTTTGTGGTGTTTTATTTATAGGCGCTATGATCGTTGGAAATAAACCTTATGTATTAGAATTTAATGTTCGCTTTGGCGATCCTGAATGTGAAGTTTTAATGCCTTTAATCGAAGATCCTTTAGAGCTTATTTTAGCTGCTACTCAAAGACGCTTAAGACACGCAAAAATCAAAATCAAAAAAGAATTTGCAGTAGGGGTTGTATGCGCTAGTGAAAACTATCCTTACAAAAGTTCACCAAAAAGTGAAATTACTGTAAATAACATTCCTGAAAACTCTCATATCTCTTATGCTGGAGTAAGCCTAGAAGATGGCAAATTAATGGCTGATGGTGGAAGAGTTTTGGTTTGCGTTGGCACAGGAAAAAGTATAGAAGAAGCACAAAAAAATGCTTATAAACTTTGTGATAATGTAAATTTCAAAGGAAAGCAATACAGAAAAGACATCGCTCATCAGGTTCTTAAATGAAAGAAAACTTACAAGACCGCTTAGAGCGTGAAAATCTAAAAATAGCAAGTTTTAGAAAAAGAGTTTTAGCTTTTTTAATCGATGATATGGTTATTTCTTTGATTGTGTTTATCATTTTTTATGATCGTCTAATCCAAGCAAAAGATTTATTTGAAACAACTCAAATTATAGGAAATTTTTATCTTGGCTTCATCTTACTTCATTTTAGTTATCAAGCAATTTTTACTTATCTTTATGGGGCGAGTTTGGGAAAAATATTATGCAAAATTATCATCTTGGATGAAAATCTTCTTGACAAACCCAATCTCATCCAAAGTTGCATCAGATCTGCCATAAGACAGGTTAGTGCTATGGCATTTATGCTTGGATTTGCTTGGGCTTTAAGCAATGATTTACGCAAAGCTTGGGAAGATTATCTAGCAAGGACAATAGTAGTCGATGTGGCGTAAATTTTCCCTATTACTAGGAACTAGCATAGCTTTAAGTGCAGCACAAGTTGATATTTACGCTCTTGATGCAAAAAAAGAAGGTGATATTCTTACTGCAAACAATGATGTTATTATTTTTTCTGATTTTTATTTCATCACTGCCAATAAAGCAATTTACAATGAAAAAACCGGAGATGTTGAGCTTTTTGGCGATGTTAACATCCTAAGGGGACAAAACGAAAGATCGCATTCTGATTATGCTAAAATCAACCTAAATTCCAATCAAGCCGATTTTAGTAATTTTTTCTTTTCCAATAACAATCTTGAAGTATGGTTTCAAAGCAAAACAAGCCATCTAAATGATAAAGTCTTTGAAAGCAAAATTTCAGCAGTTTCAAGCTGCAATGTTGAAGATCCTGATTGGGAAATTCGTTTTTCAAAAGGCTGGCTTAACCGGGAAACCAATTTTGTTCATCTTTACAATGCAAGATTATATGTTAAAAATACCCCAGTTTTTTATCTACCTTATTTTGGATTTAGCGCTGATACTCATAGACAAAGCGGGCTTTTAATCCCAAAAATCGTTTTAAAAAGTAGCGAAGGCTTATACTATGAACAACCTATTTATATAGCCACTCAAGAAAATTGGGATTTAGAACTTGATCCACAAATTCGAACAAACCGTGGTTTTGGACTTTATTCTACTTTAAGATTTCTTGATTCTCCATATTCAACAGGAGAATTAAATTTTGGTGCTTTTAGGGAAAATAGCTCCTATTTTCACGATGAAAATTTGAAAAATCAAACCCACTATGGAATAGAACTAAAATACTCAAGAGATGATTTAATTAAATCTTTACTCAGTGATAATTTTCAAGAAGGCCTATGGATAGATGCAACCTATCTCAACGATGTGGATTATTTAAATTTAGGAAGTAGGGATTATCGAGATCTTAACTCGCTTGTAACCTCCAAAATCAATTATTTTTTAGCCGATGAAAACAATTTTTACGGAGCTTATGCAAGATATTATATCGACACATCTAAACTTAACAACAATACAACCTTACAAGAATATCCAAGCTTTCAATATCATAGATTTTTAAATAACCTTTTTGATGAACGCTTGCGTTATTCATTTGATGCTTCATTTCATAATTTTTACCGACCTTCTGGTTCTTATGCAAATGAGCTAAATTTAGACTTGCCTATCTCGTATCACAATGCTTTTTTTGGAGATTTTTTACACTTTACTTTTACAGAAAAATTTTATGCTTCTTTTGTAAATTATAGCAACGATCCCGAAAGAAACCATGAGCATTATTTCAGAAACACTCATGATTTTAATCTCTACGCCGATCTTTCAAAAGCTTATGAAAATTTCTTTCATACTTTAAATTTAGGGGTGAATTACGTTTTACCAGGAGCAAAATCAGGTAAAATCACGCAAGATTATCTTGAAGAATACGACAAAGAAAACGAACATACAAGTCTTTATGCTGTGCAGTATTTCTATAACAACGAAGGACAAAAAAAACTCAAACACAGAATTTCACTTGACTATCTCAATAAACAAAACGAATTCTATGAACTTGAAAATCTTTTAACTTATTATTTTAATGAAAACATCAATCTCAACAGCGAAGTGCTTTACTCTTATGAGCAAAGTCGCTTTACCAATGTCATCAGCCAAATAGAAGTCAATACAAATTCAAAATTTAATTGGATGTTTTCTCATGCTTATCAAAACGATGAGTATGGAAAATATAGCTTTATTGGTACAAGAGCAAATTATATTGCCACACCTAATTACAATTTATTTGGTGGAATTTGGTTTGATACTCAAAGAGCTCATGCAAACATGTGGGAACTTGGCTACACCTACCAAAGAAAGTGTTGGAACTATTCTGTAATGTATAGAGAAAGAATCGATCCACAACTCACAAGTGGTGGTATCACAGCTAAAAATCAAAGCGGAGTTTATTTTATTTTCAACTTCTATCCTTTAGGAGGAGTAAAATACGATTTCTCTTTAGCAGAAAGTGAAAACAAAATTTAAAAAGGATGAAATTTGCTAAATATTTTAAAAAATTTTACGAATTTATTATCTGGTAAAAAAGGAAAAATAATGCAATACAGCATAGAAATTAACAAAAATACAGAAATATTTGATATAGATAAAATCGCCAAACAAGCTGCCGGTGCTGTTTTAATGAGACAAGGCAAAAGCGTTGTTCTAGCTACAGTTGCAAGAGAAGAAAAACAAGTTGAAGAAGATTTTTTACCTCTAACCGTCCAATACATCGAAAAAGCTTATGCCGCAGGAAAAATTCCTGGTGGTTATGTCAAAAGAGAAACCAAGCCAAGCGATGCAGAAACCTTAACAGCACGCATTATTGATAGAAGCTTACGCCCTCTTTTTCCAAAAGGCTATGCTTATCCGACTCAAATCGTTGTGATGGTTCTCTCAGCTGATCCTAAAGTAGATTTGCAAGTAATGAGCTTAAATGCCGCAAGCGTGGCACTTTATCTTAGTGATATACCTATGAAAGCTCCAGTATGTAGTGTGCGTATAGGAAAGATAGATG
This sequence comes from Campylobacter sp. CH186, assembly GCF_004378925.1. Taxonomy (NCBI): domain Bacteria; kingdom Pseudomonadati; phylum Campylobacterota; class Epsilonproteobacteria; order Campylobacterales; family Campylobacteraceae; genus Campylobacter; species Campylobacter sp. CH186. The sequence continues at coordinate 287,453 of NZ_RYYB01000001.1, read as the reverse complement.
GAAATTTCATACTCAATCCAAACAATGAAGAGCTTCAAAATAGCACCCTAGACCTCTATGTAGCAGGTGTAAAAGATGAGCTTTTGATGATAGAAATGAGAACCTTACCTGATCAAAAAGAAAATGAAATCTTTATCGAAGCTCCTTATGCTGATGTTTTAACTCGAACCACTTCACAAAATATGAATGAACTTAGCGAAGATGAAATTTTAGAAGCTCTAAATTTAGCTCAAAAAGCTATATTAAATGGTTCAAATGCTTATGAAGAAGCCTTTAGCAAACACAAAAAAAATTCTCAAATCGAACTAAAAAATGAGATTGAACATCCTGAAATTTTAGCTTTTATAGAAAATAATTTCCAAAAACAAATCAAAGAAGCTATCAATCAAATGGCAAAAAGCGAAAGAGCAAGCGAACTAAATAAAATCGCTAAAGAAATTTTAAATCTTGAAATCGCTAAAGACTGGAGCGAAGAAAGTGTCTTAAATACCTTAGCTAAAGTCAAACGCAAACTTATTCGTAAGCAAATTTTAAATGAAGGCAAAAGAGCTGATGGTAGAAGTTTAAACGAGGTTCGTCCTATCAGTATAGAAACCAATATCTTGCCAAACGCTCATGGCTCTTGTCTTTTCACTCGTGGACAAACTCAAGCTCTAGTTGTTGCAACCTTAGGCGGAGAAAACGATGCTCAAATGATAGACTTGCTTACAGAAAAAAATCCTATAAGCGAACGCTTTATGGTAAATTATAATTTTCCAGGTTTTTCAGTAGGCGAAGCAAGTCCTATCAAAGCTCCAGGAAGAAGAGAACTAGGACATGGAAATTTAGCCAAAAGAGCACTTTATCCAAGCGTGGATGAAAACTATCCTTATGTAATCCGCTTAGTCAGTGAAATTTTAGAAAGCAATGGCTCAAGTTCTATGGCAACGGTTTGTGGCGGATCTTTAGCCTTAAAAGCAGCAGGAGTGCCAAGCTTAAAACTTGTTGCAGGAGTAGCCATGGGGCTTATCTTTGAAGATAACAAGCATGCTGTTTTAACAGATATTATGGGACTTGAAGATCATGATGGGGATATGGATTTTAAAGTAGCTGGTAGCAAAGACGGCGTTACTGCTCTTCAAATGGATATAAAACTAGGCGGAATCGATCAAGAAACACTAAAACAAGCTTTATATCAAGCCAAAGAAGGAAGAATTCACATCCTAAACATCATGGAAGAAGCTGTAAAAGAAATCATAGTCAATGAAGAAGTTTTACCTAAACTTGAGCTTTTTAGCGTTGATCCTTCAAAAATCGTTGATATCATAGGACAAGCTGGAAAAACCATCAAAGAAATCATAGAAAAATTTGGCGTTTCTATAGACTTAGATCGCGAAAAAGGTGAAGTAAAAATAGCAGGTAGTCAAAACGAGCAAATCAAAGCCGCAAAAGACTACATCATAAACATCACAAGCTCTCAAAAAGGAACTAAAAAAGGCTCTAAAGACAAAGATATATCAGGCTTTGAACTTGGGCAAGAATTTCAAGGTATTGTTAAAAAAATCGCTCCTTTTGGAGCCTTTGTGGAACTTAAAAATGGTGTTGATGGTTTATTGCATAGTTCAAAAAGCAAGCATCTTAATTTAAGCGAAAACCAAAGCTTAAAAGTTAAAATTAGCGAAATTAAAAACGGAAAAATTTCTGTGGATTTGTGTGAGTGAGTGAATTTCTAACTCATCCTTTTGAGCCTTTTTTTGACAAAGATTCTAAAATCTTAATTTTAGGATCTTTTCCTTCTATTAAATCAAGACAAGACGGCTTTTATTATCAACACCCAAGAAATCGTTTTTGGCCTATACTAGAAACACTTTTTGATGTAAAATTAGAAAATATCACAGAACAACAAGCCTTTTTAAGAAAAAAACATATCGCTCTTTGGGATGTACTTCAAAGTTGCAAGATAAAAAATTCAGATGATAAAACCATAAGTTATGCAAAAGCCAATGATTTAAACCTAATCCTTTCTCAAACCAAAATTCAAGCCATTTTTACTACAGGACAAAGTGCTTATAGATTTTTTGTTAAATTCCACCCTCACTTAGAAGCCATAGCTCTACCCTCAACTTCTCCTGCAAATTTAAATTTTTCTTTTGAACAGCTTTTACAAAACTATGAAATAATCAAAAAATTTACAAAATAAAAGAATATTTTAATTTTTTAGATTTTAGAATAATTATAAAATTTTAAGGAGTTAAAAATGCCTTTTATAAATATACGCATCACCAAAGAAAACGGAGAACCTACAACAGAACAAAAACAAGAGCTTATCGCAGGAGTAACGGATTTGCTTGCTAAGGTTTTAAACAAAAATAAAAGCTCGACTGTGGTAATTATCGATGAAATCGATACGGATAATTACGGACTAGGTGGAAAAAGCATTACCCAAGCAAGAAAAGAAAAAAGCTAGTTTACATCTAGCTTTTGTGTGTTATCCTTAAATTCAAATTCCACTCTCTTAGCCCCAAAACCTTTAGCAATAGCTTCTAAAGTATCTTTAGCACTTTTATGAATTTTGCTTTCTAAATTTTGGATAAGATTTAAAGACAAGTCTTTAACCTCATCTTTGGCTTCTTTTATGAGTTTGTTTTTATCACTTTCACTAAAACTAATCCCCGTACTATTGATAGAATCAGGCAGTAAAAAAGGTAAAAATTTAGCATTTTTTTCATCATAAAATTTCATATCTATGATGCTGTGTTTGTATCTACACTCTGGCATGATGATCTTATAAGCATCGTCCCCTAAAGGCAAAATATCAAAGTTTTTATCCCTTAAATCATACAAGAAAGTGATCTCAAATTCAAAAATCAAAGCAATCTGCCTTTCACTCAAAGACCACCCTAAAAGATTTTTCCAAATTCCATTAAAAGCACTATCTTTTTTAGTGACAATCTCCTTGCTAAAAACCTGAAAAACACTTAATTCTCCTATGGATTTAAGCTGCATGATATCGCTAAAACTTTGCGTGCTTTTTTCTTCTATTTTAGGGCTTTTATACTGCCTAAAAAGCACTACAAACAAAAGCACAAGTAAAATCATCACTAAAACAAATAAAATCATTTCCATTTTAAACCTTTCTAAATTTATAAACCTTGATTTGAAAAGATATATTTTTTCTCAAACGCCAAGAAAATAAAAGCATTAATGATAAAAATCAAACACACAAAAGTAAAAACAAATTCCACGCTAAAATGAGAAGCCATAAGCCCTCCGCCAAAAGCACCGCAAAAATTTCCCAAAAATTGACAAGTTTGATTAAAACCAAAAATCACACTTAAATTTTTAGCACTCACACTTTTTTTAAGCAAGGCATTCACACAAGGCAAAAGCCCTCCAAGTCCTACACCTATAAGTAAACGCACGAAAATAAGCATATAAACATTACTTGCTACAGCCTGTAAGTAAAAGCAAATTCCACAAAATATCAAAGCTCCAAAAATAATTTTACTAGGCCCTATCTTATCAGCGATTTTTCCAAGTTTTGGTGCGAAAAAAAGATTACTAATCCCACTTGCAGCCACCACTATACCCGCCCAAAGAGCCAAATTTCCACCTTGATGAATTTGCTCAACATAGATACTTAAAATCGGCATCACTCCAAAAGTACCAAATTGTATCACAAAAGTAGTGATAAAAAGAACGATGATAAGGGTTTTGTTTTCTTTCACTTTTTGAGTATTTTTCTTCGCCTCTTTTTGAATTTTTCTCTCATGGATGAAAAAATAAATCGTCACAAAAGAGCAAGCGATCAAAAAAGCCACCACATCAAAAACCGCACTAATGCTAAAAAATTCAGCCACAAAGCCACCAAACAAAGGTCCAAGTAAACTTCCACTTATAGAAGCCGTAGAAAGAGTTCCTAAAGCATAAGCCACTTTTTCTTTAGGCGCTATCACGGCGATAAACACAACAGCAGCAGAAGTAAAACCTGAAATTATCCCTGTTAAACCCCGCACAAAAACCACTTCTAAGGCACTATGAGCAAAGCTAAGCCATAAGGTTAAAACCGACATTCCAAAACTTGCACGAAGAAGCATATTTTTATAACCATACTTTGCGCCCAAAAAAGCCCACAAAGGTGAAAAAACAGCCATAAAAAGCGGAGTGACCCCAAAAGCAAGTCCTGAATAAAACGCTATTTCACTCGTATCAACATGTCCTAGTTCTTTGATATAAAAAGGCAAAATCGGAGCGATTTGACTAAGCCCCATACTTGTGGTAAAAACACCAAACCAACACACGAGCAAAGTTCTATTGAAATTTTCCATGGATTTATTGTATGATATTTTTTATAATTTTTAATTAAAACTCAAGGATAAAAATGAAAAAAATACTCTTTATATGCTTAGGCAACATATGCCGTTCGCCTATGGCAGAATTTATCATGAAAGATCTTGTCAAAAAAGCAAATTTAGAAAAAGAATTTTTTATAAGCAGTGCTGGAACTTCAGGAGAACACGATGGAGAAAGTATGCACTATGGCACCAAAAACAAACTTGCTCAACTTAATATAGAACACAAAAACTTCACAAGCAAAAAACTCACTCAAAAACTTTGCGATGAAAGCGATTTTTTAATCACTATGGACAATTCTAACTTCAAAAATATTTTAAAAAACTTCACCAACACCCAAAACAAAATTTTAAAAATCACTGATTTTAGTCCTAGTCTAAACTACGATGAAGTCCCTGATCCTTGGTATAGCGGGAATTTTGATGAAACTTATAAAATTTTATCCCTAGCTTGTAAAAATTTACTTGTTTTTTTATCAAAATAATTTAAAACAACTATATATTACTTCTCGTTTACTTTTCAGGCTTATACTTCTAAATGAACCGAAAAACATTCATAAGAAAAACTCCTTAAAATTACACGCCTAGCTTAAATCCCTTTAGCTAGGCTTTTCTTTAGATGTTTTTATCCTTCGGATTTAAAATTTTTACTATTTTAAGTGCTTCTTAAGAAAAAACTCCAAATTTATGTGCTACAATTATGATGTTTTATTAATTTTGACAAGGAGAATTCTCATGAAACTAGTTAAACTTAGTTTAGTTGCAGCTCTTGCTGCAGGTGCTTTTTCAGCAGCTAACGCTACTCCACTTGAAGAAGCGATTAAAGATGTTGATGTATCGGGTGTATTAAGATACAGATACGATACAGGTAATTTTGATAAAAATTTCATTAACAACTCAAATTTAAACAACAGCAAACAAGATCACAAATATAGAGCACAAGTTAACTTCAGTGCTGCTATAGCTGATAACTTCAAAGCTTTTGTTCAATTTGACTATAATGCTGCTGATGGTGGCACTGGTGTTGATAACGCAACAAATGCCCAAAAAGGACTTTTTGTTCGTCAATTATACTTAACTTATACAAATGAAGATGTTGCTACAAGTGTAATCGCTGGTAAACAACAACTAAACACTATCTGGACAGACAATGGTATCGATGGTTTAGTTGGAACAGGTGTTAAAGTAGTAAATAACAGCATCGATGGTTTAACTCTAGCTGCTTTTGCTGTAGATAGCTTCATGGCTGAAGAACAAGGTGCAGATTTATTAGGACACAGCAATCTTTCAACAGAAACTCCAAATCAAGCTCCTTTTAAAGTAGACTCGGTAGGAAATCTTTATGGTGGTGCTGCTGTAGGTTCTTATGAATTCTTAGGTGGACAATTCAACCCACAATTATGGTTAGCTTATTGGGATCAAGTAGCATTCTTTTATGCTGTAGATGCAGCTTATAGCACTACCATCTTTGATGGAATCAACTGGACACTTGAAGGTGCTTACTTAGGAAATAGCATTGATAGCGAACTTGATAAAGCTACACATACTAATGGTAACTTATTTGCTTTAAGAGGTAGTGTTGAATTAAATGGTTGGGATGCTAGTCTTGGTGGTTTATACTATGGTGATAAAGAAAAAGCTTCTACAGTTGTAATCGAAGATCAAGGCAATATTGGTTCTTTACTTGCAGGTGAGGAAATTTTCTATACTACTGGTTCAAGACTAAATGGCGACACTGGTAGAAATATTTTCGGTTATGTAACTGCTGGATATACTTTCAACGAAACAGTTCGCGTTGGTGCTGACTTCGTATACGGTGGAACAAAAACAGAAACTGTTGATCATTTAGGTGGCGGTAAAAAACTTGAAGCTGTTGCAAGAGTAGATTACAAATACTCTCCAAAACTTAACTTCTCAGCATTCTATTCTTATGTGAACCTAGATGAAGGTGTAAACACTAAAGAAAGTGCTGATCATAGCACTGTAAGACTTCAAGCTCTTTACAAATTCTAAGAAGTTTTCAAGTCTAACTTCAAGGCGGGGTTTTACTCCGCTTTTTTTATGCCTGATTTTTAAAACTTAAATTTATATACAAAAGATTTTCCCAAGCTAAAAAGCTTTGAGAAAATTAAGATTTAAACCAATTAGCGATTTTTTCAAAAAGTCCTTTTTGCTCTTGATGCATACCATCTTTGATACCAAAACTTTCACTTAGTTTTTCTAAAAGTTCTTTTTGTTCATCATTTAAAGAAGTTGGGAATTTGATAGAAATTTGAACGATTTGATTTCCTATGCGAGAGCTATGAACATCTTTTACCCCTTCTTTTTCAAGAATAAATCTTTGTCCGTCTTTAGCACCCTTTGGTAAATTTAAAGTCGCTTCACCGCGTATAGTAGGCACTTTTATACTCTCTCCTAAGATAGCTTGAGTAAAAAACACTGGAAATTCTATATATATATCATCATCATCTCTGATAAAAGTATCATCTTCAGCAGCAATGATCTTAACATACATATCCCCTCTAGTACCATTTTTTGAGATATTTCCTTTAGCATTGACACGAAGTTTCATACCTGTATCTACACCTTCTGGGATATTAAGTTCTACACTATCTTTGCTTTCATTATAACCCAAACCTTTGCAATCGCTACATTTTTCACTAGCTTTTTCTCCACTTCCTTGACAATCAGGGCAAGTTTGTGCAAAAGTAATAAAACCTTGAGAAATTCCAACCTGTCCCCTACCTTGACACTTTGGACAAGTTTGAAGTTTTCCATCTTTAGCCCCTGTTCCATTGCAAGTTTTACAAGAGCATTTATAAGTAAAGTCTATATTTTTCTTACAACCAAAAACCGCTTCTTTAAAACTTAATTTTAAATTAACGATAAAATCTGAAGGGATTTTCTCATCATTTGAACTTTTTCTACGACGTGATGATGAACCAAAGCCTTCTCCAAAAAAACTAGAAAATATATCTCCTAAATCCTCAAAACCACCAAAACCTGAACTACTAGAACCAAATCCACCGCCTTTTAAAGCATCTTTTCCATATCTATCATAAATAGCTCGCTTTTCATCATTACTTAAAACCTCATAGGCTTCATTAACAAGCTTAAATTTCTCTTCTGCTTCTTTATCGCCTTGGTTTCTATCGGGATGGTATTTTAAAGCCATTTTTCTATAGGCTTTTTTTATGGTTTCTTTATCAGCATTTTGCGTGATTTCAAGAATTTCATAATAACTTATTTCCACATTATTCCTTTAAAAAATTTAAAATTTTGCTAGAATTTTAATCTTAAAAATTCAAAAATCTAATTTTAGCAAAAATAAAATCAATAATTTATCAAATTTTAAATAAAATTATGCAAATATTATAAATCTTAGATAAAATTTAAAGGATACTAAAATGATTAATGTGTTGATGATAGAAGATGATCCTGATTTTGCGCAATTATTATCTGAGTATTTAGCGCAGTTTAATATTAAAATCACAAATTTTGAAAATCCTAAAAGCGCCTTAAATGTAGGCGTTCAAGGCTATGATTGCCTAATCTTGGATTTAACTTTACCAGGAATTGATGGTCTTGAAGTTTGTAGAGAAATCAGACAAAAAAGCAATATTCCCATTATCATCTCATCAGCTAGAGGCGACTTAAGCGATAAGGTTGTAGGTCTTCAAATTGGTGCCGATGATTACCTACCAAAGCCTTACGATCCAAAAGAAATGTATGCAAGGATTATGAGTCTTATTCGTCGCACAAAAAGAGTTGAACACGCAAATAATGAAAATATTAACTCCGCTTTCAAAATCGATGAAAGAAGGCATGAGATTACCTATGAAGATAAGGTTTTAACACTTACTCCTGCTGAGTTTGAAATTTTAGAATATCTTATCCAGCAGCACGGATATAGCGTTTCAAGAGAACAGCTTGTAAGTCGCTGTAAAAATCTAAAAGATAAAGATTCTAAAAGTCTCGATGTTATCATCGGTCGCTTAAGAGTAAAAATAGGAGATAGTTCAAAATCTCCAAAACATATTTTTTCTGTTAGAGGTATAGGATATAAACTAATAGGATGACAAAAAATTATTCTATTTATACCAAACTAATTATTTTATTTGTTGTTACTTTTTTCTTAGTTTGTGTGCTTTTTATCGTTCTTTTGAAAATAGAAGGAAGTGCTTACAACGAAGAAGAAAGTTTAAAACAAGAAAATCTTATAAAAAATTTACTCATCTCCTATGAAAACACTTCAGGCACTAAAATAGGTTCCTATCTTGAAAATAGCGGTTTTAATACTATACAAAATCCCTATCTTGTAAAAAGCATAAGAAATAATGGACAATCACTTTTTAAAGCAAATGGAGAATTTTGCACCCTTTCTTCTTTAAAATATCATAGCAATCTTTATTTTGATGTTCAATGTAAAGATTTTGATGGCTTGTATGAAGAAAATACTAGTGATAGAGTTTATAATCTTTTATTAATAGGATTTTTTTCTTTTTCTTTGATGGTTGTTTTTATGTATTTTTCGGTATTAAAATCTTTAGAACCTTTAAAAAAATTAAGAAGGCAAGTTGCTAAAGTTGCAAATGGGGAGCAACCTGATTTTTTAGACTATCAAGAAGATGAAGTAGGTAAAATCGCCTTTGAATTTCAAAAAGCTTTCAAAAAAAATCAAGAATTAATCCAATCAAGACAACTGTTCCTAAGAACAATTATGCATGAGTTAAAAACCCCTATAGGAAAAGGGAGAATCATTTCTGAAATGATCAAAGAAGACAGACAAAAAGAAAGACTTATCGCTATATTTTTACGCATGGATTCTTTGATCAATGAATTTGCCAAAATCGAAAATTTATTTTCAAAAAACTACAACTTACACTTTAAACCTAGTCGTTTTAGCACTATACTTGAGGAAGCTAAAGAACACCTTATGAGAGATGATTTTAATAAAGTTGTAAAAGTCGATATAAGATATGATGCTTTAATCAATGTTGATATGGAAATTTTCTCTGTAATTTTAAAAAATCTTATCGATAATGCCTTAAAATACTCAAACAATGGCGCTTGTGAGCTTTTTTGTTGCAAAGAATGTTTTACCATTAAAAATCCAGGCAAGCCTTTAGCAGAGCCTATAGAACATTATCTTGAAGCTTTCACAAGAGAAAAACACAATCAGGTCAAAGGTATGGGGCTAGGACTTTATATAGTTTCAGAAGTATGCAAACTGCATAATTTTGATTTGATTTATTTTTATGATGATGGAAAACATTGCTTTAAAATTTTCTTTGGAGATAAAGAAAAATAATGGCAAAAGGCCTAGAAAAATTCAACGAACTTGTTGAAAGTTTCGCGAATTTACCTACCATAGGAAAAAAAACCGCCATAAGGCTTGCTTATCACCTTTGCATAAATAATCAAATCGATGGTATGAAACTTGCACACAATATAGAAAATGCTATCCGCTTTATAAAACCTTGTGAGCAATGCGGTGCTTTAAGCGAAAATGAGCTTTGTGAAATTTGTAGTGATGAAGAAAGAAATAAAAACATCTTATGTATAGTTGAAAGTCCAAAAGATATACTAACACTCGAAGAGAGTCAAAGCTACAATGGGTTATATTTTGTTTTAGATGACTTAAGTGAAGAAAAACTTGAAAAACTAAAGCAAATCATACTTAAACTAAATACCTCTGAACTCATTTTTGCGTTGACACATAGCATTAATTCTGATGCAACTATCTTTTTTATAGAAGATAAATTTAAAGGCTTAAACCTAACTTTTAGTAAAATCGCTCAAGGAATTCCAAGTGGTGTAAATTTAGAAAATGTGGATTTAATCTCTTTAAATAAAGCTATGAATTTTAGAACAAAAATTTAGTAATTTTTATAAGAAATATCAGCTAATTCTTGCAAAGAAAAATCCGCAATCTTTTCATAAGTAAAACCTTCCTTGCTTAAAAAATCAAGAAAAGTTTTTTCCATGATTTTAGCCCCTTGTATAAGCTCATCTGAGATCTTAAAACTCATTGCTTCAATACGCTTTGGCACACAAGCTAAGATGTGCGTTTTAGGCAAATCTCCTGCAAGTTCCATGTACTGTAAGGTTTGAAGCATTTCTATTTCATGGGCACTTCCACTCCAGCTAATTTTATTAGGCATGGCATCATAAGGAAAGAAAAACACATCTCCTATACTCGCATCTTGTGCTTCTATGCAGTCTAAAACAATAAGTCTATCGTATCGAGCGATGATGTAGCTAAGTTGCAAAGCCAAGGTTCCACCATCAACAAAATCTAAAGTAAATTCAGGATGAGTGAATTTGTAGTTTTTTTCAAGTTGCTTGCAAAGATGAACGCCTAAGCCTTCATCTGCAAACATGATATTGCCTATTCCAAGGACTAAGAATTTCAATGCTTTTCTTCTTTTACATATTTATATCCGCTAATAATAGCATCCATAGCACCATCTTTACCTTTTACTGCGTTAAAAATCGCCATGTAAATATGTACTGGTATAAAAATCATAATCACCCACATCAAAATTCTATGATAAGTTCTTACATCAGCCAAGCCGCCCATTGCAGCTTCAAGCGGTCTTAAAATATGATATAAAAGCCCACCTAAGCCCTCATGATAAGTATGAGTATAAAGAATAAGCCCTGTAAGAATGATACCTAACATCACAAGATAAAAGAAAAAATAAGTTACAAATTGCAAAGGATTATAAACCCCTTTTAAATGCGGGTGTTTTCCTAAGAAAATGTAAAATTTTACTTGTTCTATCCATAATTTGATATTAAAAATATCCCATACACTTCTGCGTTCTTTTGCACTTACCTTATCGCAGAAAAACAAATATACCTTAAAAATAATACAAGCAATTAAAATAAAACCCACCGCTTGATGTACTAAACGATATTTTGCTTGCATAAAATTTACGGGTTCACCGTTACTAATAGGACTTTGAAACACATAAGAAAGATAATACCCTGTGCCAATAAGAATCACTATAGCAATAGCTCTTACCCAGTGCGTTAAACGCAAACCTATGCTAAATTCATATTCAGCTTTTCTTTGCAATTTTTCTTCTTTGTTTTGCATGAAAGCCTCCTTTATAAATTGACATTCACTTTATATTCGCTTAGATTATTACCCTTAGCATCCATTACATGCACCGCACAAGCAATACAAGGATCATAAGAGTGAATTTTCCTAATGATTTCAAGCGGTTGTTTTACATCAGCGATTTTAAGTCCTATCAAACATTGCTCATAACTTCCCCCTACGCCATTTGCGTCTTTTGGACTTGCATTCCAAGTAGAAGGCACCACAGCTTGCCAGTTTTCAATGACGCCATTTTTAATTCTACACCAATGACTTAATGTTCCGCGTGGCACATGCCCCATATAGCGTCCTTTGTATTCTTTAGAATTATCGATCACATAAGGAGCACAAGTACTCTGGTCTACTTTTAAATTTTCAACTAAATTATTAAACGCTTTTAAAGTATTATTTGCAACGATTTTTGCTTCAATACAACGAGCAGCTGTTCTTCCAAGTGTGCTAAATACAGCATTTAAAGGAAGTCCTGTTTCTTTTAAGAACTCATCTACCACAGGAACAACATTTTGATTACCTTTAGCATAATTTACAACGATATTTGCTAAAGGTCCTACTTGCATAGGATTTCCTTCATAGCGTGGAGCTTTAATCCAGCTATATTTACCCTTAGTATCAAACACTTTAGAATGGACATTATTTCCATGATGATCTACGCTTTCTCCATCTACAAGTCCTGTATAATTTGGATTTGTTTTGCCATCATAAGGATGTAAAGGTTCATTGTCTGCATACCAAGAATGAGTTGCCTCTTCAGTAATCTTAGCTTCTTCTACTTCATAAACCTTGCTTAGATCTCCATTTTTGATAATACCACTTTCAAAAAGCCATTCATCTCTTCCGATTTGGAATTCTTTAAAGGTATAAAGATTATTTACCCCTATATCATTTAAAACACTTGCTTCATGTGCATAAGCTTTTCCTGCCATCACAAGATCAGGATAATACGCACGATTAACAAAGTCTTGCACTTCTTGGAATTTAACCATATATTCACCCATTCTTGCAGGATCAAGTAAATCCATAACGCAAGTTACACCACCAACGGTTAAGCTTTGTGGATGTGGGTTTTTAGCTCCAAAAATCGCCATACATTGAGCAATGATTCTTTGAATTCTTAAACATTCTAGATAGTGAGAAAGAACGATTAAATTTTGCTCAGGAGTTAAACGATAAGTTGGATGACCATAGTACGCATTAGCAAAAGGTCCTAAATTTCCTTTATCTACAAAAGTTTTAAGTCTTTGTTGCACTTCAAGAAGTTTATCCGCACCTGTTGCATAAGGATTTGAAGTGTATTTAAAAGCTTCATCGCTTGCTTTTTTAACATCAGCACTTAAAGCACTTACCACATCAGCCCAATCAAGCCCATGAAGTTGATAAAAATGCACAATATGATCGTGTAAAAATAAAGCTGCATTCATTAAAGTTCTTGTTAAAAGCGCATTTAAAGGCGGAGTAATACCTAAAGCATTTTCAACAGCAACTATACCTGCTTTATAATGTGAAAAAGTACAAACTCCACAAATTCTTTGCGTCATAAAACCCGCATCTCTTGGATCACGCCCTTTTACTATGGTTTCAATACCACGCCACAAAGTAGAGCCCGCATAAGCTTCTTTTACCACATTGTTATCATCAACAACAACTTCAACTCTTAAATGCCCTTCAATTCTTGTAATAGGATCTACGATTATTTTTTGACTCATTTTTATTCCTTATCTTTTTGCATGGAAGATATAACTGCGTGTGCTGCTATAGCAACGCCTGTGAGTGTAAGCACACCTATACCGATTTTATCTGAAACACTATCCGCACCCAAACCAAAAACAGTATCAAATTTACGACTAGCCATAGGCTCTTCAAAAGGTCCCATAGTATCCCAAAAATTAGGCTCAGAACAACCTATACAACCATGCCCTGCTTGAATAGGCCAAGAAGTGTGCTGGTTAAATCTCTCTCTTGAGCAGTTATTAAAAGTATAAGGTCCTTTACAACCTACTTTATAAAGACAAAAACCTTGTTTTGCTCCTTCATCTCCAAAAGCATGTACAAATTCACCCGCATCAAAATGTCCGCGTCTTTCACAAAGATCATGAATTCTTAAACCATAAGCCCATTTTGGTCTATTATACACATCAAGTGCTGGCAACTCACCAAATAATAAATAATGAAGTACATTACCCACTATATTTTTTTCGCTTGGAGGACAGCCTGGAACATTGATCACAGTTTTACTTGTTACTTTGCTTAAAGGCTGCGCGTTGCTAGGATTTGGTCTTGCGGCTTGAATTCCTCCAAAGCTAGAACAGGTTCCTATAGCAAAAATCGCCAAAGCATTTTCACTTGCCATTTTTGAAAGCTCATAGCCTGTTTTTCCATGTGCACCTATGGTTAAAAAATGCTCCGTATCACCCATAGGGATACCACCTTCAACCATTAAAATGTATTTATTTTTATGCTTTTGAATGGCACTTTCTAAATTTTCTTCAGCTTGCCAACCTGCTGCAGCCATCACTGTTTCGTGATATTCTAAAGAAATATAATCAAAAATCAAACTATCAATCGTTGGAGTATCACTTCTTAACAAACTCTCACTACAGCCTGTACACTCAGCCATATGAAGCCACACAACAGGAAGCCTATCAGCAAGCTCAGCAGCTTTTGCCACCATAGGAGTAAAACTCGCTGGCAAAGCCAAAAATGCCGTCATAGCACCTGCCCATTTCATAAAATCCCTTCTAGAAAAACCTGACTTTTCTAATGCTTTTGTAATACTATCATTGTCTTTCAAAGAAGGAAGCTTTTCAAGAGTCGATAAACGCGACTCTATTTGATGATAATCAATCATTATATTTCCTTTATAACATGAAATTTATTCTCTATAATAATAAAATAAAGGAAGTTAAAATAAAGTTAAAAACTTACCATCATAAGCAAATATTAGCATCACTCTTAATTAAAGCTTAACCATAAGCCTTTTTTAAGTTTGCGAATCAAAAATCTTGCTGGGTGAATAGCGTGGATGTATTTTTTTTCTAAACACAAGGGTTCATTATTTATCAATGCACACAAATACCTTGCCGCTAAAACACTTGTACTAAAACCCCTTGACCCATGAGCAAAATTAAAATACAAATTACAAGACATTTTAGCTGGTTTTTGCTCCTTATTTTTTGTCCATAATAAAGCTTTATATTCTTCTTTATAAAACGCTTCATCATAAGCATTTCCAACTATCATAAAGCGATCACTCGAATAAGATCTAAAACCTACTTTAGAACCTATGATTTCTAATTTTGTATTTTTATCTATAAATTCGGCTATATTTTCTATATTTTGTTTATCATCTTCTTCTTTTGATTCTAAACTTGCATTAAGCCTATCATAACTTGCTCCAATCACTTGCAAATCATCTTTTATAGGGCAAATATAAGCCTTAGAAGATAAAGGAAATGGGGTATCTAAAAAAGGTTTTAGATGTGTAACTTGACCTCTTACTTTACTTAATTTCATCTCATCATAAAAAACAAAGTCTTTTGTATCTGCACCCATAGCATAAATCAAAACCGCATAATCACTTTTAACAATATTATTTTTAAAATTTAAACTAAAACACTCATTTTCAAATTTATAAGCTTGAAATTCATGATTAAAATATATACAAGCTTTGCTTTTTTCAAAAAGATTTTTAACCAAATTTTTTGGAAAAATCACTCCACCCCCTTCTAAAAAAGCTTGATTTTTTGAAATTTTAAACAAAATATTTTCTCTTTGTGCGTTAAATCTTTCTTGCATCAAATCATTATGTGCAAACTCCATCACACCTTTAAATTTTAAATCTAAAATTTGTCTATAAAAACGGCTTGCTTCTATAAAAGAAAGCTCTGAAAACTCCCCTAAATTTACCTTAGGCTTTAAGATTAAAGAGCTTAAAATTCCACTTTCATTTCCGCTTGCACCCTTGCCTAATTCTAAATGTTTTTCAAAAACATCTATTTCAAAACCCCTTAAACTAAGCTCATAAGCTAAAACAGCACTTGATATACCCGCACCAATAATAGCTACTTTTTTATTTTTTAAAGATGAAAATGTTCTTGAAAAATACGCTTCTTTGTCTTTAAACTCAAGCTCATTTTCCAAATAAGCTTTAATCATTTCTCTTTTTCTAAAACCTTTGGTTTTTTCTACTCTAAAACCATATTTTTTTAAATTTTTTTGTAAAAAACCTGCCGAAGAAAAGGTGCAAATTTGTGTATTTTTTTTAGAAAGTCTTGCCACTTCAAAGATTAAATTTTCATCAAACATTTGCGAGTTTTTATTTGGAGAAAATCCATCTAAATACCAAACATCAGCTTTAAAATCCAATTCTTTTAAAACAGCTATATCTTCAAAAACAAGATCTAAAAAACAATCTTCAAAATAAAAACGATAAATTCCTTCTTTAGCCTTAGGATAAAATTTTAAAAATTGTTCTAAAAGCTCTTTAAACTCTTCATAAAATCCTAGTTTTTGATAAATTTCTCTTAATTGTTCTTTTTCGATATAAAAAGCTTCTACGCTAATATAAAAAAGTTTTTTAGGACGCTTAGAAGGGGTAGTTTGTAAAAAGCGTTTCAAAGTAAGAAAAAAATTTAAACCTATACCAAAACCACTCTCTGCGATAATAAAATTTTCTTGATTTTTCCATTCAAAAGAATGAGTATAAACAAATTTACTTTCATTTAAGCCATCTTTGGAATTAAAATAAAAATCATCAAAATCCAAAGAAAAAGGAGTATTATCCTTAAAGATTAGCTTAGCTTTTTTCATCGGTTGTTATAAAAATAACTCTCAACTCCATCAGCAATACCCTTAACTAATAAATCTTGAAAAGCTTTATTGGCGATTCTTTTGCCTTCATTTGGATGTGTGATATAGCCAATTTCAATCAAAATTGCAGGCATTTGCGCACCTACTAAAACCCAAAAAGGTGCTTCTCTTACACCGCCATCTACGATTTTATACTTTTTGCGTGTTTGAGTGAGTATATTTTTTTGTACATCAATGGCTAGTTTATTTGAAGCAACGATTTTTTCACGATTTAAGAAATTTAAAATACTTTGTTTTGAGAAATAATTAATCTCTTCAAAATCCCCTTGATTTTCTTTTTCTGCTGCCTTTTTACTTCTTTCACTTCTTGCAGGACTTAAAAAGAAAGTTTCCACGCCTTCGCTACTTTTAGCTTTTGTGGCATTTGGTGCTGCATTAGCATGTATAGAAATAAACAAATCCGCTCTTTTATCATTGGCATATTTGGTTCTATCACGAAGATTGATAAATTTATCCGAACTTCTGGTATAAAGCACTTTATAACCGCGTTTTTTAAGTTCATTTCCAAGTTTTAAAGCCGTGCTTAAAACTATATCTTTTTCTTTTAAACTTCCTTTTTTATCACTTAAGGCACCGCTATCTTTTCCACCATGCCCCGCATCGATAACCACAAGCTTTCCTGATTTGTAATTTGTATTTAAAGTTTTACTAGAACTTTGATTTGCTTTTTTACTCACATTTTGATTTGTAGTTTGTGTATAAAAACCTAAAGTGAGATTTTTATTATCCAACTCCTTTAAGAGTTTAAATTCTTTAGGAGCACTCAAAACCACACGAACAGTTTTTGGATTGTATTGAGTAACTGTAATCACATTTTGTCCAAAAGTAAAGCTTTTTCTATTGCCTTCTAACACACCCTTAAAACTTACAACATATCGGAATTTTTGATCTTTGGTATCAAATACTGCTATTTCTTTTTCATCTAAATCATCGCTTAAATTTAACACCACAGCATTAGAAATTTTATCCACATCTAAAACATATAAAGGCTCTTGATTTTCTTTTTCGTTATTGGTTTTTTTATCTTGTTTTTTTGTTTCTAAAACTTTGGTTTTAATTTCTGTTTTTTGATCTTGCTTTTTCTCTGAAATTTTACTAACTTGCTCAGTCTTTTTTTGGCTAGCAGTTTCTTTTGAAAAAATTAATTTTTCTTCTTTAAAAGATATATCAATAGGAATTTTTTCTTTAGCATAAACCACTATGCGTATGGTTTTGGGATTAAATTGTGAAATCACTAAACGATAGTCATCAAATTTAAACTCTTTTTTACCCCCTTCTAAAACCCCATCAAAATCACTAATAAAACGATAGTTTCCTTTTTCGTCTAAAGCAAAACTTTTTAATTGATCCTTATCCAAATCTGCATTTAGTTCAAACTCTACACCTTGGTTTGTTTTACTTGACTTTAAAACATAAATTTTATCATCGCTTTTTGCTTTAGAAACGATACTACTCTTTGGTGCTTGCGAAGTTTTAGAATTTGTTTTTTCTGTATTTTTTATTTGTTCGTTAGATGATTTTTTTTCATTTTTTTGAACTGTTTTTATAGGTTCAAAAGTTGATTTTTCAGTGTCTTGAGAAATATTTTGAACCTTAATATCTTTAATAACAGCCTTTCTTAAAGCATTGATACTTGCTTCACTTATACCACTTTCTTTTAACTCATTAGCATATGACTTGTCATCTAAATTTAAAGTATTTGAACTGATGATCAATCTTTTTAAAATTTCAATTTTAGCTTTTTCATCTTCATTAATAACACTTTGTATATAAAGGCTTTTGAGCTGATGGTGAAATTTTACTTGTACTTCACTTTTAGAACCGATAAAATTTTTATCGAAATTTGCAAGTTCATTTTCATAAGCTCCAAAAAGAGTTGTGAAAACAAATACTAAAAATACAAAAATTTTAGCCATTATTCACCATTAACCAATTTTTCCATAAGTTCTTTAACACTGATAAGCTTATCTAAACGATATCCATTTGCACCTGTAAAGAAAAGTCCTGTTTCTTTTTTACCTGACCACGCATCAAAAAGCCTATCTGCTATACAATACCCTACTTTAGTCGCCTCTTTTCCGCGTCCACAAGGTGCTACACAATTGCTTATACAATTGATCTTTGGACCCATTCTTTTATCTACCAAATTTAAAAGATTGGTTCTAACCCCACGTGCAGGATAGCCCACAGGAGATTTAATAAGCTCTATATCTTCTTCTTTAGAAGCTAGCAAAACGCTTTTAAACTCTTCACTCGCATCACATTCAAAAGTTCCTATGAAACGCGTTCCCATTTGAACACCACTAGCCCCTAAAGAAATAGCGTTTTCTATATCTTTTTTATCCCAAATTCCACCCGCAGCAATCACAGGAAAAGATCCCCAATTTTTAGCCTCTTCTACCACAGGAGCGATTAATTTTTCTAACTGATAATTTGGATCTAAGCACTGTTCATAAGTAAAACCTTGATGACCTCCACTTTTTGGCCCTTCTAAAACCACTGCATCAGGCAAGCGATTGTAACGGCTTTGCCATCTTTTGCAAATAATTTTTAAAGCCTTTGCAGATGAAATGATAGGCACTAAAGCCACATCAGGAAAATCTGCAGCAAATTCAGGTAAATTTGTGGGAAGTCCAGCGCCTGAAACAATCACATTAAAACCAACTTCACAAGCATCGCGTGCTATTCTTGCATAATCATTACTTGCACATAAGATATTACACCCCAAAGGTGCATCGCCACAAACTTTTCTTGCATTATTAATCAAAGCTTGCAAACCCTTGCGTGAGTAAAAATTTTCACTTCCATAAGGCTTAGCATTTAATTCTTTACTTGCATACTTTCTTTCTTCATAATATCCTGTTCCCACAGAAGAAATAATCCCAAGTCCACCATTTAAAGAAACCGCAGATGCCAGTCTATCCCAGCTTATGCCTAGTCCCATTCCCCCTTGAAAAATGGGATATTTTATAGTATGTTTTCCTATTTGTAAGGGTTGTAAATTCATTCTTTTACCTTTAATTTTGCAAATTTTCTTTTACCTATTTGTAAGATGTATTCTCCTTGTTCTAAATGCATTTGCTCGTCGCTAACTTTTTGAGAATTTACACTTACTGCATTAGCACTGATGCTTCTTCTTGCTGCAGAAGTAGAACTTTCCAAACCACATTCAACCAAAGCCTTAGCAAGCCAAATTTTCCCTTGTATTTCAAACTCAGCCATATCACTTGGTAAAGCATTTTGAGAATGAATTCTATCAAATTCAGACTTAGCATTATTAGCCTCTTCTTTGGAGTGAAAACGCTCTGTAATCTCTAAAGCTAAATTTTCTTTAGCTTTTTTAGGATGTAAATTACCTTGTTCTATATCTTTTTTTATCTGCGCAATTTCTTCTAGACTTTTTTGACTTAAAAGTTCATAGTATCTAAACATCAATTCATCACTAATACTTAAAATTTTAGCATACATATCATTAGCTTTTTCTGTAACACCAATGTAATTATTTAAACTCTTACTCATTTTGTTTACACCATCTAAACCTTCGAGTAAAGGCATCATAATCACAGCTTGTTCTTTTCCTATGTTATAAACTCTTTGAAGCTGTCTTCCCATTAAAAGATTAAATTTTTGATCCGTTCCACCCATTTCAATATCGCTTTTTAAAGCCACGCTATCATATCCTTGAAGTAAAGGATATAAAAACTCGCAAATCGAAATAGGGCTTTGCTCTTTAAATCTCTTGGTAAAATCGTCACGCTCAAGCATTCTAGCTACACTAAAAGTTGAAGTAAGTTCTACTATACCCGCAGCTCCAAGTTCATTAAGCCAAGCAGAATTAAACTTAATCTGTGTTTTTTCTTTATCTAAAACCTTAAAAACCTGTGTTTCATAAGTTTTAGCATTGATTAAAACTTGCTCTTTATCCAGCTTTTTACGCGTTGCACTTTTTCCACTTGGATCGCCAATTTGTCCTGTAAAATCTCCAATCAAAAATTGCACAATAGCTCCATGTTTTTGCAAAAAAGCCATTTTTGTTAAAACCACGCTATGGCCTAAATGCAAATCAGGTGCTGTAGGATCAAATCCTGCTTTTATAAAGAAATTTTCACCTTTTTCATAATAATTTTTAATTAAATTTTCTATTCTTTCTTCATCAATAAGCTCTGCACAACCACGCTTAACTTCTGCTAATATTTTTTTTATATCCATAATAAACCTTTTTAACCTTCTTTATAAGCATCATTTAAAGATGTAAAATCTAAAATTTTACAACGAGATTTTAACCTATCCTTGACACTATCTGGGTTGATATTATCAGGAATTTCCATTGTAATCTCAAAATAATCTACCGCCGAATTTAAATCACTTGATAAATTGATTGTTAATAGATTTATCTGCATTTTAGCTAAAAATGCCAAAAATTCCGCTAAAACACCTTTTTTATTTTCCAAAGAAAAAATCAATTTATAAGATTTAGGGATGTTAGAATCCCATTTTATAAATACCATATCTTGATTATTATCTATCATTTTATCAGCTCTATCGCAAAGCTTATGATGGACGATAGCGTTACCACCTTTAACAAAAGCTAAAACAGCATCACCTCTTTTTGGATGGCAACAAAAATCAAAATCCACATTAGCGATTTTATGGTTGCAATATAGAGTAAAATTTCCTATTTTTTGTTCTTTAATCTCATATTTATCAAACCAATATGACTTCTTGGCGTATTTTTTAAGACCATTAACTATATCTTTTAAATAAGCACTATCTGTTGCTACTTGTCTAATGCGTCTGGCTAAATTTTCTTTTTCTATCCAAGTTTCAATTCTGTTTTTATCAACTCCAAAAATAAAACTTAACATATTAATAGAACTTGCTAGATTAATCTCTCTGATTTTTTGCTTACAAAATTCCCTTATACTCGCTTTTGCTTTTCCTGTTTTAACACTATCTATCCAAGAACAGCGATAAAATTTATCATTGCTAGTAACCACTCGCACAATATCGCCATTTTTAAGCTCGGTTAACAAAGGCACTTTAATACGATTTACATAAGCACTTTTTGCATGAAGCCCTACTTTGGTATGCACTTCATAAGCAAAATCAAGAACCGTTGCACCACGAGGCAAAGTGAAAATTTCTCCCTTAGGAGAATAAACTGCGACATCTTCAACATAAAGACTATCTTTAGCATATTCATAAAGTTCAATAGCATTATAATCTTCTGCATTTTCAAGATTGTTTATACTTTGCATTGAAATATCTGTAAGCCAATCAAGACGAGGCGCAACCACGCTACCATCTTCTTTATATTTCCAATGCGCTGCTATACCAAATTCCGCAATTTTATGCATATCAAAAGTTCGAATTTGTGCTTCTATAATACTTTTAGCATCAAAAAGTGTGGTATGTATAGTTTGATAACCATTTTGTTTAGGCAAGGCTATATAATCCTTAAAACGCGAAACCAAGGGGTTAAAATGTGTATGTAAAATTCCCAAAGCTAAATAACAATCACTTACTTTTTCAACCAAAATTCTTACCCCAAGCAAATCAAGAACTTCTTCAATACCAATGCCTTTTCTTTGCATTTTAAGATAAATAGAATAGCTATGTTTAATGCGTTTTTGAATTTCAAAACTACCTTGTCTAAAGCCATTGCTCAAAAATAAAAGTTCGATTTTGGAAATAAATTCATTTAAACCTAATTGCATTTCTTGATTATTGGAGTTGATATAATTGTCAATAAGCTTATACTCATCTGGCATAAGATATTTAAAACTAAGATCTTCTAAATAATTTTTTATGCTTGAAATACCAAGTCTATGGGCTATTGGGGCATATACAACTAAAGTTTCTTCGCTGATTCTTTTTTGCTTATCTTCTCTTAGAATATCAAGAGTAAGCATATTATGCAGCCTATCGCATAACTTCACAATCAAAACCCCAACATCTTCAATACTTGCTAAAAGCATATTTCTGAAAGTCAAGGCTGATTTAGTTAAACTTTTTTTAGATTTTGATGAAATGAGATTATCTTCTCTAATTTCTATAATTTTAGTAAGTCCTAAAACAAGTTTTAAAACCTCAGAACCAAACTGCTCTCTAAGTTCTTCTTCAGTGCAGTTTGTATCTTCAATCACATCATGCAATAAAGCAGCTAAAATATTGCTTTTATTTTCACTTAAAAATCCAACCAGTGTTGCTACTAAAATAGGATGTACCGCATAAGGCTCTCCACTTTTTCTAAACTGCCCTTCATGGCAAAATATACAGTAATCTACCGCTTTTTCAAGAATGGCATCATGGCCACAAATTTCGAAAAGCAAAGCCTTAGCAGCTTCTAAATCTTTACAATTTTTTACATTATCGATTAATTGTTCAAGCAATAATTCTTCATCGATTGGTTTCAACTAAACCCTCTAAAGTGATTTTATTTTCTGCAATTTCATATAAAGCTATATCTGCAAGTTTATTTTTATTTTTATCAAAGTCTACCAAAGGGGTTGCTCCATTCGCCAATTGTTCCGCTCTTTTTGCTACCACTAAAGAAAGGCGATATCTATCATTACCCATTTTTTCCAAAGCTTTTGCTGCTACTTCTTCTATTCTTTTATCCATAATTTTCTCCTTAATTATTTTTAACGATTGAACAAAGGCTAGTATCACCTTGTATGATTTTAAGTAAATTACCCTCTTCAAACATATTACAAACCACAATAGGAAGTTTGTTATCTTTAGCTAAAGCTATAGCTGTATCATCCATCACTTTAATATTATCTTGCATAGCCTCATCATAACTTAAAGTATTTAAAAATACTGCATCATCAAATTGTTTTGGATCTTTATCATAAACTCCATTAACTTTTGTAGCTTTTATTACCATATCTGCATCAATTTCCACAGCTCTTAAAATAGCTGTTGTATCTGTAGTAAAATAAGGGTTTCCAGTACCTGCGGCAAAAACCACAACACGACCCTTTTCTAAGTGTCTTTGCGCTCTTCTCATAATATAAGTTTCACAAAATGCTTCCATCTGAATGGCGCTTTGAACCCTAACTTCAAGCCCAGAGCTTTCCAAAGCTTCTTGTATAGCAATAGCATTGATAACCGTAGCAAGCATTCCCATATGATCTCCACTTGTCCTTTTAATCAATCCGCCCTTAGCAGCACTTACTCCGCGAATAATATTACCACCGCCTATAACTATGCCTACTTCTATTTGATTTTTTATAAGTTCTTTAATCTCTGAAGCTATGAATTTTAAAATAGAATTTTCTATACCAAAGCCATTTTCACCTGCTAAAGCCTCTCCTGAAAATTTTACTAAAACTCTTTTTCTCTCTTGCATTATTTCTCCTTATTTAACTTGAAATTATATTTTAAATTCCATTAAATTTAGCTAATTTAAGCTAATGAGTTCCAAAGGATTGATATGAAAATTTTTTTGAGTTACTTCAAAAGTAAGATCATTTTTTATTCTACCCACTACGGCACCTTTTTTGATATTCTTACCAACTTTAATATTAGGAGCAATCTTATCTAAATGTGCGTATATTGTATGTATGCCATTATCATGTTCAACAATAACAACTCGAGCTAACATACTAGTATCTTTGGCAAAAACTATTTTTCCATCTAGCACATTTTTAACAACTGCATCGCTTTTATTGCTTCTTAAAACTACATTCTCGTTAAAAATTTTAAGATTGTAAACAGGATCAACATAATTTCCAAATTTTTGCTTCACAGTAAAAGAATCCAATGGAGCTATGGTTTTTTTTCCTGTGTAACGCTTGACTGAACTTCCTTGATAGCTTGAACCTAATTGTCTTATTTTTTGATTATTTTTTACTATTTTAGTATCATTTTTGTTTGAATTTGCATCTTCTTTATCATTAATAATTTTTAATTGATTTAATGTTTTTCTAAGCTCTTCTTGCTGAGCTTGCAAATCATCGAGTTTTTTTGCATATATAGCTCGATCTGTTTTTTGTTTATTAATTTCGCTAATTTGTTTTTGTTTTAAACTTTGAAGCTTGGCTAATTGAGCGTTGTAATCCTTAAGACTTTCATTGATTTTCTTAATCTGAGCTTGTTTATCATCAATAAGCCTGCTTACTCCCTCATAATCTTTAGAAATTTTAAAAATTTCTTCATTTAAAACTTTGTTTAAACTTCCTAAAATTTCAAAAGCCATAAAACTTTCTTCACTTTCAATATAGCCTTGAGGGATAGGTAAATCATAAGCAAAATCTTTAGCCATTAAAGATATAAGCTTACCTTCCATATTTGATTTACTTTTAAGCAAATCTTCATTTTGGCTTGTAAGGGTGTTTAACTCTTGATTTTGAGCCTTAGCACTTGCTTCAAGCTTAGAAGTTTGTGAATTTAAGCTTTCAATTTGCAAACTTAAATCTTTCAAACTTTTTTCACCATTTAAAATATCACTAGCCAAATCTTCAAGTTTTTTATTTAGCTGTTCTTGTATGCGTTTATTTTCTTCTAAACTTTTTGTTTTTTCATTTATAGCGTTTGCTAAACTTATATCAACAAATAAAAAAAAACAAAAAAAGATAAGAATATTTTTTCTCATCTTTTAACCTTAAACATAACCGTATTTACACACAACAAGCAAATAAACAAAGTAGCTAAAAAAATTAAAGTCAAATGTAAAATAAAATTAATAGGTGGAAAAATAATATCTACAGCCTTTAAACTTTCTTGGATAATAGAAAGATCAAAAATTTGGGTAAAAAAGGCAAGTAAAATAACAAAAGCAATAAAACAATCAACCACAACCACCTTGTAAAGCATAAAAGATCTAAACCAAAACGGAGCTCCAAATAAACACATAATTTCAATACGATCGGTATGTTCATAAAGCCAAATTCTCATCTGTTTTAAAAACAAAACAAAGGCAAGTAAAATAATGATAAACAAAAATAACCAAAAAACAAATTTCATCAAAATAAGCAAAGAGTATATCTTATCATGGGTTTTGGAAAAAGTTTCAACCTTACTAACACCTACAATATTTAAAAGTTGATTTTTAATCGAATTTAGTTCATTTTGATCGGGCAAAGAATTTAATTTTAAAGTATAAAATTTTGGCAGAGAATCTTTTAAAACTTTCAAATTCTTTTCAGAAACATCATTTTTCAAACGATCGATTAAATCCTTAGGATCCAAAGATTCAAGTCCAGCAAAAAATGGTACTTTTGTTTTTACTACATTCTGATCAAGTTCAGTTTTGCTGACAACTATAATATTATAATCTTTATTAACAAGTTCTTCATAATGCTTTAAAGTTGCATTTGTAATCAAAATAAATTCAAAAGCAAACATCATAAAAAGTAAAGGTAAAATTAAAGATAAATGTGTTTTAAAAAATTTCATTCATTTTTCCATTTTCTATATTAAAACGACGATAATCCACTCTTAAATTACTAGGAATTCTATGTGTTACCACTATAACACAAGTTCCTAAAAGCTCTCTAGCAGACTTTAAAAGAGTCCATATAATATCAGAAGAATACTCGTCCAAATTTCCCGTTGGCTCATCGCAAAGCAAAAGCTTTGGATTATGAGCTAAAGCCCTAGCCATAGCGACGCGTTGTTGCTCACCACCACTAAGTTGATTAGGCAATTTATCTGCTTTAAAAGTTAAATTTACATGCTTTAAAAGCTTAGCAGCTTGATCATGGCATACTTTTTTGCTATAACCTTTAATCATTAAAGGCAACATAACATTTTTTTCAACACTATATTCTTGTACAAGTTTATAATCTTGAAAAATAATCCCTATTCTTTGACGCAATTTTAAAAGTTCTAAATTTCCAATTTTATTCATCAAAGATCCACATACTTCAAGCTTACCAGAAATAGGTTCTAAATCTCCATAAAAAGACTTTAAAAGCGTACTCTTACCACTCCCGCTTTTACCCGTAATAAAAACAAAATCATCATCCTTAAAAGCAAAACTCGCTTCTTTAATAACTAATTCATCATAACCTAAAGTAAGTTTATTTGCTTGGATTAAATTAGGCATCCTTTTTCCTTAATTTCCCTTTTTAAATTTTTAAATTATGCTTTATTTTTGCTTAATTTTCAAGAAAAATTATATTTTAAACTGAACTTTTAAAATTTCTTTTAATTCATTTATCGCTTTAATATTTTCTTGAATTTTAAATGGTTCTTTAAAAGCAAAATCGATCGTTTTATCAAGATGTAAATAACAATGTTCAGGCTTATTAAAAGCTCCAAAAGCAACCTTTAAAAGCAAATTCTCATCTTGTTTATAGATGCTTTCAAAATGCAAGAAAAAATCATCTTTTTTTATAGTAATATTTTTAAAGTTCTGCTCTATTTTTTTCAAATCCTCTTTAGAAAATTCAACCGATGAGAGATTAAATTCATTTAACTCATAGTTTTTACACTCTTGGTTAAAATTCCACACCCAAAGATCATATATATTTTTTTCTTGCTTTTTCCATCTATCTTCATATTTGCTTGAAATTTCTAAATTTTCATTTTTTCTAAGACTAAATTTTGGAGCAGGAAAAGTCAAAAATTGTTCTAGAGTAAAATTAAAATACTCAAAACTATCTGTTCTAAGCTCAAAACGACCATTTTGGGTTAAAACCCTAGCACATTCTTTGCAAAAATCTTTCCCAATAACTCGCCTATGAGGCTTTTTATCCCAAGGAACAGGAAAATGTAGAAAAATCTTTTCAACTGATTTTGATTTTAATACACTCAATAACAATCTCGCATCACTTTGGATTAGCAAAATATTATTTACATTTTGTGCTTTAGCAAGTTTAGCTACTTGAGTTAAAGCTGGATTGTAAATTTCCACCCCTAAAATTAAAACATTTGGATTTTCTTTTGCTTGATAAAGCAAATGTCTTCCTGATCCAAAGCCTATTTCTATATAAATTTTACCTTGAAGTCTAGATAAAAGCTCATCAAAATTATCAACAATAAATGGTGTTTTTTCAATTAAAGCATTGTTTTTAAGTCCAAAAGCTTTATTGATAATATCCTCACAAAAACCTTCTTTAAAGATTTTTAAAGCCTTTTGCAAATAACCTATTTTAGAAGGTTTTGTATGTTTATCGCCTTTAATCACAAAACCATTTTGTGCTTTTTTAATCTGCAGAAAAAAACTCTCTTCTTGAACCTTTGTATAAATAAGACTAACATTATCATTCTTAGCAAGCCAAAGAAATTCAACATCATCCTTGCTATAAGGCAGATTTATTTCTTTGATCTTTTTGCTTTTAAAATTTGGCACTACTGAGCTGCCTTAACTTTGCTTGAAGGTTCTGAACGAAGCCCGGCTGAATCAATAGCAATAACTTCGTAACTATATTCCATCCCTGGTAAAGCTTTTACATCTTTTAATCGCTTTTCTTTAATGCCTTTAAAAACAGCATTTTGCTCCCCGCCATAGCGTCTTACTTCATACTCAACAGCTCTAGTATCATTATCGCTCCATTCTAAATTTATCCCTTCGCTTGTGCTTTGAGCCAAAATAATACTAGGAGCCAAAGGGTTACCTAAAGTTTTACCTTCTACACCATCTTTTGGCATAGGACTTTCAAGACCATCTTTATCCACCATTGTTACTTTATAATACTTGCTTTTACCTGCTCCTTCTACCATATCCTCATAAGAATTTTTATCAGTCTTTGCCAAAACACTAAAAGGAAGGAAACTTGAGCTCGTAGAATAAACTTTATAATAAGAAAAATCTTCATACGTAGGAGCATCCCAAGTTAAAATGATTTTATTAGAACCATCTGTGCTAGCACTTAAATGCTCAACTTGAGGAGGTAAAGCCTTGCTTGTAGAACTTACAACTTGACTTGGCTCACTCTTTATCCCATTAAAACTCACAGCAATAATTCTATAGCTTGAATTTTCATTAGGTTTTAAATCACTATCGATGTATTCAGCGTTTAAACGATTTTTTACTTCTGTAATTTTTTTAAATTCTTTATCATCACCTTTGGTTCTTTCAATAATATAAGAATCAACCCTAAAATCAGGATGCGGACGCCAAATAAGTTTAATACGATTAGGCAAATTAGTCACAGCTTGAACAAAAGGAACAGCTTCAAGTCTTGGAGCTGTGCTGACTTCTATAACCTTGCCATCTTCTGAAATTTGTCCTTGCTCATTAAAGCTTTTCATCATATAACGATACTTAGTACCAGGCTCTAATTTAGTATCTACATAATGAGTTTGAAACTTATCTTTAATAGTGCCTACAAGTTTAAAATCAAGATTTTCATCACTAGAACGATACAAATAAAATCCTTTAATATTTTCATTATATAAAGGCTCCCATTCAAAAGCAATATTACTCATATCACTAAGACTTTTTAAACTTTCAACTTTTGGCAAGCTTTCATTTACAGCAGGCTCTTTACTTAAAGCTAGCGAATTCATTTGCGAAACACTACAAGCACTAAGCAAAAGAGTTAAAAAACTCAAGTAAAAACTCAAGCGAAATCTTTTCATCATTCTCTCCTAAATTAATTTGTTTAAACATAATATTTTTAAAATCTTCCATCAAAGGTGCTTTAACAAAAATTTGCTCTTTGGTTTTTGGATGGATAAAATACAAAAAATAAGCATGCAACATTATCCTACAATCATACTTACCCTTATAACCATATAAACTATCACCTAAAATATGGCGATTTAAACTAGCCAAATGCGCTCTAATTTGATGAGTTCTTCCTGTAAAAAGCTTAGCAGCCATCAAAGTTAAATTTTCAGTTTTTACTACATTTATAAAAGCTGATTTTGCGTTTTTACTGAATTTATTTTCCTTATCTATGGCTATTTTTTTAATAGCATTAGAAGGCGAACGCATTAAAAATTTTTCTACTATAATTTTATCTTCTTTTAGTGGCAAATCAATTAACGCAAGGTAAATTCTTCCCATGCTTTTATCTGCAAGCTGTTCGCTTAATTTTTGATGGGTGAAGTTATTTTTCGCTATCAGTATAGCTCCGCTTGTATCTTTATCTAATCTATGAACAAGACCAGCTCTTATCTCTCCTCCTAAATTTGATAAAGTATATTTTTTTTCTATTAACCAATCCACCAAAGTGGCATTTTTAACGCTACTTGCTCCATGAACGACTAAATTTGAAGGTTTATTTAAAACAAGCAAGTCTTCATCTTCGTATAACACATCAATATCAAAATCCACTTCAAACTGAGGTTTTATCTCATTGCAAAGCTTTAAACTTGCAATAGAAATAATATCACCATTTTTAAGCTTAAATGAATTTTTATCTTGAATTCTATCATTAACCTGTACGCAATCTTTTTCTATAAGTAAAGCAACTTGATTGCGACTTTGGTTTAATTTTTTAGCCAAAAATACATCAAGCCTTGAATTTTCATCTACTAAAAAAGTTTGCATTTTTTCCTTAGAGGTTTTGATAAATTTAAAATTTTAGTTTATAATTATAGCTTTATATTACCAACTGAAGGCAAATTTTGTTTAGATTAGATAGAAGAATTTTAACTCATTTTGACTATATGCAACCCATTTTATTTTTACCCATAATTCTTATTTCATTTTTCTTAATCTTTGAAGCTAATCCTTTTTTAGCAGAAAAACAGTTTGTTTATGCCTGTGTGGGATTGTTTGCTTTTATGGTTTTTTTCTTCTTTCCCATAAGGAAATTTATTTGGATTATTCCTGTTGCTTATTGGATTAATATTTTTTTATTGCTAAGCGTAGATATTTTTGGGGTTGAAAAATTAGGTGCTAAAAGATGGCTTGAAATTCCTTTTACTCACTTTACTATACAACCTTCTGAAATTTTTAAACCTAGTTTTATTTTAATGCTTGCCTATCTTATTTATCAAAATCCTCCTCCAAAAAATGGATACAAACTTAAACAATTCATCAAACTTAGCTTTTACATCATCTTGCCTTTTTTGCTAATTGCAAAAGAACCTGATTTAGGAAGTGCTATGGTTTTACTACTTGTTGGTTTTGGAGTACTTTTTATCATGGGAGTTCATTATAAAATTTGGTTAAGTATTGTTATAGCTATAAGTGTTAGCTCTCCTATTATTTATACACATCTTTTAAAACCCTACCAAAAGCAAAGAATTCATGATTTTATTTCAGAAAAACCAAGTTATCAAGTAGCCCAATCAATGATAGCTATTGGAAATGGTGGTTTAACCGGAAAATCTCAAGATGAAGCTACGCAAACTCATTTTAAATTTTTACCTATTTCAACTAGTGATTTTATTTTCGCTTACATGATAGAAAGATTTGGATTTATTGGGGGATTGACATTAATTATATTTTATATTTTACTTATTTTTCATCTACTTAGTTTAAATTATAAACTTAAAGATGATTATTTTGCTAGAGTTGCTATTAATTGTGTTGCATTATTTATTTTTATTTATGCGGCAGTAAATATTTCAATGACTATAGGTTTTGCACCAGTAGTTGGGATCCCTTTGCCTTTTTTTAGTTATGGTGGAAGTTCTTTTACTATTTTTATGATTTTTTTTGGAATTTTACAGCATTTAATCACTTTTAGATATTTTTGGACGGATATAAAGGCTAAATAAAATATTTTTAAGCATTAATAAGATATAATTTTATCTTTTAATTCAACTTAGGCGGATTTATAGCTCAGTTGGTTAGAGCAACCGGCTCATAACCGGTTGGTCGCAGGTTCGAGTCCTGCTAAATCCACCATTCTACATATAAGCTATAGACTCTTTCTTTAAAAAATAACTTTTAGTTCTTTAAATATTTCAATCTTATATAAAAAAGTATGTGATGTGATTTTTCGAAAGATAAAGTGGTGGTTAGAGGCAGAATCGAACTGCCGACACGCAGATTTTCAGTCTGCTGCTCTACCGACTGAGCTATCCAACCACAATGTTTGATAAAGTAAAAATGTAATTGTATCTTTTTTTCTTTAATTTAAGTTTAAATACAAAAATAAAATTTTATTTCCCTTAAAGTTTTAATAAGATAGAATACCCGCTTTAGATCATTATCAAATGGAAATTTTTTGAAACAATTTGGACTAGATAGACGAACTTTTAAAATTTTACTAGCTGGTTATATTATTATTGCATTGTTTGGAGCTTTATTGCTACATTCAAGCTGGGCGCATACAACTCCTATTGATTTTTTGGATGCCTTTTTTACAAGCACATCTGCTGTTAGTATGACAGGATTAGTAGTTAAGAACACTGCGGTTGATTTTACCTTAGCAGGGCAAATTATTATCTTAGCTTTGGTGCAAATTGGCGGTTTAGGATATATGGGTATAGGTTTATTTGTTTATATACTCATACGCAAAAAAGTTGGTTTTAGTGCAAGAAATTTACTAAAAGAGTCTTTATTTTATCCATCAATGGATGGTTTATTTAAATTTTTTAAAAAGGTTTTGCTGTTCATTTTTACTATAGAATTGATAGGTGCTATACTTCTTACCATGCGTTTTGCCCTTGAAATGAATTTTAAGAAAGCTTTATGGTTTGGAATTTTTCATTCTATTAGTGCTTTTAATAATTCTGGATTTACTATATTTGAACATGGACTTATAGCTTATAAACATGATATAGCAATTAATCTTATTATCACTTCTTTGATTATTATTGGAGGGCTTGGATATTTTGTTTTGGTTGAATTATACTTTTTTCAAAGAAAAAAATTGCAAAATTTAAGCCTACATACAAAAATGGTTGTTGTTGCAAGTATTTTTCTTATTTTCTCTTCAACACTTATTATTTTTGCTTTTGAATACTCAAATCCTCAAACTATAGGACATTTTTCATTTTTTGATAAAATTTTAAGCTCATATTTTATCGCTATTAATTACCGCACAGCAGGATTTAACACCTTAGATATGGGACATTTGCATGATGCAAGCTTATTTTTTGGATCATTGTTTATGGTTATTGGTGGTGCACCAGGAGGAACAGCTGGGGGTATGAAAGTAACAACTGTAATGGTTTTATTGCTCTATGCTTATTGGAGTATCCGCGATGGAAGAGTTAGAATTTTTGGACATGAAATTCCAAGAGAAACTATATCTAAAGCTTTTATTATAGCTGTAGGTTCAGCTGTTTATATAGTAATAGCTGTTATTTTGCTTTCCTTGCTAGAGTCAAAATTTGATTTTATAGCCTTGCTTTTTGAAACTTCTTCAGCTTTTGCAACTGTAGGAATTTCAGTAGGAAATGGTGGAACTTTATCTTTATGCGCTTTGTTTAGTGATCCTAGCAAGGTGATTATCATCATTATGATGCTAAGTGGTAGGATAGGTGTTTTTGCTTTTTTACTCTCGGTATTCAAACAAGACAAAGCTATTCATTTAAAATTCCCTGAAGGAAAGGTTAATTTATAAAGGTAAAATCGTGAAAAATCTTAATTATGGAATTATAGGACTTGGAAAATTTGGCTCAGTTGTAGCAGATGAACTCATTGCTGGAGGTCATACTGTTATCGTTGCGGATAAAGATGAGGAAGCTTTAAAAAGTATACAAAATCCTCCAAGCTATGCTTATATTTTAGATTCTACAAATATTTCAGCCCTAAAAGAAGCAGGCTTTCATGATGTTGAAGTTGTTATTGTTAGCATAGGAGAAAATGTTGAAAAATCAATCCTTACTCTTATGGCGCTTAAAGATATAGGTGTTAAAAATATCATTGCTAAAGCAACCTCTAATATCCATGGTCAAATTCTTTCTAAGTTAGGTGCAACAAAGGTTATTTATCCTGAAAAAGAAAGTGCTAAAAGACTAGTAAAAGAATTTTTAACTAAAGATGCTGATTATGAAGTTTTTGATCTTTCAGCAAATACTATACGAGCTATTAAGATCAATATAGATGAAAAATTAGCAGGAAATTCTTTAAAACATGTAGCACAAAATATGAAAGTGATTTCTTATAAAAAATTAAATAGCGACTGGGAAATACTACCTGATTTAGAAACCACGACAGTTTATAGTGGAGATGTTGTAATACTCCTTGGAACAGTTAAAGAACTTAGAGAATTTGAACACTAAGCAAGATTTAAAGCCTTACAAGCCTTTACAAAACGCTTTAAGGCTGTTTTTTCTTTGGTAGAAATTTTATGATATATAACTTCATCTAAATAATATCTAACATCTTTTATATCTAAATCCCTTGTTTTGGCATAATTTTGCAGTATATAATAAGGAATTTTAATCTTTGTTTTTGGAAATTTTTTCAAAATTTGTTTATATAAAGCTTTTTTTTGCACACAAGAAAATCTAGCAAAAACAAAAGGCAATCCTGTTTTTTCATGCCATTTTGCACATAAATCGATATATTTAGAAGGATCTTTTAGATAAAGCTTTAAAGCCTTATCACCTATAATTACTTTTCCATCTTGTTTTAATACTTTAGCTAAAGCATTTGAAGTTGCTGAACTTGGATCTTTGGCATTTGATGTATTTTTTTCTACTAATACACTTAAAACTCTTTTATTAGCACAAATACCCAAATCTAAATTTTTATATTTTTTTCTAGTGCTTTCTATGCTTGAAATGATAGCTGCATCAATTCTTCTATAAAATAAATCTTTATTTAGCTTACTTGGAACTCCTTTTTTATACTCCATACTTGCTTTATAACCATTGGGTAAGGGATATTTTTTAAGATATATATGCAAAGGTAAAAGATTAATATAATCAATTTTTCCAAAAATCATCTCTTTTAAAGAGTGTTAAACACTCTATCTCCTGCATCTCCAAGCCCTGGGATAATATAACCTTTTTCATTTAAACCTTCATCAATACAAGCCACAAAAACTTCTACATCATCATGCATTTGGCTAAATTTTTTCAAACCTTGTGGAGCAGCAAGTATGGATATAAATTTTATTTTTTTAACTCCTTGGCTTTTTAAAAAATTACAAGCCTCTATAGCAGTCCCACCTGTAGCAAACATAGGATCTATAACAATAGCAGTGCGTTTTTTTGCATCTTTGGAAAGTTTTTGAAAATAAAAATCCGCCTTTAAAGTCTCTTCATTTCTCACAAATCCCAAAAATCCAACACTTGCATCAGGAATCATCTTAAAAACGCTTTCAAGCATTCCTAGTGCAGCTCTTAAAATAGGACAAATCATAATCTTTTCATCAAGTTTTTTTACTGTGACTTTTTGTATAGGTGTTGAAATTTCAATTTCTTTTAAAGAAAAATCTTTACTCGCTTCAAAAAGCAAAAAAGATGAAATTTCATCGATTAACATACGAAATTGAAAGGGCTTTGTCTCTTTAGCCCTTAAAATTCCTAATTTATGTTCGATCAATGGATGATTGATACAATGAATATTTTTCATTTTAAGCTTTCAAAATAAGCTTTCTCATCAAAATTTTTCACCTTAGCCACACCATCTTTTACCGCAGCTGCTACTACAGCTGTACTAACTGCAGCTTTTACTCTTTCATCAAAAGGTTTTGGTATAACATAATCTCTTCCAAATTCTAAAGTGCTTAAATTATAAGCTTTTTTAACCGCATCACTTACAGGAAGTTTTGCAAGATCTGCTAATGCTTTAGCAGCAGCTACTTTCATATTTTCAGTGATTTTACTTGCACGCACATCTAAAGCCCCGCGAAAAATAAAAGGAAAACCTAAAACATTATTGATTTGATTTGGATAATCACTTCTTCCTGTTCCTACAATCGCATCTTTTCTAAGTCTAGCCACATCTTCAGGCATCACTTCAGGAATAGGATTTGCCAAAGCAAAAATTACAGGATCTTTTGCCATACTTAAAACCATTTCATCATCAAGAATTTTTGGCGCACTAAGTCCTAGGAAAACATCAGCTCCTTTTAAAACTTCTTTTAAAGTCTTTTCCTTAGAATCAACAGCAAATTCAAGCTTTTGAGGAGTTAAATCATTTCTATCCTTAGAAACAACACCTTTGCTATCTACTAAAATAATATTTTCGACCCCTAAATTTCTATACATCTTAGCACTTGCTATACCTGCGGCACCTGCGCCACTTACAACCACCTTAATGTCTTTAAATTTTTTACCGCTTATCTCCATAGCATTCATAAGTCCCGCAGTTGAAATAATAGCCGTTCCATGCTGATCATCATGCATTACAGGAATTCCTAAATCTTGCAAAGCCGCTTCAATTTCAAAACATTTTGGAGCAGCTATATCTTCTAAATTTATCCCACCCACAGTCGGAGCCAAAGCCTTGCAAAAATTTACAATCTCTTCTATACTATGAACATTAATTTCTATATCATAAGCATTTACATTTGCAAATTTTTTAAACAAACAAGCCTTACCTTCCATAACAGGTTTTGAAGCCTGTGCTCCTATGTCTCCAAGTCCTAAAACAGCAGAACCATCGCTAACTATAGCCACCAAATTAGCCTTATTTGTATAAGTATAAGCAAGCTCATTATCTTTAGCGATTTCAAGGCAAGGTTCTGCAACTCCTGGGCTATACGCCAAAGATAGATCATAACTTGTAGTCATCGGCTTACTTGGTACAATATCAATTTTCCCACCTAAATGGTATTTTAAAGCTTCTTCTTTTAAATTCATTTTATTTTCCTCTAACTTTTAAAAAATTTTCTATTCTTTTTTTACACTCATCAAGCCCTAAAAATTCTAATACTTCAAAAATACTAGGACTTACCGCACTCCCTGTTAAAGCTATGCGTATAGGCTGAGCCAAATCTTTTAACTTTGCTTCTTTTTTTTCTAAAAAATCATTTGTAAAATCTTCAAAATCTTTACCTGTTTTTTGATCTTTAAGTGTATTAGCAAATGCTTGGAGCAATTCTAAATTATTTTCGTTAATAAATTTTTGCACTGCATTTTCATCATAATTTTGCGGTGCATTAACTATGCTTTTTGCACTATTGATAATATCATGCAAGGTTTTTGCACGCTCTCTTAATAAATCAAGTAAAAATCCTGCCTTTTCATAAACAGATAAATCAAAGCCAAGATCTTTAAGCTGACGGTTAATCTCTTCAAAAGGCAAAGTTTTAATATAATGAGCATTCAACCATTCAAGCTTTTTAGCATTATAACAAGATGCGCTTTTATTGATATGATAAGGATCAAAAAGTTTTTCCAAATCTTCTAGTGAAAAAACCTCATCATCACCGTGACTCCAACCTAAACGCACAAGAAAATTAAGCAAAGCTTGAGGTAAAATTCCCATTTCTTTGTATTCCATAACATCAGTTGCCCCATGTCTTTTTGAAAGCTTTTTACCATCTTCTCCATGTATCATAGCCACATGAAAAAATTTAGGAATTTTAAAACCCAATGCCTCATAAAGCACAATTTGTTTAGGAGTATTTGAAAGATGATCATCCCCACGAATCACATCACTCACCCCCATTAAAGCATCATCAATAACAACAGTAAAATTATAAGTTGGAGTTCCATCACTTCTTGCAATGATAAAATCATCCATTATATCCTCTGCTTTAAATTTTACCTCGCCTTTAATCCCATCTTCAAAAACAATCTCGCCGCTTTGAGGCGCTTTAATACGCACAACAGGTTCTATACCCTGAGGTGGCGTACCTTTAAATTCTCTATATCTTCCATCATATCTTGGGCGCTCTTTGGCGGCTTCTTGCTTGGCGCGCAATTCTTCTAATTCTTCTTTACTCATATAACAATAATACGCCTTGTCTTCATCTAAAAGCTTTTTGACATATTCTTTATAAAGATCAAAACGCTCTGATTGGTAAGTTACTTCTCCATCATGTTCTAAACCGCACCATTTAAAAGCTTCGATAATTGCTTTAGTAGCTTCTTTGGAATTTCTTTTTAAATCCGTATCTTCAATACGAAGTAAAAAATTTCCACCATTTTTTCTAGCGTATAAATAATTATAAAGAGCTGTTCTAAGTCCACCTATGTGCAAATACCCTGTTGGGCTTGGAGCAAAACGCGTTGTAAGTTTTTCGTGCATTTTTTGCCTTTTCTTAAATTTTTATTGATATAATGCGATATTTATACTTAAATAAAGGTTTGAAATGAAAAAAATTTTATTAAGTTTTGCATTTTTTGCAAGTTTAGCTAGCGCAAATACCATTAATGCTATAGCTGTAGTTGTAGACAAAGAGCCTATCACAACTTATGATATAGATCAAACTATGAAAGCACTTAAAATTGATAGAAATAAAGCTTTAGGCGTACTCATCAATGAAAAAATGGAAATTTCACAAATGAAACAACTAGGTATTGTAGTCAATGATCTAGAGCTTGATGATGCTATAAATAAAATGCTTGCTCAAAACAAAACCACTTTAAATGCTTTCAAAGCAAATTTAAAATCCAAAAATCAAAGCTATGAACAATTTCATGCAAATTTTAAAAAAGATTTAGAAAAAAGAAAACTTTATGAAAAAATCGCAAGTATGGCAAAAACTGATTTTAGTGATGATGGAGCAAAAAAATTTTTCGAACAAAATAAAGATAAATTCACTTTTTATACACAAATTAATGTAAATATTTATGTATTAAATAATCCTCAAACTTTAGAAAATATCAAAAATACAAAAAAAACAATCCTTAAACCACAAAATGCATCTTTAAACACAAGCAATGCCGATCCAAGACTTTTAGGGCTTTTATCGCAAATTCCTGTTGGAGGCTTTTCCCCTGTTTTAAATGGAAAAAATGGCTATGAGCTTTATGAAGTTAAAAGCAAAGATGGAGCACAAACTCCTGAATATGAGCAAGTTAAAAATGAAGTTTTAAACGCTTATGTAAGCGAACAAAGACAAAATTTTATACAAGATTATTTTGATAAACTCCGCTCTAAAATCAATATAGAATATTTAAGATAAAAATTACAATTAAAATTTCCCTTTAATAGGGAAGTTTTAATGTCTTGCAAGATAATTTGTATCGTAGTTATTGTTAATAAAATCAGGATTTTCCATCATAGAAAGATGAAAATCTTTGGTTGTTTTTATCCCACTTATAAGCAACTCATCTAAAGCTACTTTCATTTTTGCAATAGCTTTATTGCGATCTTCTGCCCAAACTACAAGTTTGCCTATCATAGAATCATAATAAGGAGGCACGCTGTAATCTTGATAACAATGACTTTCCATTCTTACATTGCGTCCTGCTGGTGGAATGTATTTAGTAATCTTACCTGGACTTGGCAAGAAAGTTTTAGAATCTTCAGCTGTAATTCTACATTCTATAGAATGCCCATTAAGCTTAATACTTTCTTGAGATGGTAAGGCATAACCTTCTGCTACCTTAATCATTTGTTCTATGATATCAATCCCACTTACCATTTCACTTACACAGTGTTCAACTTGCAAACGTGTATTCATTTCTATAAAATAAAAGTCTAAATTTTTATCAACTAAAAACTCAAAAGTTCCCGCACCTTCATATCCTATAGCTTTGGCTGCCTTAATAGCAGTTTCATGAAGCCTAGTGCGTGTTTTTTCATCAAGCAAAATCGCGGGAGATTCTTCGATAAGTTTTTGATGGCGTCTTTGCATGGAACAATCTCTTTCACCCACATGAATCACATTACCAAAACTATCTCCTATAACCTGCACTTCTATATGGCGCGGATTTTGAATATATTTTTCCATATACATAGTTCCATCGCCAAATGCTGTCATAGCCTCGCTTTCAGCCGACCAATACGCTTTCTCAAGATCTTTTTCATTTTCAACCACACGCATACCACGACCACCACCACCTGCAGCTGCTTTTAAAATCACAGGATAGCCTATTTCTTTAGCAAGTTTTTTAGCTGCTTCAGCTCCTGCTAAAGCCCCATCACTTCCTGGGATTACAGGCACGCCTGCTCTTTGCATTACTTGTTTAGCTTTTGATTTATCACTCATTAAATTCATAGCCTCTACAGAAGGACCTATGAATTTAATGTTATGTTTAGCACAAATTTCAACAAAATTTTGATTTTCACTTAAAAATCCATATCCTGGAAAAATCGCATCTGCTTCAGCAATTTCAGCTGCTGTGATAATAGCTGGGATATTTAAATAACTTTCAGAACTTCTTGCTTTTCCTATACAAATGCTTGCATCAGCGTATTTTAAATATAAAGCATCTTTATCTGCTTCAGAATACACACAAATTGCTTTTTTACCCATTTCTTTAATCGTTCTTAAAGCGCGTAGTGCTATTTCTCCACGATTAGCAATTAATATGCTTTTAATTTCCATTTTATAATTTCTCCACCGCAAATAAAGGCATTCCAAATTCTACAGGCTGACCATCAGCAACTAAAATTTCAGCAATCCTGCAATCAAATTCCGCTTCAATTTCATTCATGATTTTCATCGCTTCGATAATAGCTATAGTATCGCCTTTTTTAACCGTGCTACCCACTTTTACAAAAGGTGCTGCACCTGGGCTTGGAGCTTGATAGAAAGTTCCCACCATAGGGCTGTTTATACTTGGCTTGTTTGATTTTGCATTTTGGCTAGGTTGAGCTTCATTTACAACACTTACATTGATAGGTTGTGGAGCTGGAACTGGAGGACAAACAGGAGCTGGAACATCGCAACACATATCTCTTTCAAGTTCTATTTCAAAACCATCTTGTTCTTTGATCTTAATTTTACTAATATTTGCTTCAGCAAAAAGATTTACTAACTCTTTAATTTCTTCTTTTGTCATAAAATTCTCCTAAAATTTAAGAACTTAATCTTGTATTATATAAAAAAACTTAAAATTTAACTTTAAAAAAGAAAAAAATCATAAAAAATATAGATTTTTTAGGTTATAATCCTTATAAAAAATTACAAATATTAAAAGGTTAAAAATGGGCTTAAAAGCAGATAACTGGATAAGAAAAATGGCATTAGAATACAAGATGATCGAGCCATTTTGCGAAGCAAATATAGGAAAAGGTGTAATAAGCTATGGACTTTCAAGTTATGGCTACGATATACGCGTAGGGCGTGAGTTTAAAATTTTTACCAATGTTAATTCAACCGTAGTAGATCCAAAAAATTTCGTAGAAGAAAATGTAGTAGATTTTGAAGGCGATGTATGTATAGTTCCTGCAAATTCTTTTGCCCTAGCTAGAACTATAGAGTATTTTAAAATGCCTAATGATGTCTTAGCTATTTGTCTTGGCAAAAGCACTTATGCAAGATGTGGCATCATCGTCAATGTTACCCCTTTTGAACCAGGTTTTGAAGGACATATCACTATAGAAATTTCAAACACTACACCTTTACCTGCAAAAATTTATGCTAATGAAGGCATAGCACAAGTGTTGTTTTTACAAGGCGATGAAAAATGCGACACCACTTATAAAGACAAAAAAGGCAAGTATCAAGCCCAAACTGGCATAACCTTGCCAAGAATTTTAAAATAGGAACACTTGTTGCTTTAATTTTAAAAAAACTTAAGCAAAGGAAGGCAAAATGTTTAACGGAAAAAATATCTTAATCACAGGCGGAACAGGCTCTTTTGGAAAAACCTATACTAAGGTTTTGCTAGAAAACTATAAACCTAATAAAATCATCATTTATTCTCGTGATGAGCTCAAACAATTTGAAATGGCAAGCGTTTTTAATGCTCCTTGTATGCGTTATTTTATAGGAGATGTAAGAGATAAAGAGCGTTTAAGTGCTGCTATGCGTGATGTGGATTTTGTTATACATGCTGCCGCGATGAAGCATGTGCCTATTGCTGAATATAACCCTATGGAATGTATAAAAACCAATATCCACGGTGCGCAAAATGTTATCGATGCTTGTTTTGAAAATGGGGTTAAAAAATGTATCGCTCTTAGCACAGATAAGGCTTGCAATCCTGTAAATTTATACGGTGCAACCAAACTTGCAAGCGACAAGCTTTTTGTCGCTGCAAACAATATAGCAGGTAACAAACAAACACGCTTTGGTGTTACAAGATATGGCAATGTTGTAGGCTCAAGAGGATCAGTGGTGCCTTTTTTTAAAAAACTCATCAGTGAAGGAGCTAAAGAACTTCCTATCACTGATACAAGAATGACTCGTTTTTGGATCAGCCTTGAAGATGGAGTAAAATTTGTGCTGAGTAATTTTGAAAGAATGCATGGAGGAGAAATTTTCATCCCTAAAATTCCTTCTATGAAAATCACCGATCTAGCCCATGCTTTAGCTCCTAATTTAAGCCATAAAATCATAGGTATAAGAGCAGGAGAAAAACTACATGAAATCATGATTTCAAGCGATGATAGTCATTTAACCTATGAATTTGAAAACTACTATGCTATAAGCCCGAGTATTAAATTTGTAGATAAAGATAATGACTTTAGTATCAATGCCCTAGGTGAAAAAGGACAAAAAGTAAAAGATGGTTTTTCTTATAGCTCGGATAATAATCCTTTATGGGCAAGTGAAAAAGAACTTTTAGAAATCATCAATCACACCGAAGGTTTTTAAAATGCTTACTTATTCTCATCAAAACATCGATCAAAGTGATATAGATACACTTATAAAAGCTTTAAAAGATGAAATTTTAACAGGGGGTAAAAAGGTAGATGAATTTGAAGAAGCCCTTTGTGAATATGTGGATGTAAAATACGCTTGTGTGTTAAACTCAGCCACTTCAGCCCTTCATCTTGCCTACACAGCACTAGGTGTCCAAGAAAAAATCGTTTTAACCACTCCTTTAACCTTCGCTGCTACAGCTAATGCGGCCTTAATGGCTGGGGCCAAGGTAGAGTTTATCGACATTAAAAACGATGGCAATATTGATGAAAAAAAACTAGAAGCAAGACTTTTAAAAGATAGTGAAAATATAGGAGTTATTAGCGTAGTGGATTTTGCGGGCAATAGCGTTGAAATGGATGAAATTTCAAACCTTGCTAAAAAATATAATATTCCTTTAATCGATGATGCAAGCCATGCTTTAGGCGCTTTGTATAAAAGTGAAAAAGTAGGGAAAAAAGCCGATCTTTCTATCTTTTCTTTTCACCCTGTTAAGCCTATTACCACTTTTGAAGGCGGGGCTGTGGTGAGTGATAATGAAGAGCTTATCGCTAAAATCAAGCTTTTAAGAAGTCACGGCATAATTAAAAAAAGACTTTGGGATAGCGATATGGTAGAACTTGGCTATAATTACCGCTTAAGTGATGTTGCTTGTGCTTTAGGGATAAATCAGCTTAAAAAACTCGATCACAATCTTGGAAAAAGAGAAGAAATCGCAAGTTTTTATGATAAGGAATTTGAAAAAAATCCTTATTTTTCCACGATAAAAATCAAAGATTATAAAAAAAGTTCAAGACATTTGTATCCTATTTTGCTTTTTCCTGAATTTTATTGTCAAAAAGAAGAGCTTTTTGAAAGCTTACTTCATGCAGGAATTGGCGTACAGGTACATTATAAACCAACTTATGAGTTTAGTTTTTATAAAAAACTCTTAGGAGAAATAAAACTCCAAAATGCGGATAATTTTTACAAAGCCGAGCTTAGCATACCTTGTCATCAAGAAATGAATCTAAAAGATGCAAAATTTATAAAAGATACTTTATTTAGCATTCTTGAAAAAGTTAAAAAGGGATATTGTGGATAAGCTAGACTTTAGAGGTCAAGATTTTAGCCAAACCGGAAAGGCTATGTATGAACTAGCTTGTGAACTTTTTCCTATCGCTAGGAGTATCACAGGGCAAGGTTTTAGAGATAGCTTAGAAATTTTAAATAAAACTCTGGGGGGGGTATACTCAAATTTCACTCTATAAAAAGTGGTACAAAGGTTTTTGACTGGATAGTCCCTGATGAATGGAATGTTAAAGAAGCCTATATCATCACTCCAGAGGGAGAAAAAATTTGTGATTTTAAAAAGCATAATTTACACCTTCTAAACTATAGCGAAGCCATCGATCAAGAAATCGAACTAGAAGAGCTTCAAGATCATCTTTACTCCATAGAAGAAATACCTGATGCCATTCCTTACGTAACGAGTTACTATAAAAGGCGTTGGGGATTTTGTCTCACACACAATGAAAGAAAAAAACTTAAAAAAGGCAAATACAAAGTCTATATCGATGCGAAACATGATGAAAATGGGGTTTTAGATTATGCTGATTTTATCCTACCAAGTACGCAAAATTCAAAAGATGAAATTTTAATTTCAACCTATCTTTGCCACCCTTCCATGGCAAATAATGAGCTTAGCGGGCCTGTGGTAGCTATTTTTCTAGCAAAATGGCTTTTGAGTTTAAAAGAAAGAAGATATAATTACCGCTTTGTCATCATCCCTGAAACCATAGGCTCTATAGTCTATCTTAACAAACATTTAGAGCATTTAAAAAAACATGTTAAAGCAGGCTTTGTGCTTTCTTGCTTAGGCGATGATCATGCTTACTCACTCATACATACACCTAAAGAAAACACTCTAAGCGATAAAGTTGCCCTGCATACGCTTAAAAATAAAGAAAATTTCAAAGCTTTTAGTTTTTTAGATCGTGGAAGTGATGAAAGACAATACAATGCTCCGCTTGTAAATCTTGGCATAGTAGGAGTATGTCGCACAAGATACCTAGAATACGAACAATACCACACTAGTAAAGATGATCTCAATTTTATTTCCAAAAAAGGTTTAATGGGAGGACTTCAAAGCATACAAGAAATGATTTTAAATCTAGAAATCAACGCCGTATATGAAAACACCATAATATGTGAACCCAATCTTGGCAAAAGAGGGCTATACCATACCCTTAGCACTGCTAATGACATTCCTTTAGCTTGTAATTTTCTAGCTTACTGTGATGGAAAAAATGATATCATCGATATAGCCAATATCTTAAATATGCAAGCTTATGAATTTAAAGAACTTTTGGAAAAAATCTTAGAATATAAACTTTTAAGCATAACTCATTAAATTTTTAGCATGATTATCTTT
This sequence comes from Campylobacter sp. CH186, assembly GCF_004378925.1. Classification (NCBI taxonomy): domain Bacteria; kingdom Pseudomonadati; phylum Campylobacterota; class Epsilonproteobacteria; order Campylobacterales; family Campylobacteraceae; genus Campylobacter; species Campylobacter sp. CH186. Next base: position 243,191 of record NZ_RYYB01000001.1, on the reverse strand, counting down.
AATATCCTTAACAATTATGTCATATGCCCTAGATAAATCAATTTTTTTAATGCAAAGATTTTCAAATTTTTTAAGTTCCATCACATTTTCTTTTATAAAAAGATCTTCCAAACCATTAACATCCGTTAAAACTCCATCTTTGCGAACAAACATATCATAAGTTTTTAATTGCGTAAATCCCTTTTCATCTGTATATAAAGCCTCAAAACTTTTGTTAAAGCGATAATCCGCTTTTAAACATTCTTCCACATAATGCACAAAGGTAAAAGAATCTTGCAAAGGCAAATTTACAATAATCATTTTTGTATTATTTTTATACATAAAAGCAAAGGGAGAATTATTATCAAAAGCTCCTTTATTCTCAAGTGCAACAAGTTCTTTTTGAAATTTTCCAGCAACCGCAAAAGAATAAATAGGATGTTTTGTTCTTCTAAAATCATCTCTTTTAAGAGCTATATTACCTAAAGCTCCAGTTTGTGATTTAGAATTTAAAATATCATATGCCAAACCTTTACAAAAATCCCAATTAAAAGTATGAATAGCTAATGTATCTACATTATCTTTCATACAATCTAATAAAAAATTTAATTTTTTTCTATTATCTCCATCTATATTTTGTAAAAATTGCATTAAATTCCCTGTAAATAAAATAAAATCATCTTTATTTAACTCTAAGAAATTTATAAATCGTATTATCTTTTCCATGTTAAAACCTAAATAAAATATTTTATAATTAATGAAAAATTTTATGATACAATATATTAATTTTCGATATTCTTAAGAAAGTGCCATACAATGAAAAAACAATTTTATGAAATTTTAGAAAATATCCTTGAAACCAAAGTAGATGAAAATACAAATTTAAGCATGGAAAATTGCAAGAACTGGACTTCTTTAGCTCATATTGATATCATCATGAGTTTAGAAGAAGAATTTGAAATCAAATTTAACAAAGAAGATTTAAGTCTCTTAAAATCTCAAAACGCTTTACTAGAAAAAATTCAAACCCTAAAGGCCAAAAAATGAAAGAAAATATTGAAAAATTATTTCAAGCCATTGCTCAAAAAAATCCTATCCATTCTAAATATCTTAAAAAAATTGAATTTTCACAAGAAGACGAAGAAGAATTTGATAAATTAATTTCTTATTATATTCAAGATGGTATCAACATAGAAGAACAATGCGATTGTTATTTATTGATCCTTAACGATACTTTAGAAGAAACAAAATTTTTCATAGAAAACGGGACTTATCGCTATTCTAACTTTGATGAAGTTAAGGATAAAGTTTATTTTAATGAAAGCTATATGAAACAATACATGATAGGCTTAGCTCTTTCTTCTTTTGTTTGGATAGCTCATATTAAAGTGAGAAAGTATTTTTCACAATATTTAAAAAATTTCACTCCAAAAACAACTTATTTTGAAATAGGCCCTGGCCATGGAGAATATTTTGCAAGAGCAGTTAAAAGTGGTAAATTTTCCGCCTTTTATGGACTTGATATCTCTCCAACGAGTTGCGAACTTGCTCAAAAGATGGTAAAACAACAAATAGGAGAACTGATTACAAAATGCGATTTTTTATGTCAAGATTTTTTTACTTATGATTTTGATAAAAAAGCTGATTTGATAGTGATTGGAGAAGTACTAGAACATGTAGAAAAGCCTCTTGAATTTCTTAAAAGATCCAAAGAACTTCTTAGTGATGGGGGAGAAATTTTTGCAACTATTCCTATCAATGCTCCTGCTATTGATCATATTTATTTATTTTCCCATCCTGATGAAGTTAAAGATTTGATAGAAAAATCAGGCTTAAAGCTTAAGACTTATGAATGTTTTATGGCAAATGATTATAGTTTAGAAAAAGCATTGAAATTTAAAAATGCTATCACTATGGCAGTAGTTTTAAATGCTTGATAAAACACTCAATTTACCCCTTCATCATATAGGTGTGGCTTGTAAAAATTTAGAAAAAGAAAGGGAATGTTTTTTTAAACTAGGTTTTTACAAAGAAGCAGAATTTATAGATGAAAAACAAGGAGTAAGAGGCGAATTTATCATTCCTTGCAATGAAGCATTTCCACAGTATAGATTTGAACTTTTGCAAAATTTAAACGATAAAGGCCCACTAGATAGCTATTTGAAAAATAATACCAAAATGTATCATTTAGCCTATGAAAGTAAAAATATCGCCCAAGATTTAATTCTTTTGGAACAACAAGAAGGCATTTGTATTGTTCCTATTATGCAAGCAAGCTATTTTGCTAAACTTTGTTTTATCATGATGCCAAATAGGCTTTTAATCGAACTTGTGGAGCTAAAATGAATCTTTTCTCGCCTCATTTAAAACGCAATGAGCTTATAAAATTTGCCAAAGAATTAGACTTTAGTAAAAGTCAAGATCTTCTTATCAATATCCATAGAAATCATGCTTTTGAAGGAGTGCAAAGTATCATTGCTCCTTTTTTACATTTTGCCAATTTAAGAGCTGAGTTTAATTTCAGCTCTTATGATGATAGCTTGAGTTTTGATAATTTTAAAGAAGCTAATTTAGAACTTTTATGGCTGGATTTAACCCGCTATAAAAATAATGTGCAAAATTTTCTAGAAGAAAAACTTCTAGAATTAAGAAAAATTTCACAAAACCCTATTTTAGTCCTTAGTTTAGGAGAATTTAAAACAGATAAAAAAATTTTAAATTGCGAAATTTTCAACATAGAAAAACTCATAAAAGAGTATTTTGATGAAGAAGATATTTTAGACCTAGCTAAAGAAGAACTTACAGGCTCTAAGCTTAATAATAAAGCCTTGATTTTCTTAGCACAAATTTTAGGACTCAGTCTCATTCCTGCACTCATAAAACCTGCTCTTAAAGCTCTTGTGCTTGATCTTGATAATACCTTGTATCAAGGAATTTTAGGTGAAGAGGGTATAGATAATCTTAATTTAAGTCCTTTGCACAAAACCTTACAAGAAAAAATTAAAACTTTTAAAAAACAAGGCTTTTTACTTGCCCTAGCTTCAAAAAATGAAGAAAAAGACGCAAAAAAACTTTTTGAAACAAGGAAAGATTTCATCTTACAATGGGATGATTTTGATGCTAGAATGATCAATTGGGAGCCAAAAAGTGAAAATATCTTAAAAATTGCTAAAAAATTTAATATAAATACTAACGCTATGCTTTTTATAGATGATAATATCGCCGAGCTTGAAAATACCAAATTTACAGGTGTTAAAACACTTTTATGTGATGAAAATATACTTTATAAAATCAAGCTTTTTCCTAATCTTTTAAAACTTTCAAATACCAAAGAAGATCAAATTCGTGCCAAAGATATAGCAGCCAATGCTTTAAGAGAAGAGCTTAAAAGCTTAAGTGATGAAGAATATTTTCAAAATCTTGAAATCAGCTTAAATTTTAGCAAAAATGATCTACAAAATATCCCTCGCATTAGCGAACTTTTAGGCAAAACCAATCAATTTATCGCTAATTACACACGCTTAAATCAAGAAAAAGTCGCACAATATATGCAAAAAGAACTCATTGTAAGTGTGAGCATGAGTGATAAATTAAGCGATAGTGGGATTATCGCTATTTTTGTTTTTTCTTGCAAAGAAGGAAATTTATTTATCGATGATCTTTGTATTTCTTGTAGGGCTTTAGGTAGAAAACTTGAAACTAGAATGTTTTTTAAAGCCTTTGAACTAGCTTTAAAATTCTTCAATCTTAAAAACAATAATGCAAGGCTTTATTATCAAAAAGGCGAAAGAAATATGCCATTTTTAAGCTTTTTAGAACAAATTTCTAAAGAAATTGAAAAAAACTCAGCCCTTGTTTCATTTCAAAATTTAAATTTTAAAGGACTTATAATCCATGAAAACTAGATTTGATAAAGCCAAAATTTCAGGCATTTGCGTAAGCGTACCTGAACATAAAATTTGCATTGATGATGAGTTAGAAAGCGTTTTTTCAAATGATATTAAAACCCTTAAAAGAATGAAAAAAGTCATAGGTTTAAACACGCGTTATATTTGCGATGAAAACACTTGCGTAAGCGATCTTGGAAAACACGCAGCCAATACACTTTTACAAGGTTTAAATATAGATAAAAATAGCCTTGATGCACTCATCGTAGTAACTCAAAGTCCTGATTTTTTCATGCCTTCTACGGCTTGTTATTTACACCAACTTTTAAATTTAAGCTCTAAAACCATAGCTTTTGATTTAGGACAAGCTTGTGCAGGGTATTTATACGGCTTATTTGTCGCTCATTCTTTAATACAAAGTGGCTTAGGTAAAATTTTACTCATTTGTGGGGATACTTTAAGCAAATTCATCCATCCTAAAAATATGAATTTAGCCCCTATTTTTGGCGATGGAGTAAGCGCAACTTTGATTGAAAAAACGGATTTTAATGAAGCCTTTTTTGAACTTGGAAGTGATGGGAGACATTTTGATAAACTCATCATTCCAAAAGGTGCGATGAGAATACCTAAAGCAGATATTTTTAACAATGATTCGCTCATGCAAACTGAGGAGTTTAGACAATTAGAAAATCTTTACATGGACGGAGCAAATATTTTTAATATGGCTTTAGAATGCGAACCTAAAAGCTTTAAAGAAATTTTAGAATTTTCCAAGGTAGAAGAAAAAGACATTGCTTTTCATCTTTTTCATCAATCTAATGCGTATTTGGTTGATTGTATTAAAGAAGAGTTAAAACTTAATAATGATAAAGTTCCTAATTTCATCATGGAAAAATACGCTAATCTAAGCGCTTGTTCACTACCTGCCCTACTTTGCGAGTTAGATACTCCAAAAGAATTTAAAGCAAGCTTAAGTGCTTTTGGCGCAGGGCTTAGTTGGGGAAGTGCGGTGCTAAATTTCAAGGATTTATACACAAAAGATATTTTAATTTACACAAAGGAGAAATAATGACAAAAACTGAATTTTTAGAAGAGCTTAAAGAAGCCATGCATAGAGATGAAGAGTTAAATGAAGATATGCTACTTGATAATATAGATGAGTGGGATAGTTTGGCTTTTGTATCTGTAATGGTTCTTTATAAAAATCTTTTTGCTTTAAAAATCACAGCCGAAGATTTGAAAAATTGTCAAAAAGTGAGTGATTTAATCGATTTAGCAAAGCTTGATTAAAACCTTTAAGGTTTTAATCTTTTATCTCTAATTCAAATTTATCTCCCACATCTTTAAAAGTAAATACTTTATTTCCACAAGGATAAGAGATGGAATTTTCTTGTATTAAAGATTTTCTTCCTTGTAGTTTTTCAAGCATTAAAGGAAGTTCTTTTCTAAATAAGGCTTTATCAGGTATACCACAACCATGATCTAAATTTTTAATAAATTTTCCATCAATTTTATTTTCATCTATCAAATTTAAGCTTACATCATATCCTAAAATTTTTAATATTTGCATGGTTTGTTCTTTAAAATTTGCTGGAGTTAGAGGATCTTCTTTGCTATGATAACTCACATAAATGATATTTTTATTTTTTTGACTTTGTAAAATCAAATGATCTTTATTTAACAATGTTCTAATAAAATAATTTTCATTATTAAAAAAATAAGGTGAATTTTCTTTACGTGTCCAGTGGGTCTTTAGAAAACATTCTATTAGAGTATTTGGATCATTAAATACATAATCACAACCGCCTTCCATTTCTCTTCCTAAAATATAAATCAAAGGAGGTAAGGCGGATCCTGAATTATCAATCACACCATCCACATACCAAGGAGCTATTTTTGCTATGAGTAAAGATAGGTATCCTCCATAAGACCCCCCCCCATAAATTTTTGGTAAATCTGCAAATTTTGGAAAGCGTTTAACTAAATCTTTTAAAGCATTAATATGATCAATAGCTGCCATAATACCAAAATTTTGATAATCTCCATTAGGTGGGATAAAAGTTGAAGTAAATTTCGCTTGATAATTTTGTACTAGTTTTCCTTGTAATTTTAAAGTAGTAATATTCTGATTAAGTAATTCATAACATTGTTGTGCATTCTCAAGATTGACATTGATATTAACACCTATTTCCAATAAAGCCTGAGATAAATTTGGCAAATCTTCTATTGTAAATATTGTAAAAGCACTATATTTCTCAACATCCGAACGCCTTTGACAAAAACAATGATAAAAAACATTTACTGTCACTACATCAAAATTTTTAGCAATATAATTTCTATAAGAATCTAAAAAATATATATTTGCATTAGCTCCATAACCTCTTATGATAAAAACTATAGCTTTGATATCTTTTTCATCATCATAACTGATGCGATATTCAAGCTTACTGGTTCTTTTAATGCCTAATTCTACATCATCACAAGAATCGATTTCAAAGGTTTGGTTTATAAGCATATAAAGGCCTTTTTTATTAATTTATCGATATTATATTACAAAAAACTAAAAAGGCAAATCATGGCAACTCATATCTACGATTTTTTAGAAAAAAGTTTAATCAAATTTAGCGAAAAAACTGCTTTTGTAGAACCTTTTGCTAAGCAAAGAAAAGAAATCACTTATAAAGACTTTAATCTTTTTTCTAAAAAACTAGCCAGTGAAATTTTAAAAACTTTAGGAAATGATAATCCTACTCAAGCTCCTGTTTTAATCATCTTGCCTAAAGGGATTGATTGTTTGATTTCATTTTTTGGAGTGGCATTAAGTGGAAATTTTTATACCCTTTTAGATGAGAAAAGTCCTAAAGAAAGAGTAGAAAAAGTTATAGAGGTTTTAAAACCTAAACTTTTTATCACTTCAAAGGATTTAAATTTTAACTTAGATTTGCCTACACTTTATACACAAGACTTTGAAAGTTTTAATATAGATGAGAGTGCAATAAAAAATGCAAAAGAAAAACACATAGATACTAATTTACTCTATGTGCTTTTTACAAGTGGGAGTACAGGCATTCCTAAAGGAGTAAGCATAGCACATAAGAGTGTGATTGATTATACTTTTTGGGTATGTGAGACTTTTAAATTTGACGAGAATGAAATTTTAGCCAATCAAGCGCCATTTTATTTTGACAATAGTGTTTTAGATATTTTTTCAAGTGTAAAATCAGGAGCAACTTTACACCTTTTACCTAATCATCTTTTTGCCTTCCCAAATAAAATTTTAGAATGCCTTGAAAAAGAAAAAGTAAGCGCTATATTTTGGGTACCTTCGGTGCTGATTTATTTTGCAAATACTGAAGCTTTGAATAATTTTAGTTTAAATACCTTAAAAAAGATACTTTTTTGCGGTGAAATCATGCCTAATAAACAGCTAAATATTTGGCGTAAACACTTACCCAATGCTTTATTTGCTAACCTTTATGGTCCAACAGAAATCACTGATGTGTGTTCTTTTTATATCATAAATCGCACTTTTAAAGATGAAGAACTTCTACCTATAGGTAAAGCATGTAAAAACACAGAACTTTTAGTTTTTGATGAAAATATGAATTTCATAAGCCCTAAACAAATAGGTGTTAAAGGAGAGCTTTTCGTGCGTGGAACTTCTTTGTCTTTAGGGTATTATAATGACAAAGAAAAAACCAAACAAGCTTTTATTCAAAATCCTTTGCATGATAATTATTTAGATCTTTTGTACAAAACAGGAGATATCGTTTCTTATAATGAATTTGAAGAGCTTTTATGTTATGGTAGAGCGGATAATCAGATCAAATATATGGGACATAGAATAGAACTTGGAGAAATAGAAAGCGTGATAAATTCTCATGCAAGTGTAAAAAATAGTGCTTGTATTTTTAAAGAAGATATTATTTGTTTTTATGAAAGCAAAGATGAGATTAATTTTAAAGCTTTTTTAAAAGATAAATTACCTTCCTATATGATCCCAAAAAATTTTATTAAAATTGACAAATTTAAACTCAATCAAAATGGTAAAGTTGATAGGAAAGCCTTACATGAACTCATTTGAAAAAGCTTTTTATGAAGGGTTTAAATTAAGCAATTGTTATGATAATTTTAATCTAATTCAAGAGCAAATTTTAAAACAAGAACTCATCTTAGAAAAACATGAAAATAATAATTTTTTCTTTTTTAATCGCATAGATGGTTTATTGTATTATTTTATCAATGATTTGCAAGATTATGATTTAAAAGCATGTTATATAAAAATCTTAAGCAAAGCCCCTAAGGATGCTTTACATGATGAATTTTTAAAACTTAATCATTTTAAAAAAATACTCAATCACAAACAAATGGTGCTTAACAAAGAGATAAAACCGAGTAAATTTTGCTTTATCTCCAAAGCCTTACATGAAGATAGCAAAGAACTTTATAGCTTTTTTAGAAAATATTTTGATCCATATTTGTTTTATTTTTCACAAAAAAATCTTGAAGAAAAAATACCCAATATACTTGTTTATAAAGAAAATAAAAAAATTCACGCTGCTTTGATCTACACTCAAACTCTCAATGCTAATTTTTTAGATTTTATAGCTGTAGATAGAAATTTAAAGCATAAAAATGTGGCTTTTGCTTTACTAAATCATTATTTTGCAGCCAATACTCAAAATAAATTCTTTAAACTTTTTGTAGAAGAAAAAAATCAAAAAGCCATTAATTTTTATAAAAGGGCGGGTTTTTGCTTTAATCATATTAATTTAAAATTTTATAGGAATTTCTAATGACTTACTCACACATTTATATCATAGGTACAGGAAAAGTCGTCAAAGAATGTCAAAAAATAGCTAGTGATTTTTTTAATCAAGAAGTGATTTTTTTAAAAAATTTAAAAAATTTAGATGATTTTTGTAAAAATCTTAAAAACTGCCTTATTATTAGTGCAAATAATTCTTATATTTTCAAAAAAGAATGTGTGCAAAATAATACCATTATAAATTATCATAATGCTTTATTGCCTTTTCATAAAGGATGTAATGCAAGAATTTGGAGCATATGGGAAAATGATAAAAAAACAGGCATTACTTGGCACATAGTTGAAGAAAGTATCGATACGGGTGCGATTTTAACTCAAAAAGAAATAAAGCTTGATGATAATTTTACCGCCTTAAGTCTTTTAGATGCCCAACACAAACTTGCTATAGCTTCATTTAAAGAAGCTTTAAAGAATTTAGAAAATAAGATCTTTAAAATTCAAACTTTAGGGGGGGGGTATCACAAAAAATTGGCTTTGCCAAATGAGGGTTATTTAGATCTTACTTGGGATAAAGAAAAAATTTCTCGCTTTTTAAGAGCTATGGACTGTGGCGCTTTAAGCGGAGTGCCTAAGGCTAAATTGAAAATCTTAGGAGAGGAAAAAGAAATTTTGTTTTATGAGATCAATGAACTTGATTTAATTTTAAATTTAAGCGATAATACCATTTTAAAAATCACAAAGGAATAAAAATGCAAGAAATCAAACAATTTTTCATCAATATAGATAGAGCTGATATCGATGAGAGTATGCAAAATTTAGTCAGTGAAGATATTATAGATAGTATTGATATCATGGCTTTAGTTGCTGAAATAGAAAAATTTTATAAAAAACCCTTAAAAGCGGAATTTATCACGCCTGAAAATTTTGAAAGTTTTGAAAATATCAAAAAAATGCTTGAAACTGCAATGAAAGACTAATCTTTCTTTGTAAATTCTAGCTGCTCTTTTAAGGAGTTAATAATTTCATTCTTAGAAACAATAACTTGTGCTATAAAATCTACCACATCATCCCAATCTTTACTTAATATATGAGTTAAAGTATAATTTTGTTCGTATTCTTCCCAATTCACAGGAGTAAAAAGAGAATTTTTATGCGGGAAATATTTGTTTTTTTACCCATTCAAACGAAGAAGCAAAATAATCCACATAAGCCTTGGCAATATCTTTTTGCACTGCAAATTTTAATCTTTTTTCTTTACTGCCTTCAAATTTTCTCCTTGCCATAAAAAGCAAAGAATTAAGATTATCCTGCTTTAAATCTTTTTGGTTTAATCTTGACATAAGTTCCATTCCTAAAAGATTAAAACTTTCATTTTTGGTTTATTTTAAAACAAAACTCTCATCCCACTCAAGTCCTAAATGATAAACAAAATCTTTAAGCAAAGTCCCTCCTACATAATCCTCCCTTAGAAGTCTTACTATCAAATTTTCTTCTCCAAATACCTCAGCATGAGTTTTACAAATCCACTCATAGTCAAAAATATATTTTCTAGGATGATCTTGTGGGGCAAAATCAGCAGAATAATACCCCATATTGTTTTTATGATCTTGAGAACAATATGAGTTTAAATAACCCAAAGTATCTCTAAAATATACAATAATATAAATTTGAGTAAAGCCTTAACTCTCTCATAATCTTTTCTAAAATTTCTACATGTTTTTTACTGGAAAAATCCCAAACTATACCCTCAGCTGAAAAAATAAATTTTTTATTTTTATGTAAAAAACTCTCAGTTTTAAAATTTTCTATAATTCTAAGAAGCCTTTCATTTGTGATATGGCTTAAAACACTCTCTTTTTTTTAAAATATCTTCTTTTTGAACCAACTCTAAAACCATATCCACTAAAGCCCAGTGTCTATTTGCCACCCTAAGACTTTTTGGGTAAATATAACCTTTTTGCAAAAGCTTTTCTTCGTTTTGCATCAAGAAGCCTTTTTTTCTTGGATTCCTGTATTTGTAGTTCCTATATGTAAATACGCTGTCATTTTATGTCCTTAAAATTTTCGAAATTGCAACCTAATTCTCCTTAAAATATTAAGCCAAGATACGCTATTATTCTTTAAATAAAAAAATTAAAATAAAGAATAAAAAATGAAACTAAAACTTAACTCACATACAATCAAAGCCATTAGTGTTGTTTTACCAAAAAATTCTCACTCTTTAAATGAAGAATTAAAACAATGCAATTTAAGTGAAAGTAAATATAAAATTTTACAACAAAATACCGGTATAAAAAATCATTTCGTATGTCCTGAAAATATTTTTGCAAGCGATTTAGCTAGTAAAGCACTAGAAAAACTTTTTAAAGAAAAATTACTTTCAAAAAACGAGCTGGATGTGCTTTTAGTTTGTAGTTTTACGCCAGATTTTTTAGCCCCAGCGCTTTCAAGTTTAATTCATAAAAATTTAAATCTTAATGAAAAAACATTATGTTATGATAATATCGCTTTTTGTTCAGGTTTTTTACAAGGTTTATCCCAATCTTTTTTACTTTTAGATAATAAAGATATTAAAAAAGTTGCTTTAGTTTGTGTAAGCGTAAAAAGTAAAAAAATATCAAAAAATAATAAAGTCACGTATCTTAGCAATAGTGATAGTGCTAGTGCAATTTTAATTGAAAAATCTAACACAAAAGAAAAAGCTTTATTCTCGCAAGAAATCTTTTCTGATTTCTCCACAGAAGAAACCTTTCCTGTAAAATGTTTTAAAGAAGCAAATGACTTTATCGATATGGATAGAAATCTAACATTCTCTCATTTAAATAAAAATTTTCCTATTTTCTTTAATGATTTTTTCAATAATTTTAAATTAGAAAAAAATAAAATAGACGAGTTTTTTCTTCAAAGTTCTAATAATTTTATAAAGACTAAACTTTTAGAACTTTTAGGCTTTAAAGAAATCAAACAAGATGAAACTCTAGAAAATTATGGTGATACAACCATCAACAAGCTAGCTTTAGATTTAGCAAACTATAATCAAAAGATAATAAAAACAGCTAGCGGGGGGGGGGATTTAAAACAAATCTTTATGGCTAGCTTTGGCACAGGGATTACTTTTAATGCAATGAGTTTAAAAATTGATTTTAGCAAAATCAAAAGCTTTATTAAAATTATCGACTTTGAAAAATAATTTCTTAATGTTTTATTTTAATCTTAGATAAACTTTCTGTATTTTTAAAAAATAAAATTCAAATAATCTGAAGTTTAAAACTGTTTCTTACATCCTTAAATACAAATATCTTATCCCTGCAAGGATAAGAGATAGAATTTTCTTGCATTAAAGAATTTCTTCCTTGTAATTTCTCAAGCATTAAAGGAAGTTCTTTTCTAAATAAAGCTTTATCTGTTATTCTCATGCCATGTTCTAAACTTTTTATAAATCTTCCGTCTATATCACTTTCATCTTTTATTATATGTAAAGTGGCATCATAACCCAAAATTTTATAAATCTCATAAAGTTGAATTTTATTTTCAGCAGGGGCACCTTGATCTCTTTGACTATGATAGCTTACAAAAACTATCTTGGTGTTATAGCTCGCTTGAATTTTAAGATGACTTAAATTTAAAATCACTCTTACTAAATAGTTTTCATCACTAAAATAAAAGAATGAATCCACATTACGTGTCCAATATTTTTGCACAAAAGGATAAATCCTATGATTATCTCCTTCAAAGACAAATTCCGCTTGATCCATATCTCTTCCTAAAATATGCGGCAAAAATGGCAAACAAACACCCGAATTATCAATCACACCATCCACATACCAAGGAGCTATTTTTGCTATGAGTAAAGATAGGTATCCTCCATAAGACCCCCCTCCATAAATTTTTGGTAAATCTGCAAATTTTGGAAAGCGTTTAACTAAATCTTTTAAAGCATTAATATGATCAATAGCTGCCATAATACCATAGTTTTGATAGTCTCCATTAGGCGGGACAAAATCGCAAAAAAGTTCTATTTTTTGGCTTTCATCAACTAAACCTGCTTGTTTAATCTCTCCAGCTCTTTGTTCTATAAGAGGAATAATTTGCTCGAAATTATTTTCATTAGCGAACAAGTGTCCTAAATTAATATTTTTTAAAATACCATTGATACGATCTAAGTCATTTTGATTAGGAATAAGCTTTGGATTGTACTTTTGATCAATACTTTTTCTTGCACAAAAACAATGATAAAAAACATGCACCGCTACAACATCAAAATTTTTAGCGATATATTCTCTATCAAAATCTAAAAAAGAAATATTTGCATTAGCTCCAAAACCTCCTATTATAAAAACTATGGCTTTAATCTCTTTTTCATCATCATAACTTATACGGTATTCAAGCTTACTGGTTCTTTTGATATTTAGTTCTACATCATCACAAGAATCAATTTCAAAGGTTTGGTTTATAAGCATTATTCCACCCTATTTGCATTATTTTATTGTATTTTAAAGACAATTATACTTAAATTTTAGTAAAATAAAACACAAAAAACAAGGCTTAACTATGAAAAATCTTTGCATAATCCCTGCACGCGGTGGATCAAAAAGAATTCCTAAAAAAAATATCATTGATTTTCTAGGTAAACCTTTAATCGCTTATAGCATAGAAAATGCTTTAAATTCAGGCATTTTTGATGAAGTAATACTTTCAAGCGATGATGAAGAAATCATAGAAGTAGCCTTAAAATACGGTGCAAAAGCTCCATTTGTGCGTGATAAAAATTTAAGCGATGATTATGCTTCAAGCACTGCTGTAGTGCAAAATACTATAGAAATTTTACAAAGCCAAAGTCAAATTTATAATCATGTCTGCTGCCTTTATGCTACTGCTCCTTTGTTAAACAAAGACATTTTAAAACAAGCCTATGAAAAATTTATCCAAAATCAAAGCAAGTTTTTATTTGCTGCCACTGAGTTTGAGTATCCTATACAAAGGGCCTTTTATCTAAATGAGAACAATCAGGTTTATATGTTTGATGAAAAACATTATAAAAGCCGCTCACAAGACTTAATAAAAGCTTATCATGATGCAGGAGCTTTTTATTTTGGCACAAGCAAGGCTTGGCTTGAAGAAGATTTTATGTTTAAACCTCATTCTAGTGCGTTTGTATTACCAAGAAATTTAGTTTGCGATATAGACACCATGCAAGATTTAGAATTTGCAAAAATACTTTATAAGGTAAATTATGAAAGTGCTTTTTAGAAGCGATAGCTCCAGTCAAATAGGCTTTGGACACATTAAACGCGACCTAGTCTTAGCTAAACAATATGATGACGTAAGTTTTGCTTGTTTGCCTTTAGAAGGCTCTTTGATCGATGAAATTCCTTATCCTGTTTATGAGCTTGATAGTGAAAGCATTTATGAACTTATCAATCTCATCAAAGAAGAAAAATTTGAACTTCTTATCATTGATCACTATGGCATCAGCGTAGATGATGAAAAGCTGATCAAGCTTGAAACAGGGGTGAAAATTCTAAGCTTTGATGATGAGATAAAGCCTCATCATTGTGACATTTTACTCAATGTCAATGCTTACTCAAAAGCAAGTGATTATGAAGGTTTAGTGCCTTTTAAATGCGAAGTAAGATGTGGTTTTTCTTATGCCTTAATCAGAGAAGAATTTTATCAAGAAGCTAAAGAAAATAGAGAAAAAAAATATGATTTTTTTATTTGCATGGGCGGAACTGATACAAAAAATCTCTCCTTGCAAATCGCTAGCGAATTGCCTAAAACAAAAATCATAAGCATTGCAACTAGCTCTTCTAATCCCAATCTTAAAAAATTACAAAAATTTGAAAAATTACATAGTAATATTAGATTATTTATCGATCATGAAAATCTTGCAAAATTGATGAATGAAAGCAATAAACTCATCATCAGTGCAAGTTCTTTAGTCAATGAAGCCTTGCTTTTAAAGGCAAATTTCAAAGCTATTTGTTATGTTAAAAATCAAGAACCTACAGCAACTTGGCTTGCTAAAAAAGGCTATGAAGTGGAGTATAGGTATTGATAAAACTTAAAAATTTCACAGAACTCAATTCTCAAGAAATAAAACTGATTTTTAAATGGCGTAATGATATTTATATTAGTCAATTTATGAAAACAAAACAAATTGATTTTGAAGAACATTTAAGATTTTTAAAAAAATTACATCAAGATTCTAATAAAAAATATTTTTTAGTTTTTCAAGATGAGCAGATTATTGGTGTGATTGATTTTGTCAATATCACAACTAAATCTTGCGAATTTGGACTTTATGCAAAACCTGATTTAAAAGGCGTAGGACAAATTTTAATGAATGAAATTCTAAAATACGCTTTTGAAATTTTAAAAGTAGATACTCTTAAAGCTTATGTTTTTAAAAATAATCACAAAGCTTTAAAATTATATCAACAAAATCATTTTACTATTTATGATGAAGATAAAGATTTTTACTATGTTTGCCTAAAGCAATCTCACTGCAAAACCTTGCTTAGCTAATTCTTCTTTTACATCTTTAGGGGTGTACTTAGAAAAATGAAAAATATAAGCCCCCGCTAAAGCATCTGCACCCAAATTTAAAGCTTTAACTCCATCACTTGGATTGCTAAGTCCTCCATTGATGATAAGAGGAATTTTAAGTTTATTTTGAAAGATCTTTAAAAGTTCTAAATCATAACCCTTTGCTTTTCCTTCAAAATCCACAGAGGTTAAAAGAAGCTCTCCAGCTCCTTTTTTTTCGTATTCTAAAGCAAGTTCTAAAGGACTTTTTTCAAGTAAATTTCCCCTATCATAAACACAAAATTGATCCCCTTTTCTTTTAACATCTATAGAGCAAACTATACATTGAGAACCAAAACGATTAGCCGCTTTACTTATAAAATCCACATCTTCTAAGGCTTTAGAATTGATAGAAATTTTATCCGCACCTAAGTTTAAAATCTTTTGTATATCTTCAAGAGTTTTTATCCCGCCACCTATAGTTAAGGGCATAAAACATTCTTTAGCAAGATCTTCTATACTTTCAAAGTCTATTTCTCCACTTTTTGAAGCATCTATATCTAAGATAATAAGCTCATCAACATTGCGTGCATTATAAATTCTCATTGTTGAAGTTAAGTGTCCTATAGTACGAAAATCTTTAAATTCTATACTTTTAACAAGTTGTCCGTTTTTTAGTAAAACACAAGGGATAATTCTAGTTTTTAACATTTAAAGCCTTATAAAATTTTCTAAAAGTTTTAAGCCTAAATTTTGACTTTTTTCAGGGTGAAATTGCGTCGCAAAGATATGATCTTTTTGTAAAGATGCGACAAATTTATACCCGTATTGTGCTTTAGCGCTTACAAATTCATCTTTGCATTTCACATAAAAAGAATGCACAAAATAAAAATCACTCTTATCTTCTATGCCTTGATACAAAGGTTCTTGTTTTAAAATTTCAAGCTCATTCCAACCCATGTGTGGGATTTTTAAATTTAAATCCTCTTCAAATTTTACAACTTCACCTTCTATAAAACCAAGCCCATCGCAAACTCCACCTTCATAGCCCTTTTCTAAAAAAAGCTGCATTCCCAAACAAATGCCTAAAATAGGTTTTTTTTGCACCAAAACTTGCTCTTTTAAAGCTTCTATAAAACCAAGTTCTTTTAAATTTTTCATCGCTTCTTTAAAAGATCCCACTCCAGGTAAAAGCAACTTATCTGCTTTTTGCAAATCTTTTGGATTTTTAGCTATGAAATTTGTAGCTCCTATTTTTTCAAAAGCCTTAGCAACTGAGTTTAAATTTCCTGCCTTGTAATCAATGAGTGCTATCATTTTAAAACACACTCGTCTTTTCTTACCAAAGAACCATCATAATCTCTTATAAATTTGCCATTTTCATCACGTTTAAAGATTTTTTTATTGGTAAAAGAATCTACTATTTTTTGAAATTCTTCCTCGCTAAAACCACTGAATTCAAGGTATTTTTTAATAGCCTTTTTAGGGGGTTTGCCATCGTATTTTTGCACCAAACGCACCCCTTCTTCACGGCTGATATAACCTAAACGAATATCCAAACAAGCATTATCTGTTGCTCTACCAAAGCCATATTTACAGTATTTTAAATAATCATGCACATGATTAGAATAACAATCTAAATTTTCAAAATTTTCATAAGTAGTCTCAACAGGATGATCTAGAGTTAAAAAACCATATTTTTTAGAAATTTCAAGAATTTTTTTATAGTCCCATTTAAAATAATACCCTAAAAATAGCCCCGTAACCCCTACTCTTTGAAGTTCTTCATCGCTTGGATAAGTATATAAAAATAAATCTTTTTCAGTGATACCATTTACCCCAAGCATATCAGAAGCACGATTTCCTAAAAGTCCACCAAATTCTTCAAGCCACTCTCTACCTAAAATATTCTTATTTTTACTACTCGCAGGACCGCCATACTCTATCTGCGGACTTTCTCCCCAGATGATCAAAGGCACTCCAAAATTTACCGCTATGCGTGGAACAGAAGTAAAAATTCCCAAATGGTTTTGCCACTCATTATCCCCTGTTCTCATAAAAGCTTCACGAGCAAGTTTTTGATAAACTTTTGGATCACGCTTGATATGGATTAAATCCACGCCAAGATGATTTAAATTGTCTAAATTTTTGCGCCCTATTTTCGTAGGCACACTAGGCTCAAAACACACACATAAAGGATTAAGTCCAAGTTCAAGCATTTTAACTACTTGAAAAGTAGAATCTTTTCCACCACTTACTCCGATAACACAATCATAAGCGGGATGTTTTTTATACTTTTTTACAAGCTCAAAAAATTCTTTTTCTCTTTCTTGCCAATTGATTTTTTTATTTTTAGCTTCTTGAGAACGACAAGCATCACAAACCCCCTCTTCGTCAAAATGCAAATCAGGCTTAGTATCTGGCATTACACATTTTTTACAGAATTTCATTTTTCCCTCAAATATTAAAATATACCAAGTAATATCATCTATACTTTGTATAATTATATTATAAATATTTTGTTATAATAAAAATAAAATAACAAAAATATAGAAAGTTTTCATGAAAAACAAACATTTTTTTATTATTGGCGGTGGTGATTTACAAGCGGATTTAGTGTTACATGCAAAAAAAGATTTTATCACTCATGTTTTTGACTACAATGAAAATTGTTTTTGCAAAGATTTAGCAGATTATTTTCATCCTATTTCTATTGCCGATAAAGAAAAAATTCTGGAATTAGCTATCAAATTTAATATAGTAGGTATTGCTACTGCTGCTACAGAACTTGGAAATTTAACAGTATGCTACATTGGAGAAAAGCTTAATCTTGGGACTAATTCTTATGAATGCGCTAAAAATACTACAGATAAAAGCTTAATGAAAAAAGTATTTGAAAGAAACAATATCAATCATGCCAAATACTTTATACTCAAAGATGAAAAAGATTTAGAACAAATTGCTAATTTCCCTGTTGTTGTAAAACCAAGCGATAGAAGTGCTGGAAGAGGAGTTGTAAAAGTATTTGATAAAGAAAATTTAAAAAAATATTTTTACAAAGCTAAAGATTTTTCTTATAATAAAATTGTTTTAGCCGAAGAAGTTTTAAAAGGTAGACAATTTAGTGTAGAAGCTATAAGCTCTCATGGTAAACATCAAATTATAGCTATCACAGAAGAATATTTACGAGAAGGCGAATTTGCAAATGATTTTTTAGAAACACAACATTTGATTCCTGCTAGGATAACTCATCATGAAAAAAAAATTATTCAAAATGAAATTATTAAAGTTCTAAATGCTTTTAAAATTAATTTTGGAGCTTCACATATAGAGATTAAACTTCATAACAATATAGTTAAGATTATAGAAATCGCAAGTAGAATGGGGGGTTGGCGTGATGTATTAGTATATCATTCTTATGGCATTGATTATTTACAACTCTTAATTCAAAGTTCTTTAAAACAAGAGTTGAAAAAAATAAATACAAAAGCTGAAAATTTTTGTCTGGTTAAAATGATTTTTACCAAAGAAGATTATTTATTTTATAAAAAAATAAAATCACTATATCCTGAATTTCTCATTAAAGAAAAAATTCATTTTAACAATATAGAAAATTTTGATTATTCCTCATCGCTGATGGATTCTAAAGGTTATTATTATATTAAAATGAAATTAAATGAAGATATAAATGTATTTTTACTAAACAAAATTTAATATTTTATTTATAATTAATATTTTTGCATTATTAATATCAAAATCATCTTTTAAAACAATATGACTTTTTTTGGGTAATTCTAAAATTTGATCAATACCTGCCATGTTTTCCATCTTGTTTTTAAAAAAATTTTTACTATCTCTTTTTTTTCTTATCTCAAAAGAAACATCTAAAAAAATTTCTAAATAATTTTGAAAACAATTTCTATTAAATTCCCTTATCGAATCAAACATAGAAATTGTGGATAAAATCACTATAAAACCTTGATTATATAGCATTTTGGCAATTTTTACATAAAACATTGCCATTTCCATGCGATTCTTAATATCATAATTAGCATTATTTATACAAGCCCTCAATTCATCGCCATCTAGCAATATGGGATAAATATTTTGCAGTATTAATTCTTTTTGTAATTCTTTTGCCAAAGTTGTTTTACCACTTCCACTTAATCCCGTAATATAAACTAAAACTCCCGACAAAAAATCTCCTTTAAATGTAATAAATTTTTAGGACGACCTAAGTTATCACGCGTCTGACGTTTAACTTTTATTTCTAAAAATATCAAACCTTTTTGCTTTTTAATATTCTTGAGTATTCTTTTAAGTTGCGTAATTGTGGCGACAGAATAACTATAATCATACCCACAAATTTTTAACATTTTTTTTAAATTTGTATTCGATATATGAGTTCTTTGCCCTCCAACACTATCATGCATTTCATTATTAAAAACAATATGCAAAAAACTAGCACCTTTAAAATTTAAAATTCCGCCCATATGCATAATTAATGCTCCATCTCCATCCAAACAAACAATATGTTTTTTACTATATCTAGATAAAATAAAAGCTAAAGAATTGGTATGTCCCATAGAACCTACTACCAAAAAATCATTTTCATGTGTTTGATTTTTATTTTTTCTTAGTTCATAACATTCTCTCGAAATCATGCCTGTCGTAGTAACAAATTTTGAATCTTGAAAAATATCCTGAATTAAAGCAATAGCTTCCTCTCTAAGAATAGCAAAATTGTTATTTTTTATACCATTGTTAGAGTATTTACTAAAAGTATTTTTTTTGATCAAAAAAGCAATAATTTTTTTATCGTTAAAACTTTGTTCAATTGCCTTATTTATTTGTCTTTTTGCGGTAGTAATATTCTGAGATAAATACAAAGTTTTTATACTGCAAATCTTTAAAATTTTTTCACTTATTTCCCCATGTTTTAAATGCTGGGGCTCATCGTCTATTCCTCCTCTTAATCCTATAAATAAAATTAAAGGAATTTGATACACCGTCTTATCTGCAAGAGATAAAAGTGGATTTAAAGCATGACCTATACCTGAATTTTGCATATATATCAAGGGTATTTTCGATGTAGCTAAATTATATGCAATTCCAAACGCTACAGCTTGTCCTTCATTAGCACAAATATGAAAATTTTCTCTTAATTTTTCTTCCAACGCTTGATTTATGTATTTTAAAAGACTATCTGGAACACCGGCTATAAAAGAAAAACGATCCTGTAAAAATGAAGCAAATTTTTCAGAATCAATCATTCATTACCTTTAATTAAATTAATTAAATCCAAAGCAGAAATATAATCTTTATCCGCTTCAACCGAACTTTTATTTTTAAGAATAGACAAAGCAGTATTTTGCATTGCTGTATATGCAGATCTTAATAATTGATTAGCATATACTACAATATTAACTCCAGCTTCTTGCAACTTCTTTTCACCAAGTGATGGATAATTTGTAGGAACAACCATCAATGGTTTTCTATCTTTAAAAGTATTATATTTTTTGCAAAATTCTATAATTTCGCATCCATCTTTTTTTCGAGAATGAATCATAATACCATCAGCTCCAGCATCAATATAAGCTCTAGCTCTTGAAATCGCATCATTCATACCTTGATTTAAAATAAGACTTTCAATTCTTGCAATAATCATAAATTCTTCACTAAGTTGTGCTTTTTTTCCAGCTTGAATTTTTAAACAAAAATTTTCAATAGAATCTTGAGTATGTTTTATATCATTACCTTCGCAAAGAGAGTTTTTCTTTAAGCCAATTTTATCCTCAATAACCACTGCACTCACACCAAGTCTTTCTAATCGTTTTACCATAAATGTAAAATGTGGAATTTGAGATCCTGTATCACCATCATAAATTATTGGTTTTGTTGATACCTCTAAAATATCATTGACTGTAGCTATTCTTGAAGTTAAATCTACAAATTCTATATCAGGTTTTCCTTTAGAGCTCGAATCAGTTAATGAACTAAGCCATAAAAAATCAAACTCTTGATTAATCCCATTTTCATCTTTGTAAAATGTATTTTCAATAGCTAATGCACTAATTCCACTATGTGATTCTATACCCCTTATAAGACTTTTAGCATTCATACATTTTCTTAAAGAACCTAATCTATTTTGAGGTAAAATTCCAAATTGCTTTAAATTTTTATTAAGTTTTGTAGAAGAAATATTTGGAGTATATTGCGGTTCTATAACCTTTCCTCCCCAAGTTTTCATTAAATCAATAGCTTTTTTTCTTGAAGAATTTAATGGACCCTCATTCCAATCACTACCATGAACCATAAAATCAGGTTTGTATTTTAATAAATTATTGTCATAATCTTTTTCATTTTGAATAACAACTTCATCAACACCTTTTATAGATTCTATAAGTTGTTTGCGCTGTTCAAAATTCATAAAAGGCACTCTTTTATAACTTGCAATAGCTTGATCTGAAAATAAACCTATCATAACATAACCAAGCTTTTGAGCCTCTTTAATTATATTTAAATGACCTGGATGAATAATATCTGCAGCCATAGGTACATAAACTAACTTTTTGTTCATTTTGATTATCCTTTAAATAAACATGTATCACATAATTTTGTTTTACTTAAATCACCATTTCTATGTGCCTCTCTCAAATCTTCCATAGCTTGAGAATGCCATATATTATAAATATTATCTGTATTAATATTACCTACAGCAATATGTTTAGCACGATGACTTGCACAAGGAACTACAAGCCCATCTCCATGAATAAATAGAGATTCAAAAGGATAAGAACAGCACTGTTTACCTGCTATAGGGGCATCTGAAATAGCGATACTTCTTTCATCATCAAATGGAGAAATTGGAACATAACGCTGAACGGAAACATAATCAACTTTATCTACCCAATAATTTTTAAAGTCTTCAAGTTCATGTTTATTTTTTTCTTGTAAAAGAAAACTTACTCTTACAATAGGCAATTCTTGACCCATTTTAGCCTTAAGATTTAAAAAATTCTCTATATTTCTAACAACATTTTTAAAGTTTAATCCTAGCCTAATTTTTTTATAAGTTTCCTCTGTAAAAGCATCAATACTAAAATTCATTCTTGTAATCTTAGTATCAAGCAGTTTTTTACTCATTTCTTCATCTAGAAGTGAAGCGTTGGTATTAAAATGAATATCCATTATGCTGTCTTTTTTACTAACATAGCAAATTCTTTCTATAATATCAGGATCTAAAAGTGGTTCATTAGTCTGAGACATACCGACAGAAGGACATTTATATGCATCACACTCATCAACAAGTCTTTTAAAAGTTTCAATTGGCAAATATCCATTATAATAATAATCATTCCTTAAGTCTGCATGACCATGAACACACATAATACATCTGGCATTACATTTAAATTGATTTTCAAAACGAACAAATAAAGGAAAATCATTCAAAATCTGTTTAGATGCATCTGACCATTTTTTTCTATAATCTAACCATTTTTGTCCATAATACTTTGCAAAAATTGCATCAATATCTTTTTTTGAATTATTTACAACTCTTCCTGCTGAAGTAGATTCTGCTTTAATTTCTCCCATTGCATTTCTCCTTAAAATCTAAATTTTGATTCCTTTTTAATTCTATAAAACGATATATAACATCCAACAAATATAAAAACGATACAACATAAAATAACAAAAATACTTCATCAATAATTAAAAATAAGCTAACCAAGGTCAACATTAAAGAACAATCTATACCTAAAATAAAATTTCTATCAAGAAACCATTTTTTAATTCCAAATCTTCTAATTTTCTTTAAAGACCTAAGCTTTTTTGAAAAATAAAACATTCCAAATGCATTATGAATATTCATACAAATTATAGTCATAAAAGCTAGATATAAAGATAAATTAGCACCTAATGCTATAAAAATAAAAATTGCATTAAAAAATACATTATCATTAAAACGATCAAGTCTTGAACCTATATAAGTTTGCTTATTTGTATATCGTGCAAGCATACCATCCGTATGATCAATTAAAGCATATATTTGAATTAAAATTGCACTCACTAAAAAATACTCAAAATATAAAAAATATAAAGTAATAGGGAAAATAATAGTATTTAATGCAGTAATAGCAATAGGATGTATATTTATCTTGGCCAAAAATGGCAAATATCTACGTGCAAGAATAATTCTATAAAAATACTCTATTATGTACATACTTTTTACTTCATTTCTTTGTCTTTTTTTTAATCTCTCATCTAAATTCATCAAAATAAACCTTATTTTTTCAAGATTATCAAAAAGCTTTCATCTGCAAAACTATCATTTGCATAACTTGTTTTTAAACGATTAATCTCTATATTTTTAAAATCCTTAAAAATCCTTTGCACTTCATCTTTATCAAAAAAATACATTTGCATGCCATCTTCACAGCTTGCAGATCTATTCTTATCACTTTCTTGAATAATAACTTCATATTTTGACTTTTTCTCATTATTTTTATAACGATAATCATCCATATTTCTTACAGCAACATAGGCCATAGAACCCTTTTTAAGAACTCTATAAATTTCTTTAGCTGCTTTTTCTATCACCTCTTTAGAATTGTAATAAAGCACCCCATAACAAAGTAAACCATCAAAACTTTCATCTTCATAAGGAATATCATTTATACTTGAAACTTTTAAATCTGCTTGAAGATTGTATGTTTTTAAAAGCTCTTGAGCGGCTTTAATTCCATTTTCTGAGTAATCCACTCCAAAAGCTTTAAAGCCATTTTCTGCTAAAAATTTAACATGCCTTCCTGCACCACACCCTAAATCTAAAATTTTATCTCCTGATTTAAAATTTCTAAAAACAAAACTTACTAAATCATTACTAGGGTAACGCGGTTGATGTCTTTTATCTGCATGCAATTCGTGCCATTTTTGTTGAATCATATTTTACCTTTTTTACAAATTTTGCATAATTATATCGACATTTTTAAAAATTTCTTTCTTACTTATTTTTTCATCAAGCCATAAATTGATCAATTGATGAGATAAAATTTCAGCATTTTTTAAAATCTTACTTTGAAAAATCTGATGAGAAGGAATATACCAAGAAGAACAATCAATTCTCAATAAACGCAATCTTTCAAGCAGTTTTTCCCTATCTCCTAAATATCTAAAAGTATAACGCCAAGAAATACAATTATGGCTTAATTTAGGATGAATAATATCTCGATGCACTAAATTTTCTTGATAAATTTGCATTTTTTCTCTACGATTTTTACAAATCATTTCTAGATTATTAAGTTTAGTTTTTAAATTTCCATAATTTTGTGCTTTAAAAATCAAAGTATAATCCAAAAGCAAAGATTTTAGCTTAGAAAAATAATGTAAATCTTTAGAATCCAAAGCATAATATTTTTGCCTATATTCTTCAAAAAATATTTTAAAATCCTTAAATTCTAAGTGCTCATTCATTATATATAAATCCTGTAAAATTTCTTTAGAGTAAACAAAAATTACCCCCCCCCATGAATTATTTTCCAAAAATTTAGTATGACCAAAACTTAAAATACTTGCATGAGCCCTAAAATCTATCTTATAAGTTTGCGCACAATCTTCTATAATAAAAATATCATTTTCTAAACAAAACTTCCAAATTCTCTCATCACAAAAATGTCCATAAAGATGAACCAAAACTAAAACATCATAGGAATATTTTGTATATAAAGCAATACAACTTTCATAATCTAAAGTATAACTACATAAAGAAACATCGATAAAAACAAGCTCACAACCAGCCTTAAATGCTGCACAAGAAACCTGAGGGCACACGAGAGAAGGAATAGCAACTTTACTTTTTCCTTGTTTTTTTAAATAAGAAAAAATCAAATACAAAGCACTCGTTCCAGATCCTGTATAGAGAAGATTTTCATGATTAAATTTAAAAGAAAGAAGTTTTTCTATTTCACACAAATCCAACCCTTAAATAAAAAATTGTATAATTTTACCGATATTTAGTTTAATTTTTATAATATTTTAGGAATTAAAACATGCAAATAGGAAATTTCAACACCGATAAAAAAGTTTTTATCATCGCAGAACTGAGTGCAAATCACGCAGGAAGTCTTGAAATGGCACTTAAAAGCATAAAAGCAGCCAAAAAAGCAGGTGCTGATGCGATAAAAATCCAAACTTACACTGCAGATAGTCTTACGCTAAATAGCGACAAAGAAGATTTTATCATCAAGGGTGGGCTTTGGGATAAAAGAAAACTTTACGAGCTTTACGAAAGTGCAAAAACTCCTTATGAGTGGCATTCTCAAATCTTTGAAACCGCACAAAATGAAGGCATACTTTGTTTTTCAAGCCCCTTTGCTAAAGAAGATTTAGAATTTCTAAAACGCTTTGATCCTATAGCTTATAAAATCGCTTCTTTTGAAGCCAATGATGAAAATTTTGTGCGTTTAATCGCCAAAGAAAAAAAACCTACTATTGTTTCAACAGGCATTGCTACAGAAGGAGAGCTTTGTAGAATCTGCGAAATTTTCAAAGAAGAAAAAAATCCTGATTTGATCTTTTTAAAATGCACTTCAGCTTATCCTGCTGCCATAGAAGATATGAATTTAAAAGGCATAGTAAGTTTAAAAGAAAAATTTAATGTTGAAATAGGACTAAGCGATCACAGCTTTGGATTTTTAGCCCCTGTTATGGCAGTAGCACTTGGAGCTAGAGTGATAGAAAAGCATTTTATGTTAGATAAAAGCATAGAAAGTGAAGACAGTAAATTTAGTCTTGATTTTGATGAATTTAAAGCTATGGTAGATGCGGTTAGACAGACCGAAAGTGCCTTAGGCGATGGTAAGTTGGACTTAGATAAAAAAGCTCTTAAAAATCGTATTTTTGCAAGAAGCTTATATGCAAGCAAAGATATCAAAAAAGGTGAAATGTTCAGCGAAGAAAATGTAAAATCCGTGCGTCCTTCTTTTGGACTACATCCTAAATTTTATCAAGAAATTCTAGGAAAAAAAGCTACTAAAGATATAAAATTTAGCGATGCTTTAAAAGAAAGTGATTTTAGATGAATAAAAATCTTTTTTTAAAAAATACTCAAGCCTTATTTGAAGTTGACCAAATTTTAGCGTATAAATTACGCGCTTTAAAAAAAAACGATTTTAAAATACAGCAAAATGAAAATGGAATCAATTTTATAAAAGATAATATCACGCTTTATAAAAATCCCGAGCAAGAGCTTTTAGAAAATTTAACTCTTTTTCAAAATAAGTATAAAAAATATCCAGTATTATTTTTCTATGGTTTTGGAAATGGTATGTTTTACAAAGCCTTATGTGAAAATAAAAACCATAAACACATCATCGTTTTTGAAGATGAGCTAGAAATTTTAGCCCTAGCTTTACATCTTTTTGATTTTAGTAAAGAATTAAAAAATGAAAAATTAATACTTTTTCATACTCCAAATATCACTACTGCACAACTTACAACACTTTTTATGTATGAATACATACAAAAAAGTGTGAAAATTTTTAATCTTTTTATACATAGTGATTTTTATCTTAAGTTCTATACTCATCAAATACAAGAACTTAACAAAAAACTTATTGAAAATATTCGCTTTATCGTTTTAGCTAAAGGAAATGATCCTTATGATTCTATCATCGGTATCAAACACATGCTTAATAATCTTCCTAAACTTTTAAACCATGGAATTTTTCAAAATTTTTTAAAAGAAAGAAAACAAAAAGTTAAAAACGCCATCATTGTTTCAACAGGACCTAGCTTATCCAAACAATTGCCTTTACTAAAAAAGTATGCAAATAAAGCCACTATTTTTTGTGCTGATAGCGCTTATCCTATTTTAGCAAAACATGATATAAAACCTGATTATGTTTGCATGTTAGAAAGAGATGATATAGTTTCTAAGTGTTTTGATAATGATTTTAAAGAATTTGATAAAGGAATTTTGTTTATCCTAGCTTCGGTGGTTCATAAAGAAGTTATTGAATTTCTTGAAAAGAACTCTAGAAAATATATGCTAGCGCATCGTCCTTTGCACTTTGCCGTGTCATTAAATCTTAAAGAATTTGGTTATATTGGAGTTGGAGCGAGTGTTGCAAATATGGCTTATGAACTAGCCGCAAGTCTAAGGCATGAAAATATCATTTTCATAGGACAAGACTTAGCCTACGCAGAAGATGGAAGCTCTCATCCAAGAGAGCATATCTATGGAAATGAAGGAGAGAAAATACGCGGTGAAGTTTATACGCTTGCTTATGGAGGAGAAAAACAAGTAAGAACTCAACTCACTTGGAACTTGTTCCGACAAGCCTTTGAAAAAGATATTTTCTGGGCGAAAGAAAAATTAAAAATCAACACCTATAATTGTACCGAAGGGGGTGCTAGGATAGAAGGAACTATAGAAAAATCCTTTAAAGAAACATGTGAAGCTTTGCTTAAAGAAGATCTTAAAAAACCTTTTGATCTGCCTAAAATTTTAGAAAAAAATGAAATTAAAAATAAATTTTTACAAACTCAAAAACTTCTAATTAAAAATGTCGAACAAAGTGAAAAATTTATAAAAAAATGTCAAAATGAACTAAAAAAACTTGACTTTGAACTTAGTAAATCTCAACTTAATTTACAAACTCTAATAAAAATTAAGCAAAACCTTTTAATTTTTTTTAAGAATTTTAAAAGATTAAAACTTTTTAATGAGCTCACTCAAGCTATATATTACCATAATGAATGTGAAATTATGCATTATGAAGTTTTAAATGATTTAGAACAAAATGAAAAAATTAAAGACTTTTTAACCAGTCAAGAAAAATGGTGGCTACAAAGCTTTGAGTATTTAAATACTCAAAACCAAATCATAAAAGAAGCTTTAAAAAAATACAAAAATGACGATATTTTAGTAAAATAAAAAAAGGAGGCTTATGAAATTCAATAAAAATCAAACCATACTTTTTAATAAAAATCTAGATTCACTAAATAATCCCACCTTAAAAGAAAAATTAAAAGAATTATCAATCACTCATTATGAGCTTATCTTAGGCAAAGATAACTTAGATATCAACCTAAAAGATACTAAAAATCATACTTTTCTTTATAAAGATACGATAAAAGAACTTGATATTATGTTAAAAACCTATAATGAAAAATATCTTTTATATCCTGTACTTTATTTTTATGGTTTTGGAAATGGAATTTTATTTAAAGCACTTTTAAAAAATAAATATCATAAACATATAGTTGTTTTTGAAAAAGAATTAGAAATCATTAAAATTATCTTTCATCTTTTAGATTTTTCACAAGAATTAAAAGAAAATAAGCTTTTAATTCTTGATGTTAATTCCTTGGAATTTCAAGATTATTATGATTTGTGTTCAACTAGTCCTTTTTTTGAATTTTCTAGAACTTATTTTTTAGAACTTAGTAGCGATTATTATGAAAAAGATCAAGAAGAAATATTAAATTTAAATAATAATCTTATGGATAGATTTAAAAATACCATACTCTTAAAGGGAAATGATCCTAAAGATGCTTTACAAGGCATAGAACAACTCATTTATAATCTTCCAACCATGTTAACTCATCCTCCTTATCAAAATTTACTCAAACAAAGAGAAAATCTTAGTGATACAGCCATTATCGTTTCAACAGGACCTAGTCTTTCTAAACAATTAGATACTCTTAAACAATATGCTAATAAAGCAACCATTATAGTAGCTGATAGTGCTTATCCTATTCTAGCAAAACATGATATAAAACCTGATTATGTTTTATCCTTAGAAAGAATTTTATTAACTTCTAAATTTTTTGATAATGATTTTAAAGAATTTGATAAAGATATAATTTTTATCACAACTCATCTAAGCCATCCACAAACCATAAAAAATTTAAAACATAATAATAGAAATTTTATGTTAGCTTATAGAGGTTCTGAAATTGCAAAATATTTAAAGATTTTCAAATTTGGAGAATTGGTTGAAGGGCATAGCGTGGCCAATATAGCTTATGGTTTAGCTCTATATTTAAATCACCAAAATATTATTTTTATAGGACAAGATTTAGCTTATAATAAAAAAGGGGAATCGCATTCTAGTGGATATACATATTTAACTGAAGCTGGTAAAAAAGGAGAAGCTTATAAAAAAGACCTTGGAAAATATACAACTTTAGCCTATGGTGGAAAAGGTTTTGTAGAAAGTTCGATTGCTTGGACTTTATTTAGAAATTTTTTAGAAAAACATATATTTGAAGCCAATAAACTAAAACTTTGTACCACCTATAACTGCACCGAAGGTGGGGCTAGGATAGAAGGAACTATAGAAAAACCTTTTAAAGAAATTTGCGAAACTTTGCTTAAAGAAGATCTTAAAAAGCCTTTTCCCAAAGTAGAAGCTTTAAACAAAGATAAGCAAGATGAATTATTGCTAAAAAGTTATTATAAAATATGCAAAAGCATAAAACACTGTCAAGATTTTTCAGATGAACTTTTAAAATCTTATAAACACATCTTAGAAAGTTTTTCCAATCTTAGTTTAATCTCAAATTTAAATGAAGGTAAAGAAATACTTGATTATCTCATACAAGAAATCGATAAAATCAAAACTAAACTTGAAGATGGAAAAAATATGCTAGATCTTTATGAAATTTTGGGTCCTCTTTTAACTCAATTTGAACTTAATTTGGCAAGAATTTATGTCTTAAATCCAAAAACCTTAGAAGATTCTTATAACAAATCTTTACTATGGGTAAAAGAACATATAGAATTTTTTGATATGGTTTATGAACATATCAAAGCTCAAGAAAAAGCTTTGATAGAAAATATCACTCCTTTAGAAAATGAACTCAAAAAAAGAAATTTAACAAAATATATAAGGAAAATAAACAATGCAAAATGAAATTTTTAATAAAAATCTAAAAAATATGAATGATCAAGAATATAAAGAACTCAAAGAAGAATTAAAAAAAATAAAAGAATTAAGATATTTTTCTTATTCTCTTGGTAAAGATAATTTAGATATCAATATCATCCAAAAAAGAAATTTAAAAACCATTTATAAAAATCCTTTAAAAGAATTAGAAGAAAAAATTGAATTTTTTAAAGAATATCAAAGATATCCATCTTTATTTTTTTACGGTCTTGGAAATGGAATTTTATACAAAGCCTTGCTTCAAAATGAAAATCATAAAAGAATCGTTGTTTTTGAAAAAGAAATTGAAATTATTTTTATTGCTCTTAATTTGATTGATTTTAGCGAAGAATTAAGAAAAGGGAGGTTGATCTTAGTTTATACCCATCATATGAACTATACCAAAGTTGATAGAATATTTTCTTTAAGAGAAGTGGAATACTTCTTTAGAACATATAAGCTACTTTTACATTCTAATTTTTATAAAAATTATGAAGAAGATATACTACAAGTTAACACTTTAAATTCTAAAGCCATTAGAAATATTAGTCTTAGAAGAGGAAATGACCCAAAAGATGCTATGCAAGGTATAGAACAATTTGTCCAAAATATCCCAAAAATGATCTCTCATCCAAGCTATCAAACCTTACTTAAAAAAAGAAAAAATACCAAAGATGAAAATGTGGCTATCATAGTTTCTACAGGTCCTAGTCTTGAAAAACAACTTCCTTTGCTTAAACAGCATGCAAACAAAGCAACTATTTTTTGTGCTGATAGTGCTTATGCTATACTAGCAAGGCATGATATAAAGCCTGATTATGTTTGTATGATGGAAAGAGATCACTATACAGCAGAATGTTTTAATAATGACTTTAAAGAATTTGATCAAGATATTACTTTTATTGTAACTTCTTTAGCACATGAAAACACTATTACCTATCTTGAAAAAAGTAAAAGAAAATATATCTTAGTTACCAAGTCTTTACCTTTTGCTAGCTCAATAGACCTTAATGAATTTGGCTATATGAGCTGTGGTTTAAGCGTTGCTCATATGAACTATGAACTAGCTATCAATCTAAACTATAAAAACATCATTTTAATAGGACAAGATCTAGCTTATGCAAAAGATGGAAGTTCGCATTCTAAAGGCTTTTTATATGAAGATTTTCATAAAGGACACCACGAAAGAGATTTTGATAAGCACACTACTATAGCCTATGGGGGAGAAGGAATAGTTCAGAGCTCTATAATTTGGACTTTATTTAGAGAAATATTTGAAAATTTTATTTATACAAATAATAAAAATAATATAAAAACTTATAATGCTACTGAAGGTGGAGCTAGGATAGAAGGAACTATAGAAAAACCTTTTAAAGAAATTTGCGAAACTTTGCTTAAAAAAGATCTAAAAAAACCTTTTACTAAAATTCCTAAACTTTTAAAAAATCAAAGAGATAAGTTAATGTTAGATGCTTATAAAAAGATCAAAAAGCAAATGAGTTTAACTCAAACTTTTTTAAAAGAATGTAAAAAAGTTAAAAATCAATTAACTTCATTAAAAAAAGGAAAGTCTAAGCTCACCCTAGAGCAAATCAATAAAAATTTAGATAAATTTAAAACTCGTATTGAATCAAAACATTATTATTTTTTAAATGAAATTTTAGGACCAACACTATATCATGAAGAAAGTTTATTGGCTCCTTTATATACCCAAAAAATTAGTAATGAAAGTGAAAGACAAAATAAACTTTTTGCTTGGCTTTATGCTCATGAATCCTTAATAGAAAGCATTTTTGATCTTGTAGATACTCAAAATATCATCTTAAAAAAAGCTATCATACCTTTACAAGATGAACTTGAAAAAAGAAAACTCTTATAAATGAGGATAAAATCCTCATTTATTGTAAAAGTTTTAAGACATTTTGTTGAACTGCATTAGCTTGGCTCATCGCATAAGATCCACTTTGAGCTAGGATATTATACTTTGAGAAATTCGCACTCTCAGCTGCAAAATCCACATCTCTGATAGTTGATTCAGCTGCTTTTACATTGACTTGAGTTACCGTGATATTATTGATCGTAACTTGGAGTTGATTTTGAACTGAACCTATGTCTGCTCTGATTTGATCAAGATTTGTCGTAGCAGTCTCTACTATATCCATTACTGCCATAGCACCTTTAAGCGTAGTTACACCTGCATTTTTATAAGTAGCTCCTGCTTTATTATCTGCTGAAATTTTTAAAGTGGCAAATTGAGATTGTCCAGAACCACTAGAAAAACCGGTACCTGTATAA